>NZ_CP107982.1:1261428-1576785 GCF_036104975.1 Amycolatopsis sp. NBC_00355 | reverse complement strand
CCCGTTCCTGCTGGAGCACGTCCAGGGCCGGGCGCTGGCACCGCTCGGTGCGTTCACCGCGTCGGCGAGCGCGATGGCCACCGCCCGGTTCACCAACGCCATCGCCGTCGGCACGGAGGCCGTGGCCCCGGCGTGGTCGGCGCTCGAAGCGGCCACCGACGCGGTCGTCCTGCTGCGGCTGGTCGTCGAGGGGGCCGAGCCGGTGCCGGAGCGGATGTACGAACGGGCCGTCGACGGCCAGACCGCGGCCACGCACCTGGCGGAACGGCTCGTCGACGCCGGGATGCCGTTCCGGCAGGCCCACCACGAGGTCGGCGCCATCGCCAAGGACGCCCTCGACGCCGGGCTGCCGCTGCACGAAGTCGCCCGGACCCGGCTGGCCGGGCAGCCCGAGCACGTCCTCGCGGCGCTCGACCCGGCCGAGGTCGCCCAGCACGCCGCCCACGGCGGCGGCCCGGCGCGGGACTCCGTGCTCGCCGCCGTCACCGAGGCCGAGACGGCGTTCGCCCGCGTCCGCGCCGACGTCGAGGAACGCCGCTGGCGCTGGAGCCAGGCCGAAGTCGGCCTCGACGACGCCGTCCGCTCGCTCATCGACACCCGGAGCGCCTCATGAGCTACACCGTCGTCCGCAACGACGAGGACCAGTACTCGATCTGGCCCGCCGGACGCGACCTGCCGCCGGGCTGGCTGAGCGCCGGCGTCACCGGCCCGCGTGCCGAGTGCCTCGCCCACATCGACGCCGTCTGGACCGACATGCGCCCGCGGAGCCTCCGCGACCGCATGACCACCCGCTGACCTCTAGGAGCCTGTTGTGACGACTTTCGCCGACGACCTCGCGACCCTGCGCCCGGAAGCCGTGCCCGCCCAGGGCACGCACGTCGAACTCCGCAGCGACACCTTCACCCTGCCCACCCCGGCGATGCTCGAGGCGGTCGCCCGCGCTCCGCTCGGCGACGACGTCTACGGCGAGGACCCGACCGTGGACCGCCTCGAGCAGCTCTCGGCCGAGCTGCTCGGCAAGCAGGCGGGCTGCCTGATGCCGAGCGGCACGATGGCCAACCTGACCGCGTTGCTGGCCCACTGCCCGCGCGGCGGCAAGGCGATCGTCGGCCACGAGTCCGACGTCTACGTCTACGAAGCGGGTGGCGCGTCGCTGTGCGGCGGCATCGTCTACGACCCGCTGCCCAACCTCGCCGACGGCACCATCGACCCGGCCGCGATCGCCGAGGCGCTCGCGGTGGACCGCAGCGACCCGCAGATCGCGCCGCCGGCCGTGCTGAGCCTGGAGACGCCGCAGAACCGTTGCGGCGGGCTGCCGTTGCAGCTGGACTACCTGAGCGAGGTGTCGCGGCTGATCCGTTCGCACGGCGTCGCCCTGCACCTCGACGGCGCGCGGCTGTTCAACGCCGCGGTCGCGCTGGGCGTCAGCGCGGCGGAGATCGCCAAGCACGCCGACACCGTGCAGATCTGCCTGTCGAAGGGCCTGTGCGCGCCGATCGGCTCGGTGCTGGTCGGGGACCGCGTGACGATCGCGGCGGCCCGCCGGATGCGCAAGATGCTCGGCGGCGGCATGCGCCAGGCCGGGATGATCGCGGCCTGCGGCATCGTCGCGCTCACCGAGATGACCGAACGCCTGGCCGACGACCACGCCCGCGCGGCACGCCTGGCCCGCGGTCTCTCGCGCGTCCCCGGCGTCCGCCTGGACCCGGGCCCGCCGGTGACGAACATGGTGTTCTTCAAGGTCCGCGACGACCGCTACACGACCCGCACCCTGATCGAGGCGGCCCGCCGCCGCGGTGTCAAGGTGGAGGAGCTGGGGACCGACCGCATCCGCGCGGTCACCCACGCCGGTGTCGACGACGACGCGATCGACCGCGCCGTCACGGTGTTCACCGAGCTGCTGGGGCCGACCGCCGGGCTGCGGTGAAAGCGACGATGCCCGCCGGAAACCCTTGACGGACAGGGGACGGCGGGCATCGTTCGATGGTCCTCGGTGGCTGGGCGGCGGTCACCGGGCCGGCGTGACGGTGCCGGTGGTCGGGGGTTCGCTGCGCTTGCGCTGGATCGCTTCCTGCTGACGCTGCAACTTGTCGTGCCAGGCTCCTGAGTCGTTCATGATGATCTCCGGATGGACGCGCGGCGATCCGGCGAGAGCGCCGCGGAAGGTGGGGTGGCGTTGTGTCGCAGAAGTACCCCGACCTGCGGCGGATCAATCGTCTTTGTGCCTTCCACCAGGCAATTAGGCCACCTGGATGAAGGAGGCGCCGGGGCCCGCTAGCGTAGGGCCGTGGCCCAGGTCTTCATCCAGCCGTCCTACGGCACCGCGGACGCGCGCCGGTACGGGGCGGCGTCCCTCGACCAGACCGTGGAGTTCGGCGAGTTCGCTGACCTGCTCGAGCCGCCCGATCTCGCCCGCCTGACCGCACTGCACCCGGGTGGCCGGGCGCGGTTCTGGGGCGCCAAGGACAAGTACGACCGCCGGATGGACACCGTCACCACCGGCGACATCGTCCTGCTCACCGGCCGCAAGCACGTCCAAGCCGCCGCGGAAGTGGGGCATTGCTTCCGCAATCCCGGGTTCGCGCGGCGCTTGTGGACCCCGGATCCGGGGAAGTGCTTGTTCAGCAACGTCTACAGCCTGCGGCACTACCGCCGCGTCGGGCTGCCGTACGAAGAGATCTGGGCGTTGCCCGGCTTCAGCGCCGGCGACAACTTCATGGGCTTGCGGTTCCTCGACGAGCCGAAGTCGGCCGCGGTGATCGGATTGCTCCGCTCGTAGCGCCGGCCGGCCACCCGCGGATATCGGGTGACCGGCCGGCGTCGACGACGACCAGCGAGCGGGTATCGCGGTCGGTTTGCCGGTCGAGGACGTTTCAGCGCAGCAGGAGCCGCCGCGTTTCGGCTACTACGAACTTCGCTTGCCGGGGGTTGAGGCGTGGGTCGCAGGTTGTCGTGTAACGGCGGGCGAGTCCTGCCGCGTCCGGGCCGCCGGGACCGCCGACGCACTCGGTCACCGGTTCGGTGGTGACTTCGAGGTGCAGGCCCGCCGCCGGGACGCCCATCTTGGTCAACGCGCCGACGAAGCCCGTGATCTCGCGAAGGAGGTCCGCGACGCGCCGGGTCTTGCGGCCTTGCGGTCCGGTGAAAGTGTTGCCGTGCATCGGATCGCACACCCAAGCCGGGACGTGCCCGGCGTTGCGCACGACGTCGGCCAGTGCGGGCAGTACCTCGGCCACCCGGTCCGCGCCGAATCGCCCGATCAGCAGGAGCCTTCCCGGCCGGCGATCCGGATCGAGCCGGGCGCAGACCTCGGCGAGCGTCGACGGACTCGTGCCGGCGGACACCTTGACCGCGACGGGGTTGCCGATGCCCGAGAGGTATCGCACGTGGCCGCCGGCCGGATCCGCGGTGCGGTAACCGACCCACGGCAGGTGGGTCCCCGTGTTCAGCCAGCTACCCCCGCGTTCCCGGGTCAGCGCCTCTTCGTACTGCAGGAGCAGCGCCTCGTGCGACGTGAAGACACTCGTGCGCGAGCCGGCTCGGCCCACGGCGTCCGCGCGCAGCAACGACATGGTCGCCGCCGCGTGGTGGTAGGCGCGGAGCAGCCGCCTCGGGTCGGGTGTGCGCGAGAGCCGGTCGGGCGCGACGTCGTTGACGATGTCCCCGCGGTAGCTGGCGATCTCCGTGACGCTGAACCCGCGGACCAGCAGCCGGGTCGTGGTGGACCTCGGCTTCGCGTACTGCCCGGCGATGCGTCCGATGACGACCGCCGGGCTCCGCTTCCCGGTGAGCTCGTCCCCGAGTTCCCGCAACTGGGCGACCCGGGCCGCCACGTCGGCCGCGCTGACGGCACTGAACCGTTCAGCGCACTCGCCGGCGTGGATGACGAGCGCGTCGCCGGCCGCGGCCTGAGCGATGCCGCGCGCCAAAGCGTCGATTTCGCCGGCTGTCACGAGATCGGGCGCGGCGTGGAGCTCGTCGATGATCGCCGGCAGCTCGTGTTCGTCCGGCCAGACGGGCTGCATCCCGGTGGGAGCCGACCGCCACGAGTCCGGCTGCCACTGAGCTGTTCCGTGTGTGATCACGCCGGTCATGCGCCCGGCCTTTCCGCGATCAGGACACGGTTCGCCGCGGGGGCGTCGAAGCTGGCGGTGTCGACGCCGGTGAAGCCGGCTTCGCCGAGCCAGGAGCCGAACTCCGTGGCGGTGTGGTTTCGTCCCATGGTTTCCACCAGCGTGTTCATCCCTTCCAAGGCGGCCTCCGGTGGGCCGGTCCGGTCGTCGGTCACGAAGAGATCGACGATGACGAGGCGGCCGCCCGGCGGCAACGCGGTGTAGCACTTCGCCAGGGTCAGCCGGCAGTCGGTCTCGCTCAGGTCGCGCAGTACCGAAGCCAGGAGGATCGTGTCGTGGCCCGGGGGAAGAGCCAGGTCGGCGGTCAGGTCGCCGGTCACCGTGGACAGCCGGTCGCCGTGCACCGTTTCCTCGGCGGCCGGGGAGAGCGAGCTCAGCAGGGGTGAGTGGTACACGGTCACCCGCAGCCGCTCGTGCCACCGGCAGAGTTCGGCGCCGTAACCCTCACCGCGGCCGCTGATGTCGAGCAGCCGGCGGGTGGTGGACAGGTCGACGACGAGAGCGAGCTTGCGTGCGGTCGCGGCGGCGAGTGACCGCAACCCGATCCGGACACTCTCGACGAACTGCGCGTCTTCCCCGTCGAACAGCGGTCCACTGCCACCGAGGTCCCAGCTGACGGGCCGGTTTCCGCGCAGCGCGTCCAGGACGCCCATCCAGGCCGGAAAGTTGCGTTGGTCGACGGCCTGCACCACGGAGCCGAGGTAGTTTTCGCTGTCACGCGCGAGGAATTGCCGGGCCACGTCGCTGTTGTGGTAGCGATCGTCCCGCTTCTCGAGCAATCCCAGGCTGGCACAGGCGGTCAGCAGTGCGTCGGCCGGTCGTCGCTGAAGCCCCAACGACTCTTCCAGCGTTTCCACGGTGGCTCCGGTACCGCCGGCGATGTGCGTGAAGAGGTCCAGATCGACCGCCACCGCCAGCGTCTTGGCCGCCCAGAAGCCCCGGATGATCCGGAGCAGCGGCTGCGGGTCGGGCGCGGCGTCCGCGATCTGGTGCATGGAGCCTCCTGGCCTGTCGAACTCGAACCCTGCCAGGACGACCGTGCGGCATGAGCCGTGTCCGGCAAGGCGGATCCGGGGCAGCTTCCCGTGCAGCTCGCGCGGGAGTCCCGGTTCCCTTACGGGCACGGAGTACGGCCGGCCGCCTCGTAGCTTTCACCTGTGACCATTTCGCAGCAGGCACAACCGACGAGCCGGTTGCTCGTCCGCTCGACGGAGACAGACCCGTGCGAGCTGCTCGAACTGTTGCCCGGTCCCGAGCGCACGCTGGCTTGGGTCCGTGGGGACACCGGTTTCGTGGGGTGGGGGGAAGCCGCACGGCTGGAGGTGCGCGGTCCGGCACGGTTCGAAGAGGCCGACTCGTGGTGGCGGAACTTCGTCGCCGGACTCGACATCGACGACGCGGTCGGGGTGCCGGGCAGCGGACCGGTGGCGTTCGTCAGCATGGCTTTCGCCGACCAGCCCGCGAAGTCACTGGTGATCGTCCCCGAAGTCGTGGTCGCCCGGCGCGGCGAGCGGGCCTGGATCACCACGATCGGGCAGCCGCCGCACGGCAACCGGGTGGTGCCGGTGCGCCGGCCGCGCGCCGTGCGCTACGCCGACGGGGACTTCCCCGCGGACGCCTACCGATCAGCCGTTCGCGACGCCGTGGGCCACATCCGCGCCGGGCGGCTGGACAAAGTGGTACTGGCGCATGATGTGCTGGCGATGGCCGAGGACGCGCTCGACGAGAGGTTCGTGCTCCGGCACCTGGCCGAGCACTACCCCCGGTGCTGGACCTATGCCGTCGACGGCCTCGTCGGGGCCACCCCCGAGCTGCTGATCCGGAAGACCGGGCTCCTCGTCGAATCGCGCGTGCTGGCCGGCACGGCTTGGCCCAGTGGTGACACGACCGGAGACGCGGTCGCGGCGGGGCTCCTGTTGTCGCCGAAAGACCGCCGTGAGCACGCTTTCGCCGCCGAGTCGCTGGTCGAGTCGTTGCGACCGCTCTGCACCGCGTTGTCCACCGAAGGCCCGCACGTCCTGCGGTTGCCGAACGTCCAGCACCTGGCCACCGACGTGCGCGCCGAGCTCGCGGAACCGACGTGGCTCCTGCGCGTCGTCGAGGCGGTTCACCCCACCGCGGCCGTCGGAGGTGTGCCGCGCGAGGAAGCGAGGCAGCTGATCGATCGGCTGGAGGGTATGGACCGCGGCAGGTACAGCGGTCCGGTGGGCTGGCTGGACGCCCGCGGTGACGGCGAGTGCGGTATCGCCTTGCGGTGCGCGCAGTTCGACGGCAGCACGGCCCGGCTCTTCGCCGGGTGCGGGATCGTCGAGACGTCCGATCCGGTGGGGGAGGCACGTGAGGCGAGCGCCAAGATGCGGCCCCTGCGAGATGCCATCGAGGGGGTGGTGACGTGAACTCCGCCCCACGGCCGTCGGCGGCCGCGAAGGCGCGGATCGTCGTCGACGAGCTGATCGCCAACGGGGTGACCCACGCCGTGCTGTGCCCGGGCTCCAGGAGCGCGCCGCTGGCTTTCGCGCTGCACCAGGCCGAGCGGGCGGGCCGGCTGAAACTGCACGTCCGGATCGACGAACGCAGCGCCGGCTTCCTCGCCGTCGGCCTCGCCAAGGCCACCGGCGCGCCCGTGCTCGTCGCGTGCACGTCCGGCACCGCCGTGGCGAACCTGCACCCCGCGGTGCTCGAAGCCGTCCACGGCCGGGTGCCGGTGATCGTCGTGACCGCGGACCGGCCGGTCGAACTGCTCCACGCCGGCGCCAGCCAGACCGTCAAGCAGCAGGGCATCCTCGGGATCGCGACGTTCGAAGTACCCCCCACGCGTCCCGGGCGCGAAGACGCGACCTGGCGATCGCTGATGTGCCGTGCGGCCGCGGTCGCCCGCGAAGCGCAGCCGGTGCACGTGAACGTGCCCTTCGAGGAGCCGCTGGTCCCCGAGGACGACTCTTGGCCGGCCTCTTCGCGTCCCGTGTGGACACGCACGGCCACTTCGACCCCGGTGCTGCGGCGCCCGGCCGGACTGCCCGGCCGGACACTGGTCGTGCTCGGCGACGACCGGCCGGAGCGGCTGGCGGCGGCCGCGTCGCTCGGGTGGCCGGTCGTGGCCGAGCCGATCGCCCCGGGCGGGCTGCGCGGCGGCTCGCTGCTGCTGGCCGGTCCGGTGCCCCCGGCGCTGCGCCCGGACGCGGTGGTCGTCGTCGGCCGGCCCACGCTGGCCCGGAGTGTGCGGCGGCTGCTCACCGAGGTTCCCTTCGTCCACGTGGTCGGCGATCCCGGTGCGTGGGCCGACACCGAGTTCGGCGCCTCCGTGGCGACGACCTGGCTGCCCGAAGGCGCGGTGGACCTCGAATGGAAGGAAGCCTGGCTCCGAGCGGCCCGCTACGCGGGCGGGGCGATCGACGACTTCCTGGCGGGGGAGCGGTGGCCGACCGGCTTGCACGTCGCGCGCGACCTGGTCGAAGCCCTGCCGCCCGAGGCGGCCTTGTTCGTGGGAGCGTCCAACGCCATCCGCGACGTCGACTTCGCGGCACCGCGCAGGAACGACGTCCGCGTGTACGCGAACCGGGGAGTGGCGGGCATCGACGGCAACACCTCGACGGCGGCGGGTGTGGCGATCGCGCACGGAGCCGCCTACGCGCTGGTGGGCGACGTGACGTTCCTGCACGACCTGAACGGGTTGTCGGTCGGTCACGGAGAACCGGCCCCGAACCTCACCATCGTGGTCCTGAACGACGACGGTGGCGGGATCTTTTCGTTGCTGGAGCAAGGTGCACCCCGGCACGCCGAGAGTTTCGAGCGGATCTTCGGCACGCCGCACGGTGCCGACCTCGCCGGTCTTTGCGCGGGCTACCGGGTCGGCCACGTGGTGGTCGAGAGCGCGGACGCCTTCAAAGCGGCTCTCACGCGGCCGAGCGGCCTCCGGGTCATCGAGGTCAGGGCCGGCCGCGAAGGCCTTCGTGACGTGCACGAGCGACTTCGCGCCGCCGTAGCGGCCGCGCTCGAGCGCCTGGCGGGGGCACCGGTGTGACCCGCGCGTCACCGGGCCGTCCGGGGCCGTCGCTGTCGTCGGTTCAGCGGCCGAAACCCGCCAGAAGTCGGGCCTTCACGGCAGCCCGGTCGATCTTTCCCGGCCCGCGCAGGGGCAGCTCAGCCGCGTATTCGAACCGTTTCGGGGTCGACGCCGCGCCCAGTTCGGCCCGCACCGCGGCACGCAGTTCGTCCGCGTCGCGCGGTTCACCGGCTGGGACGACCAACGCCACCACCGCCTCACCCCACTCGGCATCCGGCAGCCCGACGACACACGCCTCACGCACCCCTGGCTGGGTGGTCAGGCAGCGTTCGATCGCGTTGGCGGACACCTTCACCCCACCGGTGTTGATCATGTCGTCGGCGCGGCCGAGCACCTCGACCCGGCCGTCGGCGTGCCGGACCCCACGGTCGGACGTCGTGAACCAACCGTCTCGGAACGCCTCCGCCGTCAGGTCCGGCCGACGCCGGTAACCGTGCGCGAGAACGTCGCCGGCGATCCGGATCCGGTCCCCGTCGACGTCGACGCGGACCCCGTCGAGGGGGACGCCGTCGTAGACGCAGCCGCTGGCCGTTTCGCTCATCCCGTAGGCGGGCATGATCCGGACTCCGGCCTCGGCGGCGCGTTCGCGCAGCGCGGCCGACGTCGCTGCCGCGCCGAGGACGATCGCGTCGAAGGTTCGCGCCGCGGCCAGTCCGGCGCCGCCGTCGTCGAGCAGCCGGACCAGCTGGGTGGGGACGAGTGCGGTGTAGCGGGGGCCGCTCTTCAGCGTCGCTGCCGCGGTGGCGAAGGCGTCCGGCCGGAAGCCGTGGCCGGTCAGGAACGCCGGAGTCGTCGCGGCCAGCAGGGACCGGACCAGCACCTGCAGCCCGCCGATGTAGTGCGCCGGGGTGGCCAGCAGCCACTGCCCCGGCCCGCCGAGGCGGCGGTGGGTGGCCTCAGCGGACGCGATCAGCGCACGCGCCGACAACAGCACGCCCTTGGGTGCGCCCGTCGACCCCGACGTGGCGATGATCACGGCGGTGTCGGGTTCGGCGGGCTCGGCGGGTGTCATCGCGTCCCGCAACGCGGGGTCGGTGAAGGGCAGCACGGCGGGGCCGCCGCTCAGCGCGTCCGCGACGGCCTGGCGCAGCGTTGCCAGGGCCTCGGGGGAGCCGTCGAGGTGGAGGGGGCGCAGGTCAGTAGTAATAGGGGATGTCCTTGAAATCGGGGTCGCGTTTCTGCAGGAACGCGTCACGGCCTTCGACGGCCTCGTCCTGCATATAGGCCAGGCGGGTGGTCTCACCGGCGAACAGCTGCTGACCGACCATGCCGTCGTCGGTGAGGTTGAACGCGTACTTCAGCATCCGCTGGGCCGTCGGCGACTTGCCGGCGATCGTCCACGCCCAGTCCAAGGCTTCTTTCTCGAGGTCGGCGTGCGGGACCACGGCGTTCACCGCGCCCATCCGGTGCATCTGCTCGGCGGAGTACTCCCGGCCGAGGAAGAAGATCTCCCGGGCGAATTTCTGACCGACCATCTTCGCCAGGTAGGCCGAGCCGTAACCGCCGTCGAACGAGCCGACGTCGGCGTCGGTCTGCTTGAACTTCGCGTGCTCGGCCGAGGCGAGGGTGAGATCGCACACGACGTGCAGGGAGTGCCCGCCGCCCGCGGCCCAGCCCGGCACGACCGCGATGACCGGTTTCGGCAGGAACCGGATCAGCCGCTGGACCTCGAGGATGTGCAGCCGCCCGGCCCGGGCGGGGTCCACCGTGTCGGAGGTCTCGCCGCTGGCGTACTGATAGCCGGAGCGTCCGCGAATACGCTGGTCACCACCGGAGCAGAACGCCCACCCGCCGTCCTTGGGTGAGGGGCCGTTGCCGGTGAGCAGGACACAGCCGACGTC
This sequence comes from Amycolatopsis sp. NBC_00355, assembly GCF_036104975.1. GTDB lineage: Bacteria > Actinomycetota > Actinomycetes > Mycobacteriales > Pseudonocardiaceae > Amycolatopsis. The sequence goes on along the minus strand of NZ_CP107982.1, from coordinate 1,566,748 downwards.
GGAGCTGAGCCGGGCGTGGTCGAGGGCCCGGTAGAGCTCGTCGACGGTGTGCGGGCGGAAGGCGTTGCGGACCTGCGGGCGGTCGAACGCGACCCGCACCACACGTTTGCCGCCACGGCTCTCAGCGGAGCGGTGGTAGGTGATGTCGGTGAAGGCGAAACCTTCGACCTCGGTCCACGCGGCCGGATCGAACAGCTCGGAAACTCGGGCGTCATCCACATCGGGGGGAATGGTCACGGTCGCGGCTCCGATTCACGGTGGGCTTTTCGCGAGCTGAGGCGACTTCGACCGTCCCGGTCGGGGGATGCGAGTCCGCTGCGCGATCAAGACCCAGTATGAGCTGATCGGCACCCCGGCAGGCAAGCCTGCCGGCGCAACCGCACGAGATGTTCCTTTCGGGGCAGCCGGTACCCGCCTCATGAGGCATGGTGGCGGCGGGTGCCGCGGCTGATCCCGGACCGGCTGCCGATGTGCCTGTCCCACTGCCCTTCCGTGCAGGGTGACGCGTTCTCGGCCCGGCAGACTGGCGGTATCCCGAAGAAACCGGACCCGAGGTGGGCACCATGGACCCCGATTACCTCCCGCTGCTGCACGCCGGTCCGAACGAGACCGAGGATGCGTTGCGGCGCTGGATCGCCGTACTGCTCCAGGCGTACCTCGAAGCCGGGGACCCGGCAGCCGTGCGGGAGCACGTCGCCCGGGTCCAGGCGGGCGAAACCACGGAGGCGCCGTTCGACGAAAGCGGGGTCGCCCGGTTCGGGGAACTGCCGGACGCCGAGCTCGCCGGCGGACTCGACGCCTTGGCCGGGCTGGCGGGCGATCCGTCGCAGGTCGCCGAACTGGTTGTGCTGTACGCGTTTCCGGCCTGGGACGGTGATGCCGGCCGGTTCCGCCGGTACGAGCCGGCCACGGGGGTGTGGGAGCAGAGCTGGGACGGCGCGGGGCCCTGGGAACCGTGGGGAATGCCCCGGGCGGAGGACGTGATCGCCGAAGTCACGGCCACCGTCGTGCAGCCCGCGCTCGACGAGCTCGCCGCCGCCGGGGACACGGACGGCTACACGCCGGAGGAGATCGCGGCCACCATGCACCTGGTGCTGGAGCGCGTGCTCCGCGAAACGATCAGTGGTTGACGCACGTCTGGAGCAAGGATGACCCACCAATCCCCACCGGGGCTCTTCGAAAAGATGTACGCGTCCGTAGCGCGCAAAATGCACAAGGCCGGTAAGGCCCTGCAGGACCTGAGGGTGATGCAAGGCCATCAACCTGACGTCGACGTGTCGCAACTGGTCGCCTCGGGGACGATCCCGCTGACCCAGTTCGACTCGGTCGGCTCGAGCAGCACGGGCGAGACCGGCGAAGAGAGCGTGGCGCAGGTCGTCGTGCCCGAGAAGCCCGAGAAGCCCGAGAAGCCCGAGAAGCCCGAGAAGGACGACGAGGCCAAGAAGGACAGGCGCAAGCAGAAGCTGATCGCGGAGTGGGACGAAAAAGCCGAGAAGCTCCGCAACGACAAAGAGCTGGCCACGTCGCGCGCCGGGTTCGACGAAGTGCGCATCAAGAAGATCGCCGACGGGTACCAGGCTCAGGTCGAGAAGGGTGAGGAGGAGCTGAAGAAGGCCATCGCGAACATCGACAGCGGTGACTACCAGCGCAGGAAGCGGGAAGACGCCGAGTCCGCCGCCCGGGCGCGAGCCACGAGGGCCGAACAGGAGCAGTACTGGGCGAGGGTGCGGAAGATCGTCTCGCGGATCGGCGAATCGGGCTGGCTGGCGATCGACGCGAAGCTGGAAAGCACCACTTCGGGCAGTACGGCGCGGGACATGAGCATCAGCTGGCAGTCCTCTGTGGAGGGTCAGATCTCCGCGAAGCTGTCCCCGGACTGGCTCCGGGAGACCCTGGGTCGCTCGGACCTCGCCGGCCTCGACTGGGACGACGAGACGACCGTCGCCTGGCTCTACGCCGGGCTCGACGACGTGATCAGCAAGGACGGGGCCGGCACGGGGGTCCGCAAACCCGCGCGCAACACGCTGTTCTTCAGCGACGACACGAGCGGCCCCGAAGTGCCGGGCGCCGAACGGCTGCAGGAGCGTCTCGCCAAGCAGTCCCGTGGCGAGGCGAAAGCCAACCCGGTCCAGGCCCGCCTCACCGCCGAGCGGATGAAGCGGGAAAAGGGCCTCAAGTGACGGTGACGGCCGCGCTCACCCCCGAGTGACTTGGAGAGACGTGGAAGCTTTCGTGGTGGGTCACGGCGGCCACTTCGGCACCGACACGTTCGTCCCGGTGGGACGGACGGTGAAGTTCTACGCCGAGTTCGACACCGCCCTGCTCGTGACCGCGAGCCTGCTCGGGCTGGCGAGCGGCGGTGCCACCGCGCGCCGGACGGTCGCGCACGACCCGCGGCGCGGGACCGACGACATCCGGAACTACGTGCTCACCCCCCACGTCGACGACACCGTGGCGCAGCACCTCGCCGCCCGGCCGCGCACCCCCGACGTGGTGGCGTTCTTCGTCGGCACCGGCGAATCGGCGGAGCCGGGCGTGCGGTGGCTGGCGCCGACGGCGGACGGCCTGCCGCTGTGCACCAGCCCGGTGGACTGCCGGGTGGCGTGGCCGAACCACGCCGCCGGGTGCCGCGGCCTGTTCGCCGCGGTGCCGGCGGAGTTCCCGGTCATCCACCTGCTGTGCTGCCGGGTCGACCACCTCACGTCCGGGACACCGCTGACGGTCGCCGTGGGCCACGAGCCGGAGGTCCGCTCGGATCGCGGCCGGCGGCCCGGTGCCGCGTTCCCCGCGGCCGACGGGCGCGTGGTCCCCGCGATCGTCACCAAGGCCCGGGACATCTCGCCCGTCGAGCTGGAGTCGCTGACCCCGCCGACGCAGGCCCAGCTCGTCACCGCCGTGCCCGACCGGCCGCCGGTCTGGGCGGGAATGCACGGCCTCGAGCCGGAGCAGCTGGCCCACGTGCGGGCCGCCGTGGCGTTTCACCCGGGCGAGGAGGCCCCTGCGGAACTCGGTGAGGCCTGGCGGCAGGAGGACTGGCGCAATGCCTTCTGGGCCTACTGCCACGCCGACGGGACGAGCGCGTCCGTCGGTGCCTACCTGCTGGCCTACGACGTCATCTCCGCGTGCCTCGACGATCCGGGCGAGAAGACGGTCCTGTCCGCGGACTGGCCCCGCCTGCTCGACCCGGGCCGCCACCCGAGTGCCGACGTCCCCGCCGACCGCTACGCCCTCCTCGAGGAACTCTCGGGGGAGCTGAGCAGGCTGCTGGTCCTGCGGGACGACACGCACGACGACGTGAGCGCGGTCGCGCGGTCGCTGGCCCCGGAGACGGCCGCGGCGTTCGGCGACCCGGAAGCCGATCCGGAGCTCTGGCTGGCCGCGTTCCGGGCCGGCGCACCGGCTCTGATCCACACCCGGCTGGCGGACCTGGTCGAGGGCCTGCGCGCCGAGGGCGAGCGGCTGGCCGCCGAGCTCGCGCCGTACTACGCGGACTTCGGCGCCCTGATCCACGCCGTCGTCGAACGTGACGCCGAGTCGTCGGACGAGTAGCCGGTCCGGAGCGGGAACGCGGCCGTGCGTGGGTTCCCGATCAGGCAGCGCCGCTGCCTGGCCGGATGCCTGCGCGGCCGCGGTCCCGGGAGCGCCGCCGGGACAGGCTGTGCAGACCCGGGCCGCGGACGGCGCGGCCGGTCGTGACCGAGAGGAAAGCCGGATGCGGATCCGAACCAAGGCGGCCGCGGTCGCCGTGCTGCTGCTCACGGCGGCCTGCACGGCGGAACCGGCGACGCCGCCCGCCCCTTCGCCGGTTTCGCCGGTGCTGCCGGTACCGCCGGTGCCGGCTTTCGCGGCCGACGTCCAGCCGAAGCTCACGGAGGCGATGGCGCGGCTGCAGTTGCCCGGCGCGATCGTCTACGTAGACCTTCCCGGCCGGGGGACCTGGCTGGCGGCGCTGGGCTCGGCGACCACGGACGGCCGCGTCCCGATGAGCGTCGACGACCACGTGCGCGTCGGCAGCGTCACGAAGAGCCTGACCGCCGAAGTCGTGCTGCAGCTGGCCGACCAGGGCAAGCTGGGCCTCGACGACCCGGTGGCGAAGTACCTGCCGCAGGTCCCGGGCGGCGACCGGATCACGCTCCGCTCCCTGCTGGCGATGACCGCGGGACTGTACAACTTCACCGAAGACGACTACTTCAACCGGCTGCAGGACGTGGACCCGGCCCGGGCCTGGAGTGTGGACCAAGCGCTCGCGACGGCGTTCGCCCACCCGCCCTACTTCGCGCCGGGCGCGGGGTTCCACTACTCCAACACGAACTACGAGGTCCTCGGGCTGGTCGCCGAGAAGGTGGGCGGGGCACCGCTGAACTCGCTCTACCGCGACCTCGTGTTCAGCAGGCTGGGCATGACGTCCAGCGTCCTGCCCGCCTACGACGACGGGACGATCCCGCAACCCCACCCGCGCGGCTACATGTACGGCACGAACCTCGAGAACAACGACGCCTACAACGCCGCGATCAGCGGGAACAAGGCCGCGGCGCAGCTGTCGGTGCCGGCCGGCGTCGCGCCCAAGGACGTCACGGACCTGCCGGTCGCCGGGCCGGCCAGCGGCGGCCTGATCTCGACCGTGCGCGACATGGCGATCTGGGCGAAGGCGCTCGGCACCGGGCAGCTGCTCAAGCCGGCCACCCAGACGGCGCGCACCGCCTTCGACCCGGCCGGCAGCTACGGCCTGGGCATGGAGAAGGCCGTGGGCGGGCTGATCGGCCACAACGGCGCGGTGCCCGGCTTCCAGACGTTCGTCGGCTACCAGCCGGCGACCGGCGCGAGCGTGGTCGTGGTGGCGAACCTCCTGCTGGCCCCGAACACCTACTTCGGCGCGGCCCTGCCGGCCGACTCCCTCGCCGGCGTCATCCAGCAGACCCTGCTCCCGGCAGGCTGACGGGGAACCACCTCGGCTCCGGCCCGTGTGGACGGTCCTGCCGACCTGCCTCGGTCTTGTCAGCCGAGGGGGTCGGCAGGATTTTTTCGGGTGCTCGCGCGGAAAGGCGGCCCCGGCCGGAGCCGGGACCGCCGTGTCAGCCGTCAGCCGTTCGCCGCGGGCAGCCGCAGGGGCAGGGTGCGCACCCGGGTGCCGGTCGCCGCGCGGACGGCGTTGGCGATCGCCCCGGGCATCGTCCCGAGGGTCGGCTCGCCCGCGCCGAACGCCGGCTTGTCGGGGTGACCGATCAGGATGATCTTGATCTCCCGCGGGATCTCGGTGAACCGGATCACGCGGTAGGCCTTGTCCGGGCGGGTGCTGTTTTCCTGCCACACCGTCGACGTCATCCGGTCCCCGGCGTAGGTGGCCTCTTCGTACAGCGTGCGGCTGACGCCCTGGATCACGTTGCCCTGGATCTGGTTGCGCAGCCCGTCGGGGTTGACGATCAGGCCGCAGTCGTGGGCCACGACGACGCGGTCGACCTTGACCGTGCCGGCCGCGTCCACCTGGACCTCGACCATGGTGGCGACGAAGGCACCCGTCGTCTCGTACCGCTGGAACGCCACCCCCGCGCCCACGCGCTCGGCCAGCGGGTTCCGGTGCCGGTCGTGCCAGGTCTGCCAGTCACCGCGCAGCGCCTGGCAGACGGCCTGCGCGCGGGCGGCGTCGCTCACCACCGCGTCGGTGTCGCCGGGTTTCGCGGCCAGGGCCTCGATCCGGAGGTCGAGCGGATCGCGCCCGGCCCGCTCGGCCAGCTCGTCGAAGAACGACTCGTTGGCGAAGCTGTTGCTGAAACCGCCCAGCGACCGCAGCGCGCTCGAGCGCGGCAGCGTGTAGACGACCGGCAGCTGGGGGGCCCGCGGGTCCGCCGCGGTGGTGACGAAGCTGCGGACCAGCTTGGCCGGGGTGTGCTGGGGGAAGCGGTAGTTCACCGGGTAGTTGCGGGTCGCCTGGTTCACCTGGGTGGACGGCGGCAGCAGGTCCGGCGCGTTGCCCGTCAGCTTGCCCGCGAGGACGGACCCGGCCGCCGTGCGGACCGGCCTGCTGTTGGCGGACGGCGTGTAGAGCTTGTGCTGCCAGGCGGTGATCTTGCCGTCGGCGACGACGCCGCACAGGTCGTGCGCCTGCGCCGGGGCCGCGGGTTCCCAGCCGAAGTCGTCCTGCCGGGTCCACTGGACCTTGACCGGCTTGACTGTGGCCTGGGAGAGCAGGGCCGCGTCGGCGGCGACGTCGTCCGAGCCGTCGTGGCCGTAGCAGCCCGACGCCTCCACGTAGAGCACCTGCACCACGGCCTCGGCCAGGCCGAGCAGAGCGGCCAGCACGCGGCGGAGCTCGAACACGTTCTGGGAGCTGCACCAGATCGTGGCCTGGATGCCCGTGCCGCGGTCCGGGGCCGCCCGGACGTCGGCGACCGCGCAGGCCGCCCCCATCGGGCCGTGGAGGTAGAACGGGGTGTAGTACTGCTGCCGGTAGCCCCCGTCGAAGACGGTGAGGTCGGTGACCTCGTTGCGCTCCAGGCTCTGCGCGTAGCTGTTGGCCGGGTCCCGCAGGGTCTGCGGCAGCGTCTCCGGCGGCCACAGGGCGGGCCCGGGCGTCCACGGCACGGTGAGCGCGGTGGACGCGCGGGCGGCGGCCCACTCGCTGCCGGCGACCACGCCGACGAAGTCGCCCTTGCGCACCAGCCGGGCCCCGCTCGGCACGCCGGTGATGACGGCGTCCGCGGCGAGGTGGGCGTTGCGGCCCGGCGGCCGCACGACCCGCCCGTGCTGCATCCCCTTGAGCCGCACGTCGCCCACGTACTCGAAGGTCGCGTCGAGCTTGCCCGGCAGGTCGACGCGCGGCACGCTGGTGCCGACCACGCGGTACTGCTCCGGCGGGACCAGCGGCGCCGCGACGTCGTTGGCGAGCACGGACTGCTCCAGCCCGGCGAGCTTGCCGTAGGTGATCGACTGCTGGGGCCGGGACCGCCGGAAGAACCGGCCGTCGCGCGCTTCGACGTCGTCGATCCCGACGTGGAAGTGGACCGCCGCCCGGCGGCGGAGCTCGGCGAACGCGGTGGCGGCGGCGCGCCGCAGTTCGGGGCCGCCGTTCTGCAGGGTCTTCGAGCCGAAGGTGCCGGCCTGCTCGGCACCGAGGCGGGTGTCGCCTTGCACCCACCGCACGTCGGCGACCGTGAGCCGCAGTTCCTCGGCGACGACCTGGGCCAGCGACGTCCGCACGCCGGTGCCCAGCTCGACCTTGCCGCTGTAGACGGTGATGGCGTCGCCGTCGAGGACGAGCCAGGACGCGGTCGTCGCCGGGGTGTCCGAGACGCGGACCGCGCCCCGGGGAGACGCGCCGGCCGCGGGCGGGGCGGTGGCACCGAGTGCGAAGCCGACGGCGATGACGCCGACCCCGGACAGGAACTGGCGGCGGCTGGGTGCGGTGGTCATCGGACCAGGTCCTCGGCGGCGGACCGGATGGCGGCGACGATGCGGGTATGGGTCCCGCACCGGCACAGGTAGTTCTGCGGCCCGGTGGCCGAGGCACCGGAGAGGAACTGCTCGACCTCGTCTTCCGAGGGCACCGCCCGGTTGCCGGCGGCCAGCCGGGCCTCGAGCCAGCCGAGGGCGCCCATGACCATGCCGTTGAGGCAGAACCCGCACTGCCCGGCCTGCAGCGCGACGAACGCCCGCTGCAGCGGGTGCGGGCGGTTCCCGCGCCCCTGCAGGCCGTCGAGCGTGCGGACCTCGGCCTGGTCGGCCACGGCGTGCACCTGGCGCACACACGATCTCGTGATCGCGCCGTCGACCAGCACCGTGCAGGCGCCGCACTGCGCGATGCCGCAGCCGAACTTGGGCCCGCGCACCCCGAGGGTGTCGCGGAGCCAGTACAGCAGCGGCTCGGACTGTTCTTCGGTGCCCGTGCCGGTGGACTGGTAGTCCGCCCGGACCGGGTGCCCGTTGAGCTTGATCTTGCGTTCCGCCATGTCCGCGCACCTCGAGGTCGTCCGGATGAACGGTTGTCAGCCTGGCGGCCGTCGTCGCGGCGGCGGCCGCCGCGACGGGCAGCGTCACGGGCAACAACCGGCGGGCCGTCCCGAGCCCGGTGTTGCCCTCGGGGGAACGGCCGGTCCGACGTCGCCGGAGACCGCGCCGGTGGCCGATTGTCGGGCCGATCGGCGGCAGTCACCGGGCCGGTCGGCCCCTACCCTTCCTGAATCAGATTCATGTTCGGGTCGAGGAGGGCGCTGTGATCGTTCGTGCCGTGGTCGGAGCCGTGCTGCAGGCGGCGGTGGTGCTGTCGGGCACCGCACCCGCGAACGCGCTGTCGGTCCCGCTCGCCGACTGGATGGGCGCCCTGCCCGGCATCGAGAACACCCCCTTGGCCGAGCTGCCGCTGCCCGGCACGCACGACTCGGCGACGGCGGATCTGAGCGCGGCGTCGGAGTGGTCGGCGGCCGGGCGCGCCGACTTCGGCGACGCCGCGCTCGCCTTCCTCCCCAAGTCCGCCGCCGCGGCGTGGTCCCGGGCCCAGCCGACGTCCGTCGGCCGCCAGCTCGAGGACGGCAACCGGTACCTGGACCTGCGGCTGAGCACCGAGCCCGACGGACACGTCTACCTCGAGCACGGCCTGCGGGGCCGGCCCGTCCGGCAGGTGCTCGACGAGGTGGGCGCGTTCGCCCACAGCCATCCGCGGGAAGTCGTCGTCCTGGGGCTCAACCGCTTCACCGCGTTCACCGACGCGTCCTACGGCGAACTCGAAAATGCCGTCACGGCCACGGTGGGCGACCGGCTCGTGCCGTCTTCGGTGAGCCCGCGGGCGACCCTGCGGCAGTTGTGGGACCTCGGGCGCAACGTCGTGCTCGTCGACCAGTCCGGCCGGCTGGCGAACCTGGGGGCCCTCGACGCGAGCGCGGTGTACGCGCCGTGGCCGAACACCGCGGACGCCGCCGTCATGCTCGACGCGGCCCGGAAGGACCTGCTCGGCCACGACCACAGCCGGTTCTTCGACTGGGGGGCGATCCTGACGCCGTCCGCGAGCGCGATCGTCGGCGGCGCCTTCCGCGGGGTCACGTCCCTGGCGGACTTCACCGTGCGGGACGCTCACCCGCCCGCCGCCGCCTGGCTCAGCGGCCTGGCGCCCGGGCGGAACCTGAACATCGTCACCACCGACTGGTACACCGATCCGGTGTGCGGCACGAGCTTCACCCGGCTGGTGCTGTCCCGGGTGGACGGTACCGATCCGCGCACCGCCCCGTGCGACGTCCGGTCCACGGGGTCCGGCACCCGGTGGGACGGCGGCGACTGGAGCGTGCACACCTGGGTCGACCTCACGTGGGACGCGCTCCCGGCGGCGACGGGCTACCAGGTCTCCCTGCGGCCGGTGCCCGGTGGCGGCTGCCAGGTGGGCACCACGGAAACCACGTCGGCCGCCGCCGCGCACCTCGACCGGCAGAACGTCGCCTGGGCGGAGTACCTCTGCGTGGGCAGCCAGTACGACGTGACCGTGCGAGCCGTGGTCGCCGGCGGCTGGCAGCCGTGGTCGGCCGCCCGGCGGATCCGCCTCTGAGGTCCTCGCCGAGCCGCCGTCACTCGTCTTCGACGAGCTCGAAGAGCGCGAGCAGCAGGAGCGGGTGGAAGTCCGCGGACACCCCCTGGAGCTCGACGCCGGCGAACGAGACCGAAGTCGTGTCGCCCGCGGCCAGCGCCGACCGGTTGCGGTCGGCGACGACGTTCTCGGGGACGGCGCAGACCAGCTGCACGGAGTGCTCGTCCAGGACGAAGGAGACCCCGCCCCAGTCGCCGTGCGACCCGACCGCGGCGCCGGTCGCGACGTGCTGCGGGGCGAGGTCCAGCACGTCCTGCCACAGGACCGTCGCCGACACCTGGTCGACCTCGTTCGCGAGCAGGGTCATCAGCGAGCCGAACGTCGGGAAGCCCGGGATCGCGGTCCACCGGCCGTTGGCGTGGAACGACACCGGCCATTGGTGGGGGTCACCACCGTCCGCGCCGTCCGCGCCGTCTCTGGCCGGCTCGTCGTCCGGCCGGGCCTCCTGCACGGTGTCCCAGTCCGACCAGGGATCGTCCGGGTTCTCGCTGCTGGTCATGCACGTCCTCCCGCCGGTTTTGCCGATGGGTGAACGGTATTCACCCCCCGGCGGCCGGGACCGCGCCGAACGCGCAGCCGAAGGGGCAGGGACCCCGGGGTTCCCGGACGGGCAGCTTCGGTGCACCGACAGGGGTGCCGTGTGGGCAGCGCCCCCGCGGCGCCGCGGGAGCAGGCTGACCCCTGTCCCCGGCCCACGACCGGCAAGGAGAGCCATGTTCGTCATCCTCGGGCACGGCGAATCGGACGGCGAGTGCTTCATCGAAGAAGGCACCCGCGTCCACCGCTACTCGGCCACCGTCGACCGGCTGCTGGCGGGCGAGCTGCAACTGGTGCTCTACAACGACCTCGGGCGCGGCCCGGACAGCCTGCTCCGGCTCTTCCCGGCGCGGACGATCGAGGAGTGGTCGGCCGACGAGCCGGACCGGATGATCGGCAACACCGCCTTCACGTCGCTCGATTCCGCGGAGCTGGCCGGCCTGGTCGCCATGCGGGACGAACCACCGGCCGCCGCCGACGGCGTCCACGTCGTCGGCTGGGCCGGGAGCCACGTCCTGCCCGGCACGGCGCTCTGCTCGGCTCCCGGCACGTGCGTGCCGCCCCACCACACCTGCCAGGGCGTCTTCGCGTCGCTGAACGGCGAGACCGACCTCCACCTGCTTTCCTGCGACGCCTCGGGTGACGTCGAGGAGTTCGAGGACGAGGGCTCGGACGGCGAGGCCGACGAAGGGCAGTGGCTGCTGCCGTGGGAGACCGTCGACGACGACTTCGCGGACGGCACCGACCTCGGTTCCCTGCTGCAGGAATGGGTCGACCACTACAAGAACGCCGACCACGCGGCGTGGCAGCAGCTCACCGCCACCACCACCAGTGCGCAGGCGCAACGGTTCCACGCCCTGCTGATGGAGCGGCCGGAGTTCGCGGAGTGGTCCTACCGGCACGCGCTGACCGACCTCGTCACGCGGTCGGGTGCGCTGTCGCCGGGCACGTTGTTCATGTGGGCCACCGACACGGCGGACGCCGTCGGGTACCTCTGGGAGACCGGCAACTTCCCCGAGTACTTCGTCCGCGGTGCACTCGAAACGCTCCGGGAACCCGGCGGCCGGCAGATCGTGGGGGCCCGGATCCACGATCTCGACGACGAGATCCGGACGTACTGCACGCAGCACAGCGCGGAACTGGGGTACGCGGTCGGCGACCGCCTGTGCCGGACCTGGTCCGCGGACCGGGTGTACGACTGGGCGAAGCACCCCGGGAACGCCTGGCTCGTCGACGCCGTCGCCGCGGACTGCCCCGACCTGGTCGTCAAGGTGCGGGCGGAACTGGCCCGGCTCGGCGCCTCGCCGGACGGGTTCCCGCCGGGGCTGCGAAAACTGCTGGCCGGGTGAGGAAAGGCCGCGCTGCCCGCGGCCCTGCGCGTTGGGGCACCGCCCGCCTCCGGCGGCGCCGGAGACTGGTGGACGCCGGACCACGCACGCCGGCGAACGAGCGGAAAGCGGGAACCCATGTCGGAGATGTCGGGCGTCGGCGGAGCTTTCGGCTGGCTCCCCGCCGAAGTCACCACTGAGCAACTGGTCACCCTCAGCTCGGGCCGCGGCCGCAACGTCCCCCGGACCCTCGGGAGCCTGAATCCCACGGACGGGACGGGGGCGATCGTCTACAACCTCTTCGCGCGCTGGGTCGCCGTCAAGTTCTCCGAGCTCGGCTCCGACGTCGACCACGGCTGGGAGGCCTACGAGGACGCCCTCGGCTGGCTGGGGGCGAACCCCCGCTACGAGCACGGCCGGCCGGCCGTGCCGCACGAGCTCGTGGAGCCGCGCCGCCGGCTGAGCGAGTGGTACGAGGAGAAGTTCCTGGGTGACCTCGCCGACGTGCTGCGGGCGGCCACGAAGGACCGCACGGGGTTCGAGGAGAAGAAGTTCCGCGCGAGCGTCCACCAGCGGGCGTCGGCGCAGGAGCGGTCCCTGCGGGAGATGGCCGCCCGGGTCGACGAAAGCCACCCGGAGCTGACGACCACGATCGGGACGCTGCGGCAGGCCGTCCACGCCTTCGAGCCGGTCGGCGGGTTCGCCGGGAAGGACAAGCTCTTCGAGCTCACGGACCAGGCCTACACGGTCCTGCTCACCGCACGCGCCCGGCTGAAGGCCGCCGCGGCGAAGGAGGATCCCGGCGACGAGGGCGGGGCCTTCGGCGCGCCGGCGAACGCCGTCCTGCGCGAAGCGCGGAACTACGCGCTGCAGTACGAAAACACGGTGGTCGCGCTCAAGAACCTCTTCGACGAGCTCGACAAGTGGATCGCGACCCGGACCGATGCCTACGTCGACAAGAACTTCGACACGCTGTACCCGCAGACCCGGGGGATCGTCCTGACGATCAAGACCGCCGCCACCGGGCTCGGCGTCGTCTCCGGGATCCTCGCCGCCACCGGCGCCGCGCTGCCCGTGGCCACGGCCGTCGGGGTCCTCGCCGGGATCACCGGCGGTGCCGGCTTGGCGCTCGACAAGGTCAACCGCTGGGCGCGGAAACGATCTGACCGCGGCGACACCACGACCCGCGTCAACGCGCTCACGGCGGGCCGCGCCCGGACCGACGAAGAGCTCGCCGTGGCCGCGGCCGGAATCGGGGAAAAGCCGTTGACGGTGGGCAAAGTCGGCGGCACGGTGCTGGAGAAGGGCGCGTCGGTGCTCAACCACGTGGCGCACTCCGGGGCGGTCAGCGCGGCGGGGCACATCGCGTCGGGTGTCGCCCACGCGACGGGCGGGATCACCGCCGTCGTCGGGGTGGGTACCACGATCCTGGACTGGCGCAGTTACGCCGCGGCGCAGGAGCTGAGCCTCCGCCAGGTGGTGTCCTCGGCGCAGGCGCAGCGGGCCGAACAGCTCGTGCGGATGGTCGCCGACGCGGTCCAGGCCCGCAAGAACGGCGTCCGGCTGGCGAACGCCGAGGTGCTCGCGATCGCCCGGAACGGGATCACCCTGAAGGCCGAGAACGGCGTGGAGCTGTTCATCGACGAGAGCGGCGGCTTCCGGCGGCTCGAGACCCTGGACCTGATCCGGACGAAGGTGCGGCGGCACACGACCCTCGGCACCGGCCGGCTCACCTACATCCTCGACTGGGAACGCTCGGTGTGGCGCGAGCCGGCGGACGACGACCACGTCGCCGAAGTGCAGGTGCCGGCGACCCGGTCGGGCGACGGTGTCGACGTCGACCTGGTCCTCGGGGTCACGTCCGAAGCGGAGCTCACCCCCCGGTCGATCTCCGCGGGCAAGACCGTGTCGCTGCGGAACCTGCGCACGGCGTTCCTCGAGCGGGTCGAGGAGGACCACCTCGAAGGCATCCCCCGGGGCAGCCTCGAATACAGCGTTGTCTCGGCGGCCTGCTACGCCTGGGACACCGACTCCGGCCAGGTCGGCGACCTCCCGCCGGAGGCGAAGCCGATCCGGAAGGGACGCTGGTTCGGCTACCCGCTGGCCGCCGTCGCGTCCACGAGCATCCTCGAGCCGGAAAAGGGGAAGCTCGCCTACATCCGGGGCTGGGCCTGGATGAACGTGAACACGGGGGAGGCCACGGTGCAGTACGCCGAGCCCCCGGTCCTGTTCCCCGACGACCCGCCGGAGCTGACCACCGGTGGTTTCGACGGAGCGGACGCGGTCCCGGCCGGCTTCACCCTTCCTTCGGTGGCCGCCATCTTCGAGGCGCTGCTCGCCGATTTCGACGACCGCCACGGCGGCGGGGTCCGGGCGACCGCCGGTTCCGACGACCTGTTCGTCCTGCGCAGCCGGGAGTCCACCGCGTGCGGCGTCTGGGACGGCGTGGACAAAGCCGCGGTGGACCACTTGCGCGGGGACGAGATCCCGACCTACGACGAGACGTCCGGCACCTGGACGTTGTACTACGCCCTTCCCGTGGTGGGCATCGCCGGTGCCGTGCCCGGCTACGCCCTCGGCTGTTTCACGCTGGACGAGCGGGCCGGGACGTCGGAGTGGAGCCTGGACCCGGACACGCCGGTGGTCCTCGACGCCGGCTTCACGGCCGAGATCCACACCGACCGGCCACTCGACGCGCACGTGATCGAGGAGTACCAGGGTTGAGCACCGCGACGGGATGCCCGGAGCCCCGGTGGAAGGCCCGGGGGCGGCGCCCCCCGGGCGGCGGACGCGTCCTGGACGCCACGGCCGCGCGCGTCGACCTGCGGCAGGGAGCCGCCCTCTGCTTCGCGGCCCGGTTCCGCGCTTACCTGGGACGGGTGGTCCGGGAGATCGGCGCCGACCCGGAGTCGTGCGCCTTCGAGATCGACGTCCCCGCCGCGGCCTACGTCGCGCTCGACCGCAGGCTGGACCGGTTTCCCGGGTACGACCTCGCGCTGACCTGGTCGGAGGTGCACGGCTGGGCGGTGGCGCTGGAACACGACACCGGCCTCGACATCACGGTCCTGGCCTACCTGGGCGGTCCCCGTGTGCTGCCCGCCCCCGAGGTGGTGGCCGCGTTCCTCGACGCCGTCCACACCGATGCCGACGTCGGCCAGCTGCCCCCGCCGAGCTTCCGCGCCGCCGGGCGGCACGGGGAACTGGCGGCACGGCTGCCCCGCGCGGCTTGGCCTCGCCGCGACGCCGGCTCGCACCGGGATCCCGCGTGACCGCGCGGCGTGGCCACCGCCCGACCGGAAGGAACCGGAAAGATGCGTGATCTCATCGTCAGCGGCCACGGCTCGTTCGATCCGAAGACGGATCCGCCCCGGGTCAAGCTCGGCGCCGGCCAGCGGCTGAAGGTCTACCAGGAGCCGCTGCACCTGCTCTCGGACGAGAAGGGCCGCGACCTCGAGCAGCTCGTCCCCGCAGCGCTCGAGCACCCGGTGCGGACGTTCGAACCCGGCGAGTGGTGCCCCAACTACACCATCACCCCGCCGTTCGGCCTGGACGTCCACCGGGTCGACCCGGACGACCCGGGCTTCCGCCAGCTCGTGCCCGACCGGAACCGGCTGCTCGCGGAGATCCTCGCCGACGGCGCCAACGCGGGCTGCACCGTCTACTGGGCGGCCTGTCTCGCGGTGCGGCTGAACTCCGTCGGCGGGAACACCGTCGGGGTCAACACCGGCTGGGACGGCACGTCCCGTGACCAGCGTTCGTCGCCCGCGCTGCCGGCCGCCGGGCTCGTGGCGGAGGTCCGGGCGCTGCCCGACTACCACCCGTCCACTGAGGACGGTCGCTACGTGGACCTCCTCGCCCGGCACGCCTACCCTTCCGGTGGCCGGCCGACCGAATCCGTCCTCACCATGCTGGCTTTCCTCGCCGCGGCCGCGAGGCGCGGGCCGGCCGCGCTGATCGACGTGTTCGCCAAGGATCTGAACGAAGAGGACCGACGGGGGTTCCTGCTCAACGACACCTTCCGCTGGTGGCTCGCGGAGAACGGGCTGCGCATCCCCGGTGAGATCACCGATCCGGTGCTGCGGAACCAGGATCCCCGGTTCTGGACCCCCGGGGGCGAGGCGCTCGACGACGCCGCGGTCCTGCCGGTCCTCGCCGCGGGGAACGCCGCGGCGCTCGCCGCGCTCGAGCCGGATCACCCGGTCCAGGCCGTGGTGACACCCAGCGGGCTGCTGCTCGTCGGCGGCGAGCACCCGGCCGCGGTGATCGAGTACGTCACGGCCGATCCGGCGCACGGGTTCGCCGCGGTCAACCGGACCGTCGTCGACGGGCAACCGCACCTCGTGATCATCGACTGCCCACCGGCTTCGCGCGGTCCCGTCTACCAGGCGCTCGGTGATCTCGGTGAGCCGAGCATCTGGTTCGACGTCCCGCCCGGCGCCGTCGCCGGGCCGGACACCTGGGACTGGGACGACCTGGCGCTGCGCAACCGGTCGGCGCTCGACGACCTGTGGCGGGGCCAGGAGATCCCGTTCCTGGCCGACGACGCCGTGGTGCTGCTCGGACCCGGCGAGTACTTCACCGCCGAGCACATCGCCCGGGTGCGCGCACTGGGCACGGAATACGAGGGCGTCTTGCGGAACAACGTCCTGACCGGGTACGACGTCACGGGCTGCCCACCGCACTTGCGGGCGGCGTTCGCGCAGAACCTCGAGCTCGCCGGCATCCCGGCAGGCAAGCTCGACTTCGTCGAGTGAACCTGCCGTGTATCCGCCCACCCGGATCCTTCACCGGTCGGCTGCGGCGTCTCCGGCCGACTCCGTGATCGTGAACAGGGTTTCGATGCCGATCTGCTGGAGTACCCGCCGCACCGGTCGCGCCGGCGCGACGACCGCGAACGGCACCCCGGCGACCGCGCAGCCGGCGTGCGCGGCCACCAGGACGCTGACGCCGAGGGCGTCGCATTCGAGCACACCCCGCAGGTCCACCGCCACCGCGGTCGCTCGCTCGTGGACGGTCTCGAGCTGGGCGGCCAGTGCCGGGCAGGTGGCCCAGTCGAGGCGGCCCGCCACCGACACCACCGTGACGGATCCGCTGCTGCGCACCCGTATCTTGAGCCGCTGCGCGGAGGTGGCGGGGGACGGCGGGGCGGGGTTCGGCGCGGGGGTTTCCCGCGGGGTGTCGAGGACGGTCATGACAACGACTGTGCCGAAGCCGGGCCGCCGCGGGCAAGGCGTTCCGGTCCATCGTGGACGATCGGCCGGGGGCCGGGCCCGACCGGCCTGTCCGGCCGGGCCCGCGCCGGCCGATCAGTCGACGCAGGGAATGCCGCCACCATCGACGGTACCGTCCGGCGGGGGCGCGACCGGGGTGTCGGCCGCACCGGTCGATTCGGCCGGGTTCGCCGGGTGCGGCAGCCGGAAGTCCGCCCCCAGGACCACGAGCACGTGTCCGGCCGCCACCGACCCGGTGGCCCGCACGGGCAACCCGCCGAGCAGCTTCGCGGCCAGCAGGGCGTCGGCCGCGGCCCCCGGCCCGTAGTCCACTTTGGTCCGCTTGCCCCGGGTGTGGCGCGCCGAGCCGTCCCGGAACCCGTGCTGCTTCAGCAGATCCGCGACCGACGCGGCCGGCCCGGTGCGGCCGGACGCGTCGAGCACGTCGGCGACCGACCGGGGGACCGGCGCCGCCGGCTCGAACACCTGCCGGACCGCGGCCCGCACCTTCTCGACGTCGACCTCGTTCACGTCCTGGCCGTCGACCTCGGCGAAACCCTCGACCGGCAGCGTGGAGAACTCGAGGTTCCCGCCGGTGAGGTCGCGGGCCTGCCGGACGAACGCGAGCAGGTCCCAGCCCGCCGACACCACGACGTCCTTGCGCGCGGTTTCGATCAGCGCGCCGAGCTGCCCGAGGTCGGTGAAGGTACCGGCGGTCCGGAGCTTGTGCGTCACCGACGCGAGGAAAGCCTGCTGCCGGTGGGTCCGATCGAGGTCCCCGTTGGTCAGGCCGTGACGCTGGCGCACGAACGCCAGCGCGCGGGCCCCGTCGAGGACCTGCCGGCCGGCGGGGAAGTCCGCGCCGGAGTAGCTGTCCCGGACCGGGTGGTTCAGGCACACCTCGACGCCGCCGAGCGCGTCGGCCAGGTCGTAGAACCCGGCGAGGTTGACCTCGGCGAAGCGGTCGATCGGGACGTCGAGGAAGTCGCGCACGGTGCGCAGGGTCGCTCCGCGGCCGGCCTCGCGGCCGCGGGACTCCAGGTCGGCCCGGTCGGTGACGCCTTGGCGCCGGAGCGCCGTCTCCGCGTGGAACTTCGCCAGGCCGTAGGCTTCCTTGATCTTGGCGTGGGTCCGGCCGGGAATGCCGCGGACCGCCACGTAGTCGTCCCGGGGGATGGACACCGCGGTCGCGCGCCCGCCGCCCGCGGGCAGGTGCAGCAGGATGAGCGTATTGGTGTTGTACCCGCCTTCGGTGCCGTCGCCCGCGTGGAGCCGGTCGAGGATCTCCGGCGGCAGCATGGCGCCGTCCTGGTCCTTCCGCGAGTCGAGACCGATCAGCAGGATGTTCAAGGCGCCGCCGGTGGAGCGGGCGCCGCCGGCGAGGGCGTCGGAGGTCTGCACGCCGTCGAGCAGGCGGCCGGCCGTCGTCGCCGCGATCCCGGTGCACACCAGGACCAACGCCGACGCCGTAGCGGCGAACACCTTGCCCGCCGTCAGGAGTGGGCGGCGTCGGCGGCGGCGGGACCGCCGGGTCCGAAACGGTGACTGCTGCTGGTGCACGGGGTTCCCCTTCGGTTTTCGTCTCCCAAGGGGGATGCGCGGCCCGGCCCGCCGGTTGGCCGTCCGGTCCGGTGACCCCGCTCACCAGCGCGAACGGGCCGGCGAACGCAGTCCGGCCGGCCAGGCCGATCGGCTGTGGCTCAGTTCGGGGAGGGGCTCGCCACCCCGGGCGGTTCCTCGGTGGTGAGTGAGGACGTGTTCGCCAGCCAGACGCCCCCGTCGTCGTCGACGATCAGCACGATGCCGGCCTCCTGTGACTGCCGCACCCATTCGAACAGCTGCAGTTCGTCGAAGGTGGTGGTGAACAGGTGCTGGAGCTGGTCCTCCCCGACCCAGCAGTCGGTGCCCTGCACCTTCACCTGCCACCACGTCCGGTCGTCGGCGTCGGTCAGCACACGCAGTTTTTCGCAGTCGGGGATGACCAGCGCGCGGTGCAGGAGGTAGTCCCGGAGGGGATACGCGACGGTGTCGTTGATCCAGCCGATGAAGTCGCCGTCCATGACCATGGTGTCGTCGCAGGTCTCGCAGGCCGGAAGCACGTGCGTCGCGACGCGAACGCCGGTCGCGGTCTCCACGACGAGCAGTTCGCCGAGCCTGCCGATGACGGTGCAGGTCGGCGTCGCTTGGTACAGGTCGAGCAGGCGGATCACCTTCCCGCCGCTGAGCTGCACGCACCGATCGGCGGTAGCCGTTTTCGCGGATACCGGTTCCAGTGTGTCGAGAACCGTTCTGGGCAGGGGAAACGTCGTGTTGTCCTGCCAGATGAGCAACTGGGTGCCGCTGTCGTACCGCGCCCGAGGCAGGCCGACCGGCGGAAGCTGTTCCGGCAAAGGCTTTTCCGGATCCGGCGGGGTCAACTTCGCCATGTCGAAGAAGGCCTTGCGGCCTTTGGCTCGGAGGAAGTACGCGGGTATCCTGTACTTCTTCCGCGCGTCCGCCGCATTGTCCGTTGTCATCAGCATTTCCGGCCTGCCGTCGAGGGCGAACCGCAGGCCCTCGACGGTCACCGTCCTGGTTGCGCTGTCGTAGCTCGCCTCGGGCAGTGTTTCCGCCCACGCGGTCAACGCACTCGGGGGAACGGGCTGGTCGCGCTTCTTTCCGCTCTGCTCGGGCTTCAGGTCGCCGGCGCCCACGAACGTCAACAGCTCGATCGGGCAGAACGCGTCCTCGTCGACGCAGACCACGCACCGCGGTAGTTCACCGGTGACCAGCTTGAATTCGAGCGCGGCTTCGAGCGCGGTTTCCTGCGTGTCACCGGCGTCGAAGGCGTACCAGCCTTCCGCCGGGACCACGCCTCCCACGTGAACCAGGTAGACGTGACGCTCCGCGTAGCCGGCGGGCCGGACCGGGTTCCGCTCGATGTGCGTGAGCTTCTTTTCCTGTCGCCGCAGGGCCACCACGACCGGGTCGGTATCGGACACCTCGAACTCGCGCCGCGAACACTCGCCTGCGGGGACCGAGTACGCGACCCGGCCCTTGTGCTTGAGGGTGCCGAACAGGAAACGGAGATCGGACAGGCCGGTACCGGCCAGCAGTGACTTGAACGACCGGTCCGGGATCCGGTTCGGCTCGGCCTGGTTCACCGTCCACACCGTGACGAGCTTGTCGAGCGGTGCCGACCACTTGTGGTAGTCGTGGACGAACTCGACCGTCTCGTCAGGTCCGGGCCGCGCGTCCGGGAAGTTCGCCTCGGTGTAAGCAAGCAGTTCCCGCACCCGGACCAGGTCCCGTTCCAGCTCCAGCACGTCGGTCTGGTGCTGCCGGGCGGTCTGCTCGGCCCTCTTCTGCGCCGCGTCCAACCTGGTCGGCGCGGACTTCGCCGCGGTTTTCGCCGGCGCTGGAGGTGGCGCCGGCGCAGGGTAGGCGGCGTTCTTCGCGGCCCACAGCTTGTGGTACGCCGTGTCCAGGAGGTCCGCGATCCGAGATCGGTGTTTCCGGTACCAGTCGAGGGCGTTGGTCTGGCTCGTCTTGCTCAGGTCCACGAGGTTGCCGGCACCCGGGTGGAAGTTGTCGGTTCCGCCGTACCAGACGTGCAGATTTTTGAACGCCGGCAGGTTCGGAGTGGCGTGCACCTGGCTGCAGGACGTGCTTTCCAGCGGGGTGCCGAGGATCAGCGTGATGTGGAAGGTCGAAAACTCCGGGCACTGGTAGACGGCCGAGACCGTGGAATGGGGGTTCTGCCTGGTCCAGGTCGAGTTGCCCAGCTTGAGCACGAGGGGCGGGAACGGTCTACCGGGACCACCGGGCGTCGACATGCGGTTCACCTCCTGGGGATGGCCGACTCCAGGGTGCGCGCGCGGCCGGCGACCACGGTTGCCTCGTGGGGCAGTGGCGCGGGCAAGCTCACCCGGTGCCGTGGCTCACCGTGCAGACGAGCACGACGCCGGCGCCGATGAGCGCCAGGCCCGCCGCCAGGCCCAGGCTGATCGGTTCGCCGAAGAACACCCGATTGGCCAGTGCTACCAGGGCGATGCCCCCGCCCGACCAGACCGCGTAGACGATCGTGATGGACAGCCCGAGCCGCACGACCTGCGCGTCGAGGAAGAAGGAAAGACCGTAGCCCGCGACGACGCCGACGGCGGGCAGCCAGCGCGTCAGGCCGTCGGAGAGCCGGAGGCAGACCGTCGCGAACACCTCGACCAGCACCGCGAGTCCGAGCAGGAGCCACTTCAGCATGCGAACACCTCGAGCGTCACGGCGTGACCGTGGAATCGGAAAAGGGCAACCACTGGTCGACGACCGGGAACACCAGGTACCACAGGCCGAAGGCGATCAGCACGGCCGTCGCGGCCAGGATGGCCGTCTTCAGGAGTGCGCCGCCCGGGAGCGCGCGCCACAGCAACCCGTACACCTCACGCCCCCAGTTCCGCGGGCTTGCCGGGCTGCCGCGCCTTGTCCTGCGTCCGCGCCAGCTCGCCGAACACGATCAGCCGCTGCTTGTTGCTCCACTTCGGATTGCACGTCGTGAGCGTGATGCTCGCGACCTTCGGCGGCGTGCCCGGCGCGTCCGGCACCGGCGCGACCACCGACGTCCGGGTCGGGGCGACCACTTCGCTGCGCGTGACGACGTAGACGAACCACTGCGTCCGCGTTTCCACCACCAGCGCGTCGCCCGCGTGGAGCCGGTCCAGGTTCCAGAAGACGCTCGGCGAGCGGTGCCCGGCCACCGCGAAGTTCCCCACCCCGCCGGGTGACTGGGTGCCGGGGTAGTGCCCGGGTCCCCGGCGCAGCGCCGCCTGGGTGACCCCTTCGACGATCGTCCAGTGTGCGCCGAGCGCCGGTGCGTACAGCCGCGAGAACGGCGCTCCGGAATCCGGCACCGCCGGTGCGGCGGCCGGTGCGGCCGTCCCGTTCCACAGCTGGTCCAGCTGCTGGTCGGCGTGCTGTTGAGCCGCCTCGTACTCGGCCGACTTGCCCCAGATCTCCCACGCGGCCAGCAGACCCAGCACGACCGCGAAGGTGAGGATCAGCTCGGCCAGCGTCCGGACGGCCGTGCGCAGGACGCGCAGCGGCGCCGGTGGTGGTGGGTACACGCGGGTGCCCGCGGTGGCGACCATCCCGACCTCCTTCCCGCTCCTGATCCGTGGGTCCCACCCTCGGCCGGCCGGGGGTGGATCACCGCTCCCGTTCGGGCAGCTTTTCGGCCCGCGCCGGAAGCCGGGGGCCGTCCCCGCCTTCGCAGCCCGGCCCGATCAGGCAGCCCGGCGTGCCCCCATCGGCGGGCCGAAAGTGAGCGGGGGCGACAGCGGCCGGCTCGTAGCGTGAGCGGTGCTCGCCGTCGCCGACCGGAAAAGAGTGCGTGCATGCGGTTCCCGTCTTCGGTACCGGTCCTCGCCGTCACCGCCCTGCTGCTCATCGGGACGGCGGTGCCCGCGCGCGCCGACGACGCGCCGACCACGGTGGCGGGGCTGCTCACGCACTACCTGGACCTGGGGCACGAGGCCGAAGCGGTCAACGAGCAGCTGCTCGGGGCGCAGGACGACCTGACAGCGGCCCAGCAGGCCGCGCGGACCGCGAGCGCCGCCGCGGCCGCCGCCACCCAGCGGTGGCAGCAGGCGCAGGGCGTGGCCGACGGACGGGCGGCGAGCGAGCAGCGGCTCGTCGCCCTGCTCGCGACGACCCGCGGTGACGACCCGCTCCGTGACCTGCTGCTCACCGGGGACGTCGGTCAGTTCCGGGCCGCGGCGGACGCCGGTCTGCTGGCCGGGTTCACCGACGACTCCGCGTTGCGTGAGGCCGACGCCGAAGCCGCCGGCGCGGCTACGCTCCGGCAGCAGGCCACGACCCGGGAGGCGACCGCCGCGGCCGCCGAGAGCAAGGCTCAGGCCGCCGCGGACGCGGTCCGGACCCGCCGCGACGCGCTGGCCGGGAAGATCTCGGCCGTCCGCGCCGCCCTCGACGCGATCCCCGCCGACCAGAAGTCGCTCCTGCAGACCGACGCCGCCGCGCCCGCGGGCCCGGTCGCCGTGCCGGCGGGGGCGGTGGGCACGATCCTGGCCTTCGCGCTGGCCCAGCTCGGCAAGCCGTACGTCTGGGGGGCGACCGGGCCGGACTCCTACGACTGCTCCGGGCTGGTGCAGACGTCGTACGCGGCGGCGGGTGTGCGCATCCCCCGCGTCTCGGCGGCCCAGGCGACCGTGGGCCGGGTGGTGGGCCGGGCCGAGGTGCGGGCGGGCGACCTGATCTTCTTCTACCGCCCGGTGCAGCACGTCGCACTGGCGCTGGACGGGACCCGGGCCGTGCAGGCGGCGACGTTCGGCCAGCCGGTCAAGATCTCGCCGATCGACGCGATCGGCCCGATCACGGTGATCAGAAGACTGCTTCCCGGAGAGTAGCGGCCCCAGTGACGCCTGTAACGGTGAGTAACGAAATTTGACATAACGATGGCGCATGTCCCACTTTTGAGGTACGAATAGACGAAGTCGACTGGCCGAACGGCGGAATAGAGCCACCTGTTCCGTGACTGTGTGTGCCTGATCGCCGTCATTCCAGGGGGACAGACCGGTGGAGGTTGCCCGTGCGCTTCGACACCACGCCGATGCCGCGGACGCCGATGCCGGGCGACGGCTCGACCCAGCGCGGAGCGCGCTCGTTGACCGTCGAGGACCTGCTCGCCGACCTGCTCCTGCGGGACGCCCGGGTGCTCGCCGGCGGTCGCGGCACCGACCGGCCGGTCGTGGACATGCAGTGGTGGGGCGGCAACGAACTGCCCGAGTGCACCGACCAGATCCTCGTCCACGAGAGCGCCGACGGGCTGCCGCCCTACCTCCTGGAGGCGGGCCTGCGCCGGGCCCGTGACGGTGGGGCGAGCGCCGTTCTGCTGGTCGGGGCCCACAGCCCCCCGATCTCCTCGACGATCCGGCTGGCCGACCGGCTGACGATCCCGCTGATCGCGGTGGAGTCCGAAGAACCCCGGTCGTTCGCGCACGCACTGGCCGTCCTGCTCCGCTCGCCGCAGCTGACCCGGGCGGCGCAGGTCGAGGCGCTCGTGCGCCGGCTGCGATCCCGGCGGCGGACCCCGGACGTCGTGCTGGGCGCGCTGCGCGACGTCGCCGGTCTCGAAGCGACCGTGCTCGCCGGGGACGGGTCGCTCCTGCTCGGCGCGGCCCAGCCGTTGCCCGGCTCCGCCCGCCTCGACCTGGCCGTGCCGCAGCAGCTCCCGGTCACCGGCGGTACCCTGCTGCTGCAGCCCGTGTACGGGCCGGCCGCCCGCGGCACCGTCGCGTGGCTCGCGCTGCGGCTCGAGTCCAGCCGGCCCTACGTCGTCGAGAACGCCGCCGATCTGCTGTCCATCCTCGAACCGGCGATGGCCGCCTGGCTTTCGGAGGAGCGCCTGGCCGCCGAGCAGAACGCCCGCTCCCGTTCCCAGCTGCTCACCGAACTGCTCGAGCGCGGGGAATCCGTCGGCAAGGAGACGGTCCACCAGGCGGTGGCCGCCGGGTGGCGGCTCTACGGCTGGCACACCGGCGTCCACATCGGACTGCGCGGCGGCGGGGACGACGACCGCGACTTGGTGCTCATGCAGTTCGAACGCGTCCGCCGGGTGCTCACGGCGGCCGGCATCGAGGGCACCCTCGTCGAACGCCCGGACGGCTGGTCGGCCTGGGTGACCTCGTTCGGCCAGCCGTCCGTGCTGCAGCAGCGCGAATTCGGCGAACGGGTGCGCAAGGCGCTCGACGCGATGCCCGCGCAGTGGGAGATCTTCGCCGGGATCGGGCGGCCGCACGTCGGCATCGTCGGCATCGCCGCCACCCTGAGCGACGCCCGGGACGCCGCCACGCTGGCGCGCACCGACCGGTCCAGCCGACGGGTGAAACACGTGGAAGACCTCGGCGTGTCGCGGATCCTGTTGTCGTGGCAGGGTTCGGAGGACCTGCGCGCCTACGCCAACTCCGTGCTGGCGCCGCTGCGCCGGGTGCAGTCCGGGCAGCTGCTCGAGACCCTCCGGTCCTACCTGGACAACCGGTCCTCCATCGGGCTGACCGCCGACGCCATGAGCCTGCACCGCAACACGATCACCACCCGGCTCAGACGCATCCGCGACGTGCTGGGAGTCGACCTCGACGACCCCGACGAGCGCCTGGCGCTGTCCATGGCCTGCCGCATCGTCGAGGCCGACTAGATGTCGTAGATCGCGTCGTCCGCGCCGACGGCCTGGTGGACCCGGTAGTGGAACAGGCCCCTGATGTCACCCGGGGGCAGCCGCGCGAGTTCCTCGTCGGAGTAGTTCCGTTCTCCGCCGCGGGTCCACTGCGACTTCGTCAGGAACTCCTCGCACCAGGACCCCGCATCTCCGTCGACCACGCAGTCGATGATCTGTTCGCCGGGACCGAACAGCGCGACGAAGGCGTCGAGGATCTCGTCGGAGGCGTACCCGCCGTCGGCGGGGGCCAGACTGAGGTGCGCGCCCGTGGAGAACTCGGCCCCGTCCTTCCGGGTCGTCGTCACCACGACGGTGAGGCAGCTGCTGACCGGGGTGAAGGTGGTCTCATGCGGCCGCTGGGCTCGCCCGACCTGGCCCTCGGCGAGCACTTTGCTCCCGAGGTCGGTGTCCGCCGGGTTTGCCGGAGCCGGATCGGCCGGAACCTCCGCGTCCGGGGGCCGCGCCTCCTCCAGCGCGACGAGCAGCTCGTACAGCTCGGTGGTCAGGCCCTGGAGGCGTTCGACGTCACTGACAGCGCTCTCGTAGTCCTCGACGAGGTGGTGGTAGCCGTTGCGGGCCGTCGCCACCTCCCGCTCCAGCTCCGCTCGCAGCTCGGCGTTCCGGCCGGCCGTCATCGCCTTCTCGGCCCGGTCGTGCTCCGCCTTGGCCCGCTCGATCCGCGGGAGGTTCTGGCGGGCGTCGTCCACCCGGGAGTTCACGACCTCGACGACCTTGTCGATGAGCCGCGTCAAGCGGCCCCGGGCGTCGTCGTACCAGTACTCCGCCACTTCGGCGATGCTGTGCCCGGCGAAGGCGTCCCGGAGGTCGCCGTACAGGCCCATGATGAGCGCCGACCCCGATTCGCGGGGTCTGACGGCGGTTTCGTCGCGGGTGAAGGTGCTCTCCCACCAACCCGGGAACTGGATTTCTCGCGGCGCGGTCATGGTTCCTCCTTCAGGGTAGGGACACCGTCACGCCGAGCACCGACAGCGACAGCAGGGGCGGCGGTGTGCTCGGGGTTTCCGCCGGTGCCGCCGGCGGGCTCGTGGGTGCCGCGGTGGTCTCCGCGGGCGGGGTGGCGGCCGGGGGCGCGACCGTGCTCACCGGCGCGGTCGTCGCCGGTGCACCCGGGCCGGTGGCGGGCACCGTGGCGCCGGGCTCCGGGGTACCCGAGTCCGGGACGAACGCGCCCGGGCCGCTGACGGTGCCGGCCGGTGGGGGTGCCGGGACCGCGGCGGCACCGGCCGGTCCGGCACCGGGACCGGCTGTCGCCGGGGCGCCGGGCACCGGCGGCACCGGACCGCCGGTGGTCGTGACGTACCCCGACCCGTACGACTTCGCCAGCGCCAGCACGGTGTCCGCGTAGTCGTCGGAGTGGTTGTACCGCAGCACCGCGGTGCGCAGCTGCGCGTCGTCCCGCAGGTCGCCCGGGCCGCTGCACAGGTACAGACCCGCGGCCAGCGCGGCGTCGAAGATGTTGTCCGGGTCGGAACGGCCGTCGAGGTTGCCGTCCGCCTTCAGCGACCGCCAGGTCCCGGGCAGGAACTGCATGGGCCCGACCGCGCGGTCGTAGCCCGGGTCGCCGTCGAGCGCGCCGCGGTCGGTGTCGCGCACCAGCGCGAACGGGCTGCCGGTCAGCTGCGGCCCGCGGATCGGGATCGTGGTCTCGCCGTCCGCGCGCAACGCCGACCCGCCGAACCGGCCGTGGTTGGTCTCCACCCGCCCGATCGCGGCCAGCACGGTCCAGCTCAGCCCGCAGCCGGGGTCGGCCGTCGCGAGCAGCGCGGCACCGCGCTGGTAGGCCTGCAGCGCCGTGGCCGGGATCCCGGCCACGGCCAGGGCCGGCACCACCGGCTGGTCGGAACCGCCGGGCAGCGCCGCGATCGGCGGCACGACCGGGATCGCGTTCTGCAGCGGCAGTACCGGCACCACCGGCAGCGCGGGCGTCCCGGCCGGCGCGGGCGCGGGTTCGTCCTGCGCGGCCGTCGAAAGCACGGTGTCGCCGGCGGAGCCGAGGGCCAGGGACGCGACCAGCGCGGCGATCGACACCGACACGCCCGCGAGCGCGAGCGGGCGCCGGTAGCCGAACCGGGTCTCCCGCTGCGGCACCACCGGTTCCCGGGTGATGTACCGCCGGACCGGCGTGCTCATTCCGCCTCCCGCGTCCGGTCGTCCCCCGGCCGGACGCGTTCCCGCACGCGCACCTTCGACCAGCGCGAGTCCGGCGCGGTCCGCACCGAGCGCCAGTGCCCGGCGACCGTCCGGTCGCGGGCCCGCTCGTCGTGCGCGCCGGCCTCCAGCTGCAGCTGCTCGACCTTCGCCGGGATGTCGGTGAGCATCGGGGGCAGCAGCGGCGCGGTCACGTCCAGCAGGAGGTGGGCGCCGCCGGGCCCGGTGCCGAGCTCGCCCGGGTGCGCCGCCGCCGGCCCGGTGATCTCCAGGGTCACCGGGAACCCGGTCGCGGCCAGCCGTTCGCCGGCGACGTCGCCGGGCAGCACGTCGTGGATCGCGCACGCGGCGAGGACGGTGTCGAGTGCCGCGTGCTCGGCCTCCGGTGTGGCCGCTCGCGCGGAGATCACGTACCGCATCCGGTAGCGCCGCAGCGGGGGCTGCCGGCCGACGACCTGCCCACGGGCGTCCCGGACCTCGCTCCACTCGGCGGCGCCGCGGCCGTCGGCCGCCTCGGCGATGCCGTGCAGGACCAGGTGCAGCACCGCGTGCTCGCCCGGCGGCTCGGCGCCCGGCCGGCCGAGGCTCACGACCGTCTCGTCGTCCAGGTAGCGCCGCAGCAGCGCGCTCACGGCGTCGTCCACGTCTCGGATCACCGCTCCAGCGTGCGGCCCGGGCGGCCCGTCTCCGGTGAGCGGTCGCGCACCGGCGGGTGCACCGACGCTGCCCGGACGGGCACCCGTCGTGGTCGAGGTGCTCAGGCGACGCCGCAGAGGCGCCGGGTGTCCGGCCCACGAGCACCGCCGGGTGCCCGATGGGGCACGGATGCGGTGTGCGTGCCCGAAAGCGCACCGCCCGAGTGCCCTTCCGCCTTCGCCGCGAGCCACCCCGGGTGGTCCGCCCGCGGCGCGATACTGCGGTTCTCCGGACCGCTGGGAGCGCGACGATGACGAAGCCGAAACCCGCCACCGACCTCGATCTCACGTTCCTGCCGCCCGATTTTCAGCTCGGCTTCGTGGTGCACGAGAGCCGCCCGAGCAGCCTGAAGGAGCTGCTGGGCAAGGACCGGCGGTGGCGCCGGCTGTTCACGCACTGGCTGTCGGAGGTGAGCGGCGAAGCCGGGACCGGCGCGGCGCGGGCGTTCGAGGACCTGATCAAGACCCACGAGCGCACCGCGAAGTACCCGGCCTTGACCAAGGCGAACGAACGCCAGTGGAACGACCTGATCGGCCGGTTCCGCGAGTTCTGCCAGCGGATTCGCGACCACCTCGCGGCCCTCGCCGAGCAGGTCGAGCGGGAGCGGTACGCGGTGCCCGCCGGCACGCTCTCCGGCGGCTTTTCCTGGCTGCCACCGGACATGCGGGTGCGGTTCGTCGTCGAGGAGAGCCGGCCGAAGAACCTGCGCGAGCTGATGAAGAACGACAACCCCGACTGGCGGAACCTCTTCGCGGCGTGGCTCGCCGGCCAGGACCGCGACAGCGCGGACTCGTTCAAGGCCCTGCGCAAGTGGTTCCGGGACCACGGCCGGAGTTACACAGCGCTGGCGAAGGAGCTGGGCAAGGCCGACGAAGCAGCCTGGAACGGCGCGTTCCCGGCGTTCCTGGACACGTGCGCGAAACTGCGGGAGAAGATCGGCGCCCAGGTGAAAGCCACCAAGAAGGCGGACGTCGGGGCCGAGGCCGAACGGCGGCTCGTGGGGGCGAGCACCGCCCGGCGCGTCGCGCGGTTCGGGCCGGACGACGTCAAGGGGCTGATCGCGGTCGAAGCGAGGATGCTGGCCGCCACCGCCGGGATCAAGCCCGTCTTCGCCGCGACCTATTCCGCCTACGCCGAGGCCGAAGGCTGGAAGTCCCGCGACGAGGCCAAAGCACTCCTCGAAGCCGCGTACACCGCGCTCATGTCGTGCGAGGGCGAACTGCGCCGCACGACCGGGGTGCTGCGGGGTCTCGACCCGAAACGGGTGCGGGACCGGGACACCCGGAACGACCCCGCGCCCCTGATCGGACCCGCGCAGTACGAGGAACTCGGGACGGCCTGGCGGAACTACCTCGCCGCGCTGGAGAACCTCGGCGACGCCACCGTGCGGGCCGCGAAGCTGTGCGACGCGTGGGCGCGCAAGAGCACCGCGGGAAAGCTCAAGGAAGACTTCGCTTCGGCCTTCCCGGTGGTCAACGGCTGCCTGCTCGGTGCCGAAACCCTCGTCTGGACCCTGCGGATGTGCGTGGTGTCCGCCGGGCTCGCCGGCGTGGCCGCGTTCCCGCTCGCGCCGGAGGTCACCGCGCTGGTCAGCTCCGCGATCAGCGCGGCGCACACGATCGTCGCCGAGCTGATCCGGGGTCTGGTGGCCTACTCGGCGGCCGGCGACCGCGAGACGGTCGAGCGGCACCTCGGCGCCGAATACGTCGCGAAGCTGAAGGAACTCGACGCCAAGGAGGCCGCGGAAGCGGCAGCCGAGGACGGCGCGCCGGGCACCGGGTCCGCCGTCGCCGGCGGCGTGGCGGCGGGCCTGCCCGGCCTCCTGGACGTCGGCGCGCGGTCCGCGATGAAGGTGCTCAGGGACGACACCGCGAAGATGAAGGTCGTCACCGCGATGCCGGTGGTCGGCGAGGTGATCCAGGGGCTCGGACTGGTCGTGAAGTGGGGCGAGCAGCTGAACCCGAAGGAGCTGCGCGTCACCGAGCCGCAGCGGCGGCAACGGCTGCTCGAAGCGCTCAAGCACGCGTGGTCCGAGCTCGACGCGATCGGCGAGAACCCGGACCGCGAAGTGACGGTGCACGGCTACGACGCCGGCCACGACGCGTTCTACGTCGACCTGAACGGCGAACGCGGCTGGGTCTGGAACGGCCGGTTCACCCCGGACGACCGCACCAGGGCCGCCGGATTCGTCGTCAAGGCGTTCGAGCGGGAAAGCGAGCTGTTCCAGATCGACGAGTACTTCGTGACGGCACTCGGCCCACAGGGCCAGGCCCTTCCGATGACCGCGCCCGTGCTCACCGAGCAGTTCCTGGGCGACGAAGACGGGTACTTCTACTTCCGGACCCACGTCCGCGCGACCGTCGACGGCCACTTCCTGCTGGGAGAAGCGAGGATCGCCGTCACGGCGGAAGGCCGGGCCCGGATCTCCGACGGCCCGCACCCGCTCGCCGGCGCCGAGGACCGGCTCGGCCCGCTCACCGTGCTCCTCTGGCAATGCCGGTCCCTCGAACCCCTGCCGGACGAGGTCCCGGTGGACTTCTGGCGCGACCTCGTGGACAACGGGCTTCAGGAGTGGGCCGAGGAGCACCTGGACCGGACGCAGGTGCCCGACGAGCCTCTCTACTTCGGGCATGCCCACAGCCGGGGCGACGGGCTGCTGTGGCGGATCCACACCCACGACGACTCGTTCGAATTCGGGGTCCCGTACCCCCTTGACGCGGCCTGAGCCCGGCCGCGGGCCGCGCCGTGTCCCCGACCGGGACACGGCGCGGTCGCTCCGGCCGGTTGCCCGAACGGGTAAACCCCTCTGCCCGGTCCGCGTGGCCGAGCGAGCACCTTGATCGGCTTCGCGGATGTGAAGCTCAGCCAGCGGCAGCAAGTCAGCCCAGGGAGGCCCAATGCCCAGCTATCTCGCACCCGGCGTGTACATGGAGGAAGTCGCGTCCGGCTCGAGGCCCATCGAGGGGGTCGGCACCGCGGTGTGCGCGTTCGTCGGGTTCGCCGAGAAGGGACCGCTCAACGAACCGACCCTGGTGACGAACTGGAGCCAGTTCACCCAGGTCTTCGGGGACTTCGTGACCGGTTCGTACCTCGCCCCGGCCGTCTACGGTTACTTCCTCAACGGCGGTGGCGTCGCCTACGTCGTCCGCGTCGGTCCCGACGGGGAGGCCAAGCCCGTCGCCGCGCGGGCCGAGGTGCCGGCGATCGGCGGTGACGGCAAGCGCGCCTTCACCGTCCGCGCCATCGAAGCCGGTGCCGAAGGCGAGCAGCTGTCGGTGGAGATCGGCGAGGCCAGCGAGAACACCGACGACAACTTCCGGCTGGTCGTCAAGCGCGCCGGTGAGGTCGTCGAGACCTTCGACAACGTGTCCATGAAGCGCGGCAGCAACAACGTCGCCACCGCGGTCAAGCAGCGGTCCAAGCTGATCGCCGTCGAGGAGGCCAAGTCCGCCGGCGCGGTCGCGCTGCCGCAGAAGAACGAACTGGTCCCGCTCGCCGGGGTCGTCGCCGAGCAGAGCCAGGACGTCGGGGCCCAGGACTACGTCGGGAACGCGGCCGACCGCACCGGTTTCGCCGGGCTCGAGGCCATCGACGAGATCACCATGCTGTGCGTGCCCGACCTCATGGCCAGCCACCAGCAGGGCGCGATCGATTCCGACGGTGTCAAGGCCGTGCAGCTGGCCATGATCGCCCACTGCGAGCTGATGGCCGACCGCGTCGCCATCCTCGACACCCCGGCCGGGCTCGGCGCCCAGCAGGTCAAGAACTGGCGCACCGAGATCACCGGCTACGACAGCAAGTTCGCGGCGATGTACTGGCCGTGGGTCAAGGTCATGGACCCGGTCGGCGGGCGGCCGGTGCACGTGCCGCCCAGCGGGCACGTCGCCGGGATCTGGGCGCGCAACGACGCCACCCGCGGCGTCCACAAGGCACCGGCCAACGAGATCGTGCGCGGCGCCATCTCGCTGGAACTGGCGATCACCAAGGGGGAGCACGACCTGCTCAACCCGGTCGCGGTGAACTGCCTGCGGTCCTTCCCCGGGCAGGGCATCCGCGTCTGGGGAGCGCGGACGCTCTCGAGCGATCCGGAATGGCGCTACCTGAACGTGCGCCGGTTGTTCAACTTCGTCGAAGAGTCGATCCTGCAGGGCACGAACTGGGTGGTGTTCGAACCGAACGACCCCAAGCTCTGGGACTCGGTCAAGCGCACGATCACGATGTTCCTGCGCGGCGTGTGGCGGGACGGCGCCTTGTTCGGGCGGACCCCGAACGAGTCGTTCTTCGTCAAGTGCGACGAAGAGAACAACCCCGCCGAATCCCGGGACCAGGGCATCCTGACGGTCGAGATCGGCATCGCGCCGGTCAAGCCGGCCGAGTTCGTGGTCTTCCGCATCTCGCAGTTCTCCGACGGATCGTCACTCGAGGAATGAGGTCAGCATGACAGCAGGGCTCGGACCGCAGCAGTCGCAGGACGCCCTCACCGCGGCGCGGTTCTCCATCACCATCGACGGCTACGAGGTCGCCTCGTTCTCGGAGCTCTCGGGCATCACCACCGAAGTCGAACCCGTCGACTACATGTCCTCTTCGGACCGGGAGATCAGCTTCAAGAAGCTGCCCGGCAAAGCGAAGCCGCCGACGGTCGTGCTCAAGCGGGGCAAGACCATGGGCATGGAACTGTGGTCGTGGCACCAGGCGGTGCTGATGGGCAACATCGCCGCCGCGCGCAAGAGCTGCTCGCTGGTGATGTACAACTTCGACGGCAAACCGGTGGCCCGGTACTACCTCGAGAACGCGTGGCCGTCCAAGCTGGAGGTCGGCGCCCTGCGCGCCGGCAGCAGCGAGGTGCTGATGGAGACGGTCACCATCGTCTGCGAGCACCTCCAGCGGGTGTCGCCGTGAGCACCGCGGCGATGCCCCGCCCGGACCACGACACCGGGTCCCTGCGCACCGAGTACCCGTTCACGTTGCCGCGCGGGTACGTCGACGAAGCGGGTCACGTCCACCGCGAAGGTGTGATGCGCCTGGCCACCGCGCGCGACGAGCTGGCCCCGCAGAACGACCCCCGCGTCCGGCAGAACCCCGCCTACCTCACGGTGCTGCTGCTCGAGCGCACGGTGACCGGGCTGGGGTCGGTGACGGCGGTCGACTCGTTCGTCATCGAGAGCCTGTTCGCCTCCGACCTGGCGTTCCTCCAGGACCTCTACCGGCGGGTGAACCAGGAGGGGCACACCGCGGTCGAGGTCGGCTGCCCGTCGTGCGGGCACGCCTTCGCCGTCGACGTGGCGGGTGATGCCCCGGGGGGATCGTGACGTACGCGGCCGACCGCCTCTGGGAGGAGGTCGCGTACGTCGCTTACTACTTCCACTGGCCGCTCGACACGATCCTCGACCTCGAACACGCGCACCGCCTGACGGTGATCGGCGAGATCTCGAAGATCCACGACGTCATCAACGCCGGATGACCGGCCTCGATCCCCGAGGAAGCACCCATGCCCTGGCCGTTCCGGCGCCGGACCCCCGGACCCGTGGTCCCGGAGTCACCGCCCGCCCCCCGCTCGCCGGCGCCCGCCGCGCCCCGGCCGTCCTGGGCCGCCGTCGCGACGTTGCGCCCGACCATCCCGCTCATCGCACCGCTGGTCGGGACCCGGCTGCGGGTGCCGCCCGAGATCGCCACCACCCGGGCGCTGCTCGTGCGCAAGCACGCCGTCGAGCACGACGTCCCGGTGGCGCGGGGCCTGGTCCACGGCCTGGCCACCGCCCGGGCCGTGGCGGACCCGGGGACCGGCGGCCCGCCGGCGTCCCCGCACCCGGCCCACCGGCCCGCGCCCGCCGCGCCCCGGCTGACCCACCCCGTCCTGACGCGGGCGACCGACACCTACGTCGGACAGGCGCGGGAGCCGGACGAGCCGTTCCGCGCCCCGGCGTGGCTGCGGGCCACCCCGCCGCCGCCGGAGGAGACCGGGTCCGGCGGCCCCCTCCCGGCGTTCCTCACCCACCCGGCGCCGCCCGAGCCCGACCCGCGGCCCCGGCGTCGCAACCTCGGCCAGAGCAGGCGGGTCGGGCTCGGGCAGCCCGCGCTGAGCCACCCGCGGCCGGGCGAGCCCGGGAGCGCGGCCGCGGCGGACTCCGACGACGAACCGGAGGACGACGGGGACCGGGCGCCGGAGGTCCCGCCCGCGCCGCCCCCGCGACCGCGACCCCGGCCGCCCCGGCCCGAGCCGGTCGTCGCCCCGCCGCCGGAACCGGCCGCGGGCCACCGTGACCCGGCCACGGCGCCGGCGCGGCCCGCCTACCGGGTCCTCGGCCACCCCGCCACCGCGCGGCTGCCCGAACGGCCGGAGCAGCTGGCCGCCGACCTGCCCAGCCCGGCCGGGCCGGCGAGCGTGCCCGGGGACATCGCCGACCACTTCCGGCGCCGGTTCGGCACCGACGTGACCCAGGTGCCCGTGCACCGCGGGCCCGAGGTGTCGCACCGCGCCTCGGCGTTGAACGCGCGGGCGTTCACCGCTCGCGGCGAGGTCTACCTGCCCGCCGAAGCCGGGCCGATCGAGGGGCGGCAGGCCCGGTCGCTGCTCGCCCACGAGCTGACCCACGTGGTGCAGCAGCGCACGACGACCACCGTCGCGCACGAGCACAGCGCCGACGGCCGGAACCTGGAGAACCAGGCCCGGGAGACCGAACGCGACTTCGGCGGCGACGTCCGGATGGTGCACCCGGCCGCACCGCCGCGCCCGCTCGCCGCGGAACCGGCGGACGTCCTCGACCCCGAGGCCTACGCCGAGCGGATCGCCGAGGAGCTCGTCCGGCGCGGTGTCGCCCACCGGGACGGCACGGCCCTGGTCTTCGGCGACGTCGTGCCCGACGCGGTCCTGGCCGACTCCGTGCAGCGGGCCGCGGTCGACGAAGACGAAACCCGGGCGGAGCTCAAGGACCTGTTCCGCGACATCAACGTCCGGCGCAACGAGCAGGTCTTCGAGCCCGAGGAGCAGGCCCGGGCGCTGGCGCACTTCCTGGCGTCCAACGAGGACCTCGTCCCGCTCCGGTGGGAGAACGCCAGCGAAACCGAGCTCCGGTACGAGCTCGGTGAGCTCGCCAAGCAGTACAACCTCCTCAACCCGCGCGCCGTCCTGTCCCACGACAGCGTCGAGAAACTCGCCGCCTACCTCTGGGAGACCAAGCAGGCCACCGTGTTCGGCGACCCGGCGTCGGCGGACGGCGAGGAGGTGTTCGGCAAGGACCGTGAGCTGGAGTCCTACGGTCAGTGGGGCCGGGAGGTCGGGCTGAGTCTGGCCGAGACCTGGGGCGGCATGCTCGGGTTCCGGTTCGACCGGGAGACCGAACGCGAAATCCTCGGCCTGGACCCGGAAGCCGACGAGAAGTCCGCACGACCGGCGAAGGCCGAGGAGGAGTCCGGGGCCGGTTCGTCGTCCGCGGGGGCGGGTGCCGCACGGCGGCAGGCGGCCGCCGGCCCGGCGGACGCGTCCGCCGGGAGCGCGAAGCCGGTGGGCCTGCCCCGGTTCAGCCTCACCGGGACACCGGACGACGACGCCGAGCCGGCCGGGGCCACCGAGACCACGGGCCCCGCCGCGCCCACCTCGGGCACAGCGAAGGCCGGCAAGCCGTCGCTCGGTCTGGGCGGCGCGCTCGACGCCGGTGGCGCGAGCGCGAGCAAGAAGCTGCCCGCGATGGCCAGTTCGTCGTCGGCGAGCCGGCTCGCCGCGGAAAAGGAAGAAGCCGAAGAGGCCGAGCAGGAACGCGAAGAGCGCAGACTCCGGGACTCCGGCCAGTGGGGCCGCGAGGTCGGGCTCGACCTGGCCGAAACCTGGGGCGGCATGCTCGGGTTCCGGTTCGACCGCAAGACCGAGCGGGAAATCCTCGAACTCCCACCCGAGCCGGAAAAGCCGGCCGAGGAGAAGACCGCGGACGACGAGCACGACGACTCGTACCTGTTCGGCGGCCGCCGGGGGGACGGCCCGGTCGTGCGCACCGGGATCGGCCGGACGCTGACCGACTCGGGGCGACCGCAGATCGACCCCGCGGACATCGACTCGGCCGAACTGGTCGAGCAGATCTACCGCTTCGTGAAGCAGAAGCTGAATTCCGACGTCCTGGTCGACCGCGAGCGGCACGGGTATCTGCGGGACATCCGATTCTGAGAGAGCAGCTAGGAGAAGGCGATGGCGATCAAGGGTGACGACAAGCAGCTGCTCGCGATGGCGAACCGGTTCAAGGTGGTGATCGACCAGGGGGCCTACGACCTGGGCTCCTGGTCGAAGGTCACCGGCCTGGACGTCACCTGGGACGTCGCCGAGTACCGCGCCGGCGACTCGTGGAACCACCGCTGGTACTACCCGGGCAACACGAAGTACCAGACGATCAAGCTGGAACGGGCCGCGTGCAAGGACACCAACGTGGTGAAGAAGTGGCTGAACGAGGGCGCGACCAAGCCCAAGTTCTACACCGGCACCCTGAAGCTCTACGACGCCAACAACGACGCGGTCACCGAGTGGGAGCTGCGCAACGTCGTCCCGGCCAAGTGGAGCATCGCCGGGTTCGAGGCCGGCTCGAGCAAGGTCGCGCTGGAGACGCTCGAACTGCAGCACCTCGGCTTCCTCGACGACGAGCAGAAGGCGGTCTGAGCCGTGGCTTCCGACCTGTTCATGCCACCGGGGCGGGGCGCCGGCGCGGGGCGCGGCAAGGGACCGTCGCTCGGGATGACGATGCGCTTCGGCGTGGTCACCCAGGACGCCGCCCAGAAGATCGACCTCGGTTTCTGGCGCAGCTGCAAGGGGATCGCGGTCGACTTCGAGACCGAGAACGTGGTCGACGGCGGGCACTACGAGACCCAGGCTTACCTGCCGAACGGGCTGAAGTACCAGACGGTCCGGCTCGAACGCGTGATGACGCCCGACGGCTCGAAGGCCGTCCAGGGGTGGTTGCGGGACATGGTCGACAACTGGGTCAACGGCGACGGTTCCTACCGGGGCGGTTCGGCGACCATCACCCTGTTCGACGCGTCGAACCAGGAAGTTCTGAAGTGGACCCTCCAGAACGTGTTCCCGAAGTCGTGGAAGGGGCCGGACCTGGACGCGAAGTCGAGCGAGTTCGCGATCGAGGCCCTGGAGCTCGTCCACGAAGGATTCCTGCACAGCGAAGGGTGATCCGATGGCCGAAGGATTCGACGACCTCGGGGCCGGCCAGGCCAAGGCGATGCTGACCAGCCTCGACGTGATGATGCCCGGCATCGTCGTGTTCGACTTCAACCCCACCAAGATCCAGCTGCAACGCCGGGTCGACCTGAAGACCCGGGGGATGGTGGGCCCGCGCACGACCAAACCGCGCGGCGCCACCGGCAGCCAGTTCAAGAAGAGCGAGGCCAGCACCATCACCGTCGGCGACATCACCTTCACCGGGATGGACACCAAGCCGCGGTGCGACACCCTGCTCGGCTGGGCCAGCCCGGGCGGCAGCCAGGTGGGCGCCACGCTCGGTGGTGCGGCCAACGTCGCCCGGCGCACTGGGAAGAGCTCGCTCAAGGGCGCGCGGAACAAGCCGGCGCGCAACGTCAAGAAGCTCGGCCTGATCAGCCAGGACCTCGCCACCCGGCTGCCGATGCTGGCGTTCTCCTGGGGCCCGCCGACCGCCGCGTTCCTCTACACCGTGATGCTGCAGAGCGTCACCGTGTCCTACACCAGGTTCACCGACCTGGGGATCCCGATCCGCGCCAAGGTGTCCCTGGACCTGAAGGAGCAGCCGAACTTCATCGACTCCTACCCGACCAACCCCACTTCCGGCGGCCCGCCCGGGCGCAGCGGGCACATGGTGACCGCGGGGGAGACCCTGCAGCAGATCGCCACCGAGCGCTACGGCAGCCCCGGCACCTGGCGGGAGCTCGCGGAGAGCAACGGCATCGACGACCCGCTGCGGGTCCGGCCCGGCCGGGTGCTCTACCTGCCCCACCCCGGCGAACGGAGGTGACCCGGAGATGACGCTGCCCGCCGCCGCATCCTCGCTCCTCCCCGACGCCGGACGGCTCGAAGAGCTGTCCCTGACCGTGCTGGCCCGGATCACCGTCGACGGTGCCGACTGGCCGGACACCGCCGAACCCCCGGTCCGCGTGGTCGTCGACACCCATCAGCACCTGCCCGACATGTTCGAGATCACCCTGCTCGACGACACCGACGGCGGTACCGCGCTCGACGACGCCGGCCTGGTGATCGGCGCGACCGTCGAGATCGGCGACGGCGCGCAGGACGTCGTGCTGATCACCGGCGAGGTCACCGCGCTCGAGGCCCGCTGCGACGAGTCCATCATGTACACGATCGCGCGGGGCTACGAGAAGACGCACCGGCTGCAGCGGGCCAAGCACAGCCATGTCTTCAGCAACGTCTCCGACTCGGGGATCGCGCGGACCCTCGCGGAGGCCGCGGGGCTCGAGATCGGGACCATCGAGCACACCGGCGTCACCCACGAGCACCTCGCCCAGACCGACCAGACCGACTGGGAGTTCCTCCAGCAGCGGGCCCGCGAGATCGGCCACGAGGTGCTGATCGCCGACGGGAAGTTCCACTTCCGCAAGGCGGTCGCCACGGCCGGTCCGGCCTCCGGCGTCACTTCGGCGCTGGCCGCGATCGCCACGGGGACCAAGGAGGTCACTGTGACGTTCAAGGAGGACCTGCTGTCCTTCGCCCCGCGGGTCTCCGCGGCCAACCTCCCGTCGACGGTCGAGGTGCGCGTCTGGGACCCGGACACGACGAAGACCGTGGTGGGGGCGGCGAAACTCACTTCCGTGACGGCGGATCTGGACCAGGGGCCCGCCGAGCTGGCCGAGAAGTTCACCACGACGCCCAACCCCCTGACCCGGCCGAGGTCGGGTCAGCCGGGCCTGGCGGCCAAGCGCCAGGCGCTGCTCGCCGCCGACAGCGGTGGAGAGAACACGTTCGCCGTCGTCGACCGGCCCGTCGCCCGGGGCGCCGACGCCCAGCGCTCGGTGGACCGGATGGCCGCCGGTCTCGCCGAGCAGATCGCGAGCACGTTCGCCGAGGCCACCGGCACCGTCGCCGGCAACCCGGAGGTCCAGGCGGGGACCCGGCTGACCGTCAAGGGCGTGCCGGCCCAGTTCGCCGGGGTGTGGACGATCACCAACGCCCGGCACGTGTTCGACCTCGAGGACGGCGGCTACCACACGCACTTCGTGGTCAGCGGCCGGCAGGACCGCTCGACGCTGGGCCTGGTCGCCGGGGCCGGCGGCGGCACCGGCGCCGGCCGGATCCCCGGGGTGGTCTGCGGGATCGTCAGCGACATCGACGACCCCGAAGCACGCGGCCGCGTGAAGGTGTCGCTGCCCTGGCTGTCGGCGACGTTCGTCACCGACTGGGCGCGGACCACGCAGTTCGGCCTCGGCGGCCGCGGCGGCGCGGTGTTCCTGCCCGAGGTGAACGACGAGGTGCTGGTCGCGTTCGAGTTCGGCGACCCCCGCCGGCCCTACGTGCTGGGCGGCCTCCACAACACCTCGACCCGGTTCGCCGAGGCGCGGGCCTTCCTCGGCGACGCCGGGTCGGTGCGGTCGGTGGTGGAGCGGGGGATCTACACCTCGACCGGGTCCCAGCTGGTGTTCCAGGACGGCCTGCCGCCCTCGGCCGCGGGCCCGGCGCCGTTGAAGGCGGCCGAGAAGTCCCGCGTGGTGCTCGGCGGGCTCGGCGAGAAGCTCGCCCTGGTCATCGACAACGTCGCCGGCTCGGTCGACCTGACCTGCGCGCCCGATCCGGCCACGCACAAGACGGCCCAGGGCACGCTGACCATCAGCTGCGGGCCCGGCGGCGAGCTGGTCCTCAAGACCGGGGACGGCCCGATCCGGATCGACGCGGGCCA
Organism: Amycolatopsis sp. NBC_00355; assembly: GCF_036104975.1. Classification (GTDB taxonomy): domain Bacteria; phylum Actinomycetota; class Actinomycetes; order Mycobacteriales; family Pseudonocardiaceae; genus Amycolatopsis. Next base: position 1,527,170 of record NZ_CP107982.1, on the reverse strand, counting down.
GGGGGACGTGTCGGTCGCCGGTGGGCAGCTGAAGTTCGACGCCACCGGCGGGGTCAGCATCACCAGCGGCGCCACGGTGCGGATCAACGGCCGCCAGATCGAGCTCAACTGAAAGGAGGTGCCCGTGACCGAGCCCGTGGTGGACCAGTTCATCGGCCGCGGCTGGGCGTTCCCGCTCGGCGTCGGCCCCACCGGCGGCATCGCGATGGCCGAGGGGCACGCCGAACTCGTCCAGGCGATGCAGCTGATCCTCTCGACCTACCCCGGCGAACGCCCGATGCGGCCCGAGTTCGGCTGCCCGCTGCGGGACTTCGTCTTCGGCAACGTCGACGTCGATCTCGCGAGCGGCCTGGTCGAGGTGGTGCGGTACGCGTTGCGCCGCTGGGAACCCCGCGTCGAGGTGGAGGACGTGAGCGTCCGCCCGGACCCGGACAACGGGTCGCTGGTGTACATCGACATCCAGTACACCCCGAAGGCGACGAACGACCAGCGCAACCTGGTCTTCCCCTTCTACACCATCCCCGACGACGGCGGCGAGTACTGAGGAGGACCCATGGCGCTTCCGGTGCCCAACCTGGACGATCGCCGGTTCCAGGATCTCGTCGACGACGCCAAGCGGATGGTGATGCGCCGCGCTCCGGAGTGGACGGACCACAACGTGTCCGACCCCGGCGTCACGCTGATCGAGACGTTCGCGTTCATGGTCGACCAGCTGCTGTTCCGGGTGAACCGCGTGCCCGACCGGCTCTACCTCAAGTTCCTGGAGATGATCGGCCTGCGGCTGCTGCCCCCGGTGCCCGCGCGCGCCCCGCTGACCTTCTGGCTCTCGGCGCCCACCGCGAACCCGGTCGTCATCGGCAGCGGGACCCGCGCCGGGACCCCGCGGGCGGAGAACGAGGAGTCCATCCAGTTCGCGACCGTCGCCGAAGCGGTCATCGTCCCGTGTTCGGTGGCCCACGTGCTGACGCACCCGGCCGGCGGCGAAACCACCGGCCACACCGACTCCCTCAAGCGCGGCACCGGGTTCGGCGCGTTCGGGGACCCGCCGGAAATCGGCGACGCCCTGCTGGTGGGCCTGAGCGAGGCGGTGCCGGGCTGCGCGGTGCAGCTCGACGTCGGGTGCCGGGTGGAAGGCATCGGCGTCGACCCGGAGAACCCGCCGCTGGTCTGGGAGTCCTGGGACGGTACCGAGTGGACGGCGTGCGAGCTGAGCCGCGACGAGACCGGCGGCCTGAACCGCCCCGGCGCCATCGTCCTCCACGTGCCGCCGGGTCACGAAGCCGCGATCCTCGGCGGCGAACGCGCCGGCTGGCTGCGGGCCCGGCTCGTGGAGCCGGTCCCCGGCAGCGCGCGCTACAGCGCGTCGCCGATCATCGAGGGGCTCGGCGCCTGCACCGTCGGCGCGACGACGTCGGGCGTGCACGCCGAGGTGGTCGAGGCGGAGCTGCTCGGTGAGTCCGAAGGTGTTGCGGGGCAGCAGTTCACCGCGCGGAGCAGGCCGGTGCTCGAACCGCTCGAAGGCGCCATGGTGCAGGTCAGCACCGACGACGGCTGGCAGGACTGGGACCGCGTCGAGCACTTCGCCGACAGCGGGCCCGAAGACCGGCACTTCGTGCTCGACGCCGTCAACGGCATCGTCGAGTTCGGTCCCGCGGTCCGCACCCCGGGCGGTGAGCTGCAGCAGCACGGCGCCGTGCCCGAGCAGTACGCGATGGTGCGGCTGCGCCAGTACCTCACCGGCGGCGGTACCCGCGGCAACGTCGGGAAGGGCGCGATCAGCACCCTGCACACGTCGATCCCGTTCGTCACCCGCGTGGAGAACCGCCGGGCCGCCCAAGGCGGGGTGGAGGGGGAGACCCTCGAGCAGGCTCGGCTGCGTGGGCCGATCATGCTCCGCACCCGCAACCGCGCGGTGACCGCCGAGGACTACGAGGTCCTGACCCGGGACGCGGCGCCGGAGATCGCCCGCGTCCGCTGCGTCCCGGTGGGCGAGCAGGAAACCACCAACACGGTGAAGGTCCTGGTCGTCCCCGCCGCGGCGCAGCGGGACGGCCGGATCACCTTCGAGCAGCTGCTGCCGCAGGAGTCGAGCCTGCGCGCGATCAGCAGCCGGCTGGACACCGCGCGTGTGATCGGCACGCGCATCCGGATCGAGCCACCGCTCTACCGCGGCGTGACGGTGGTGGCCACGGTGGCCGCCCGCCACGGCATCGACGTCGACCGGGTGCACGACGAGGCGTTGACCGCGCTGTACGGGTTCTTCAACCCGCTGAGCGGCGGCCCGGACGGGCGCGGCTGGCCCTTCGGCCGCGCGGTGCACGAGGGCGAGGTCTACGGCGTGCTCCAGCGCATCCGGGGGGTGGAAATGGTGGAGCAGGTCCGCCTGTTCGGCGCCAACCCGCTGACCGGCGAACGCGGAGGCGCGACCAGCCGGCTCGAACTGGAGGCGACCAGCCTCGTCTTCTCCTACGAACACCAGGTCAGAGTGGAGCAGAACTGATGCGCGGCACGGTACCCGGGATCCCGAACCCCCATCCGCTCGGAAGCTTCCTGCCGGCGGTGTACCAGGAGGACGAGTTCGCGATGGCCTTCACCGGAGGCCTCGACGAGGTACTCGCGCCGGTGCTGTCCGTGCTGGACTGCCTGCACGCCTACATCGATCCGATGGTGGCGCCGGCCGACTTCGTCGAGTGGCTGGCGATGTGGGTCGGGGTGGACCCGGAGGAGAACTGGCCCGCCGTGCGGCGGCGGTCGGTCATCGCTTCGGCCGTGTCGCTGCATTCCAGCCGCGGCACGGTGTCCGGTCTGCGCGACCACCTGGAGATCGTCACCGGCGGGCGCGTCGAGATCGAAGACACCGGGGGTGTCACGTGGTCGCGGGTGCCGACCGGGGCCATCCCCGCACCGCGCACCCACCTGCGCGTCGAGGTCGCCGTCGGCCGGCCGTCCAGCGCCCTGCGGCGCTCGCTGGACGACGTCATCTCCGCCGCGAAACCCGCCCACGTCCCGCACACGCTGGAGGTGACCCAGGATGATCGTCTGTCGTAAGTGTGGTTTCAAGAACGTCGATTCCGACTCTTTCTGCGGTTCGTGCGGGACCTTCCTCGAATGGACCGGCGAGAAGGTCGAGCGGAAGGTCGACGCCGAGGTGCTCGCGGCCGCCGAAGAGGAGGCCGGCAAGCCGAAGCAGGGGCTGATGTCGAAGATCCAGTCGGTCCTCTACCTCGACGTCGGCGAGCGCGACGCGGTGGAGCGGCCGGCCAAGCCGGGGCTCGGCGGCGGCCTGGGCGGCCCCGGCGGCCGTCCCGGTGCGCCGGGTGCGGCCGCTGGGGGAGCCGCCGGCCTGCCGAAGCCGCCCGGCCTGGGCGGCCCGCCGAAACCACCCGGCCTCGGCGGGCTGCCCCAGCTGCCCGGTCTCGGGGGACCGCCGAAACCACCCGGGCTCGGCGGGCTGCCCAAGCCGCCGGGCCTGGCTGGCCTGCCCAAGCCGCCGGGTCTGGGTGGTTTGCCGAAGCTGCCGTCCCTCGACGACGAGGACGAGGACGATGGGCCGCCGCGGCTCGGTGGGTTGCCGAGGCCGCCGGGTCTGGGTGGCCTGCCGAAGCTGCCGTCCCTCGACGACGACGATGAGGACGAGGGGCCGCCGCGCCTTGGCGGTTTGCCGAAGCTGCCTCCTCTCGACGACGACAGTGAGGACGACGACGAGGACGACGACGAGGACAGCGAAGACGAGGACGCCGGTTTCGGGACCGCGGCCCTGCCCCGGCCCCCGGTCCTGAGCGGGCTGTCGAAGCCGTTCGGCCCGCCGCCGGTGCGGCGGCCGCCCGTGGCGTCGGCCGCGGCGCTCGTCGCTCCGCTGCCTCCGGGCGACGACGGCGACCCGGACGAGTCCCCGGTGCTCGTGGCCGCGACCGCGACGGCCCAGCCGGCCGGGACCCAACCCGGGGCCGTCGCGCCGCAGGAGAAGGTCAAGCAGGCCGCGGTGATCACCAAGACCAAGCCGACGCGCCGGCTCGAGCCCGGCGACCTGGTCTGCGGCGAGTGCGGCGAAGGTAACGTGCGGACGCGGAAGTTCTGCAGCCGCTGCGGCACCTCACTGGTCACCGCGGAGGTGGCGAAGAAGCGCTGGTGGCACGCCCTGCGCTACCGGCGGTCGAACCGCGTGCTGAAAGCGGGGGAGCGGCCGGGCCGCGACGGCGTCAAGAAGAAGCGCGGGTTCTCACTGGTCGGCGTCATCAAGGTCGTGCGGGTGCCGGTCGCGATCGTCATGGTCCTGCTCGGCCTCCTCTACGGCCTGGTGCTGCCGTTCCGGCAGGCGGTCGACAGCCGCGCCGACGCCGCCAAGCAGTCGCTCGTCGGCCTGTTCACCGCGCAGTACGACCCGGTCCGCCCGGTCCAGGTGATCGCCACCAGCGAGGTCGCCGGGCACGAGGGGATCGACGCCACCGACGGCTTCACCAACACGTACTGGGCCGCGGCCACCACGATCCCCGACCCGACGCTGGAGGTGACCTTCGACCACCCGGTCGACCTCGCCAAGGCGATCATCCGCAACGGCTCCCCGGACAACTTCCAGGCCCAGGACCGGGTCCGGGTGCTGCACGTGGTGTATTCCACCGGGAAGACCGAGGACATCACCCTCACCGACCAGCCGGACGAGCAGAACGTGTCGTTCAAGAACGGCCAGGGGATCACCGGAGCGGAAATCCACCTGCAGACGCCCTACCGGGCGATCCGCGGCACCGAGGTCCGGTTGTCGGAAATCGAGTTCTTCGTCGAACAGTGAACGTCCGACCGACCATCCGACCGAGTACCGGACGGGATCGGCGCGCGCCGATCGGGCAGTGGTCCTGCCCGATCAGGTAGCTCCCGACCCACCGGGACCGGTGCGCGGTTCTGAAAGGCTTGGCGCATGGGAGCCACTACATCGCTGCCCGACGAACAGGTGTCGGTCGCCCCGGGCGACAGCGTCACCTGTGACATCGAGGTGCACAACGACGGCCAGGTGGTGGACCGGTTCCTCCTCGACGTCGTCGGCGACGCCACCGACTGGGTCACGGTCAGTCCCGCCTCGGTGAGCGTGTTCCCCGGCGAGAGCGAAGCGGCCACCATCACGTTCTCGCCGCCGAAGTCCTCGGACGTCCTCGCCGGCGAGGTGCCGTTCGCGGTGCGGGTGATGTCCTCGGAGGACACCGAAGGGTCGACGGTGCACGAGGGCACCGTCCTCGTCGAGGAGTACACCGAGATCGAGGTCGAGCTGGTGCCCCGGACGGCCCGCGGCGCGCGGACCGGCCGGCAGCAGCTGGTGATCGACAACAAGGGCAACCACGACGTGCCCGCCGAGGTGCGGATCGTGGACCCGGAAGACCAGCTGGCCGGCCGGACGCCGACCCCGGCGGTCCGCACCGCACCCGGCACCGCGACGGTGGTGCTGCTGAAACTGCGGCCGCACAAGCGGTTCCTGCGTGGGGCGACCAAGACCCTGCCCTACCAGGTCGACGTACTTCCGCAGGGCGCGGACCCGATCACCGTGGACAGCGCGCTCGTGCAGGACGCGATGATCCCGAAGTGGCTGATTCCGTTGGTGGCCCTGCTGGTCACGGCCGCCGTCGTGCTCACCGTCCTGTGGTTCACGCTCTTCAAGCCCGTCCTCGCCTCCACCGCCCGCACCGCCGCGGCCGAGCAGAACGCGGCACTGTCGTCCCAGGTGTCGGAAGCGGCGGCCAAGGCGAGCCAGGCGGAACAGGCCGCGCACGCCGACGAAGCCGGCCCCAGCAGCTCCGCGGCCCCGAGCGCCACCCTGATCGCGCCCACGACAACACCGGCGGCGACCCAGCAGCAACAGCCGAACCCGGCCCAGGTGAACACCGTGCCGAGCGCGGCCGCGAACACCGCGCCCGCCCCGGTGGGGGCCACGACGGCCGCCGCGCCCGCCCAGGCGTCCACCGACTTCCGCATCCAGGCGTCCGCACCGCCCGCCGCGGTCGGCGCGTACACGATCGCGACCTACTTCGACCCGGCGAGGCGCACGGTGAACGTGCGGGACCTCGTCCTGGAGAACCCGTCGGGCGACGTCGGGCTGCTGCAGATCCGGCGCGGGAACGCGGTGCTGTTCAGCTTCGGCCTGCAGAACTTCCGGGACATGGACTACCACTTCGTGCAGCCGATAGTGTTCCCGTCGGGCACGCCGGTGGTGATCGCGGTCAGCTGCCAGAACACCGGGAAGCTCTGCACCCCGGCGGTCTACTTCTCCGGTACCGCCGGGTAGAGCGCGCGCGACCGGGGAGGAGACGACGATGGTCACCTGGTACGAAAAAGGGGACGTGCGGCTGATCCGGTCGGCGCCGCTGTCGCTCGAGACGTTCGACGAGCTCGTGTTCGCGGCGGGCACCCAGTGGGAGCGGATCTTCGCCGGCTGGTGTGAGTACCACCGCGTCACGAACAGCGTGACCGACGCGAGCCTGCTGCTCTACGCGGTCAGCGATTTCGCGGACGTGGTCGACCTGCTGACCAGGGTGTACGAGGTCATCCCGCCACCGTGGGACGAGGCGATGTTCCCGGTGGCGACGGCGCGGGAGCTGAGCCACCCGCTGAAGGACCGGCTGCGGGGCGCGCTGCTCGAGGTCGACCAGGTGCGCCCCCTCGACCCGGGCGTGCTGGCCGCCCTCTGGGAGGAGCTGAGCGCCCGGGGCGACGACGACCTCGACGACGCGAAGCGGGAACTCGAGGCCCAACTGGAGGAGTACGGCGGTTTCGGCACGCTGGCGTGGCTGCTGCTCGTCGAGCAGGACCTGTTCGGCGACTGGGTACTGGCGCTCCACCAGGCGGCGGAGGAGTACCTGCGGCAGATCAAGACCGCGTTCATCGGGGAGTGCGCGGAGCTGGCTAGGTTCGCCACGGACTCCTCGCGGCCGGAGGGGGATCCGGTCCGGCAGAAGGTGGAGATCCGGCTGATGGCCGAGGGCCGCAGCTGGTCGTTCGGCGGCAGCTGGGCCGAGACCATCCAGCCGATCGCCGCCGCGGGTTTTCCGGAGCCCACCCCGGAAGAGCGCGAGCTGCAGGTCCGCCGGGCGCTGGAGCGGGGGAAGTCGAACCGCACGCTCCTGTCCCGGCCCCACGTCGAGCTGGCGGCGACCACCGTGTCGGCCGACGAGGTGAAGTTCGTCCTCGCGGCGGCGGTCGGGAAACAGGACGCCACGACGCTCAACAAACCGGTGCTGCAGTCGATTTCGGCCCCCGGCGGGGAATGCCTCTACGTCCAGTTCGGGAAGGTCGTGCTGATGTCGGGGGAGCCCCGCGATCTCCTGCCGATCTGGTGCCTGGTGCAGTCGGCTTCGGTCGTGGCCGACGCGGTCCCGGCCGGGCTCTCCCTGGGGCGCATCACCCGGCGCGCGGCCAAGCGCGGCCGCTGGCTGGACCGCGGTGGCTACTGGGAGGTCACGCGGATGCTCGGCAGCTACGAAAAGGACCTGGCCGCGGCGTTCCGCGCCATCGGCCAGCACGACACGATCGAGTTCGTCTGAGCCGCACGCGCAGGGGCGCACCGCGGTTCAGGGCCCTTTCGTCAGAGGGGCGCGAAGAGCCGCCCGTGGGCGTCACGACCGGCCCAGGCCGGCCAGCACCACGTCGGCCGTCTCCGGGCGGCCGCCCTTGACCTGCACGAAGAACTGTCCGCTCCGGTCGCTGCGGGACACCACGGCTTCGTCGATCCGGTACCCCGCGGGACCGTACCCGGACCAGCGGACGACCGTGCCTCGCAGACCGGGGTGGTCCACCGGTGCGGTTTCCCGGTGGGCACAGCGGTCGTGGCGGCGGGTCAGCAGCCACGGGGTGGCGTCGGCGCCGGGCACCCGCCCGGCGAACAGGCCCGGCGCGGCCGAATCCGGATCCCGCCGGCCGGCCAGGTCCGGGGCGGCTTCCACCGCCGGCGCCCACCCGCCCGGCAGCCCGGCCCGGCCGGGGTCCCAGCCCGACGTCCGCACCTGGGCGCTCCACCCGGCCGGGCTGGGCACGACCACCTGCCCGGCCGGGTCCGACACCTCGGTGTACCCGGACGGCGTCGGCGCGTCGGCGCGCAGCGGGACCACGACGACGACCGCGACCGCCGCGGCCGCGGCGATCCGGCGGGCCGTCCAGGTGGCCGCCGCCGGTCGCGAGAGCGCCGCGCGCAACGCGTGCGCGAACTCCGCGGAGCCGGCGAACCGGTGCCGGGGATCGGTGCGCATCGCCCGGGCCACCGCGTCCGCGGCCGGCCGGGCGATCCCCGGTAGTACAGCGGCCATCGGCACCACCCGGCCGGATGGTGCCGGATCGGTGCCGGTGAACAGCCGGTAGGCCAGAGCACCCAGGCTGTACACATCGGACCGGACGTCCAGGCTCGCACCGGGCTCGCTCTGTTCCGGGGACATGTAGCCCGGTGACCCGGCCACGATCGTCAGCCCGGAGGCCCGGCTCAACGTCTTGGCCAGGCCGAGGTCCGCCACCACCGCTTCGGCAGGCTCGCCCGGGCGGAAGAGGATGTTGCCGGGCTTGAGGTCGCGGTGCAGCACACCGGCTTCGTGCAGCGCCGTCACGCCGGCGCAGATCTGGGTCATGAGATCCGCGGTCGTCGCCGGGTCCTGCGGTTCCCGGCCGATCCGGTCCTCCAGGGTGCCCGCGGCCAGTTCCATCACGAGGAACGGGCGGCCGTCGTCGAACTCGCCCGAGTCGAGCACGCGCACGACGTGCCGGGAGTCGATCCGCCCGAGGATCGCCGCCTCGTCGACGAACCGGGCCCGCACATCCGAACGCCAGGCCCAGTTCTCCGCCAGCACCTTGACCGCGACGTCGTGGTCCAGCACGTCGTCGTGGACCTGCCACACGGACGCGAAAGCGCCGGTACCGATGAGCCGCGGCGCCCGGAACCGGCGAAGACCCAGGGCGTACCCCGAACTCCCGGGAACCATCGGCACCTCCTCGTCGGCGCCACACTAACCAGGCCGATCGGCTACCCCGGTCGGGGCGGGGGCCCGCTCACCAGGCCGGTTGTGACGCCGGACACCAATCGTGCTTGTGCCCCAACGGATGCCGCCGCCACGGGATCCAACCGGGCGGCACGACACCCTCCGGTGCCCGCTCCTGCCCGATCGGGCAGGAGAACTGCGTCAACGGTTGCCCTGTCCCGGCCGGGACGGGCCGGGCGAGCACGGGAGGCTGCGAAGCGTGCCCCGTCATCCACGCGTGCCCGGCCGCACAACGGTCGCCTGCGGGCTGGTCGCCGTGCTCGTGACGGCGGTCGTGCTCGCCGCTCCCGCCGACGCCGTGCCGAACGGCGTCACCGCCCGGAGTTCGACCGGTGGCAGCCAGCCGCAGCAGTGGAACGGGACGAGCTCGGCCCCGGCGATCAGCGCGGACGGCCGGTACACGGTCCAGCTGACGACGGCCAACGTCGACCCGGTGGACACCTCTCCGCCGACCCAGGCGGACGTCTACGCGACCGACCGGGTCACCGGCGCGGCCCGGCTGATCGGCGTGGCCCACACCACCCCGCTGGGCACCTTCCCGCCGGCCGGGCAGAGCGGGCAGTCGGCGTTCCTGGCGAACAGCGCCGAACCGTCGGTCAGCGCCGACGGGCGGTACGTCGCGCTGGCCACCGCCGACGCTGCGGTCAACGTCGACCAGGCCATCCCGGCGGGCGGTACCAACTCGTACGTGTGCGACCGCGACATGAACGCCGACGGCGTCTTCGACGACACCGTCGCGCCGCCGGCGCCGGCCACGCAGAACCCGGTGCGCGAGACCTACTGCACCTACGTCGGCGACGGCACCCACCCGTCGGCGCACCCGTTCCTCTCCGCCGACGGCAGTTCGGTGGCCTGGGTCGACACCACGACCGACACGGTGTCGGTCACCCGGCTGACCAAGGACGCCCAGGGCCGGCTCCAGCCGCCGTCCGCCGCCGACGTGATCGCCGTCCCGCCGGCCGCGGCGCAGCACCAGAACACCACGCACCCCGTGCTCGACCGGCACGCCGACTACCTCGTCTACGCGACGGTCGTGTCCGTGACCCAGCCCGTAGTCACGACGGTCCCCGAGGTCATCGGCTACGACTTCGCCGCGGGCCGTTCGGACCGGCTCGACCTGACGCCGTCCGGCGCGACCTACGGCGACCCGGCGACCGGGCCCACGGTCACGCTGACCGCGCCGGCGGTGTCGGGCGACGGCGGCCGGGTCGCGTTCCAGTACCAGCCCTCGCCCGCCGCCGACCCGCAGGTGGTCGTCCTCGACCGCGATCCCGACTCCGACGGCGCACGGGCCCCGGGGGCGCCCGGTGAACCCTTCACGTCCACTGTGGTCTCCCGGCGGACCGACGGCGCGGCCGGGGACGGGGCGAACCCGGCGCTGAGCACCGACGGCCGCTACGTCGCGTTCGTCACGGCCGCCACCGGGATGCACGACGGCGCCGACACCGCGGGCGTCACCTGCCTCACCGGCCCGCAGGCGCTGATGGTGTGCCAGGTCGTCGCGCGCGACGTCACGGCCGACCTGGCGCGCGAGGCCGCGGCCACCCCGCGCCTGCCCGCCGGCCTGGTCTCGGCCACGACGACGTCGTGCTCCGGCGCCGACGGCTGCGGCGGCAACCGGTCCAGCACCACCCCGGCCGTGTCCGCGGACGGCTCGGTGGTCGCGTTCGCGTCGGCGGCGACCGACCTCGTCGCCGCCGACACCAACAACAGCACCGACGTCTTCCAGCACCGGTTCACGCCGCAGTTCGCCTCGGCCGGGACCTCCTTCCCGACGACCCCACCCGGGCAGAGCTCCAGCGCGACCCTCGACGTCGGCCGGTCCGGCTTCGGCCCGCTCCCGGTCGGCCCGGTCGCCGTCACCGGACCGGCCGCGGCGGACTTCGCCGTCGGCGCGGGGCAGACGTGCACGGGCAGCACCCTGTACGAGGGCGACGAGTGCGCGCTCACCGTGACCTTCACACCGACAGCGACCGGGACCCGGTCCGCGTCCCTGGTCGTGCCGTCCGCCGACGGCCAGGCGAGCACGACGATTCCCCTGGTCGGGCTGGGCGGTGCGGCACCTCCGCCCGGGCCGGGGCGGATCGAGGTGACGTCGGGGACGACCGACTTCGGGGCCGGCCGGCTGCTCACCACGAGCGCGCCGAGACCGGTCGTGCTGATCAACCGCGGTGGCGCCCCGCTGGTGGTGACCGCCGTGGCGCTGCCTCCCGCGGCCCCGGGGGCGGACGCCTTCCCGGAGGACTACGCGATCGGCGCCGACGGGTGCACCGGCTCGACCCTCGTCACCTTCGCCACGTGCACCGTGGAGTTCACGCACACCCCGCGGGCCGGGGGCGTGCGCCCGGCCACGGCCGAGATCACCGACAGCACTGGTGCCACCACCGAGGTCCTGCTCACCGGGTCCGGCGTGGTGCCCTCGCTCACGGTCACGCCGGCGGTCAGCAAGCCCGGCCGGGTGGTCACGGTCACCGCGGCCGGCCTGCCCGTGTCGACCGCGATGACCCTCACCGGGCTGGGGCCGCCCGTGCCGGTCACGACCGACGCGCAGGGCGGGTTCGCCGTCGCGTACCTGCTGCTCCCGCACAGCGCGAGCGGTCCGCTCGAGCTGATCGCCCAGGACCTCGCCGGCACGGTGGCCGCGCGGGCCGGCGTGCTGATCCAGCAGCGGTCGTCCGCACCGCCGAACTTCACCGGCTGAGCCCCGTCCCGGTTTCCGCGAGTGAGCGCCACCTCGTGCTCGTCGAGGCGGCCTTCTTCCTCGCCCTCGAACGTCTCGAGGCGGCGCTCGTGGAGTCGGTCCGCAGGTACCACGCACGGCGGTGGAGCACGCCGACGCCGTCCGGCGGCACCACGGGTTCGGGGCGGACCGGTGCATCGGCGAACGCGGCTCGGCGACCTGCGCCGCGCGAGTGAGCGGTGCTCCGTGCTCGTAGAGGAGTGCCGGCTGCTCGCGCTCGGCCGCCGCCACGACCGGGCTCTCGGGGCCCAGAACGCCGGGCTTGAGCGCTACCTCGACACCCGGTCCCGTCCGCCCTGGTCGCGGCCCGGCACCGGGTGGTGCGCATCCTGTGGGAAGTCGCCGAAGACTTCGCCGGCGTTTCGGGCGTGGGTGCCGCGCGCTGTGCCGGATCTTCGAGAGCCGGGTGGACCGTGAGATAGGCCGGCGCCCTGCCCGGACGGCTTGCACGGCGCTGTGCCTGTTCGGGCCGCTGCGGCCGGTGTCCGCCGCGTTACGCTGGAAACGCTTTCCGCTCGGTCCGAAATGGACGCCGCTGCGCGCCGCGTCCGGTGCGCGAAGGCACGGACGCCCGCGGCGGTGACGGCCCCGGAGGAGGAAGCTCATGACCATCGACGGGGGCGGTTTCCCCGGTCCGGTGCGCGCCGGCTGCCCGATCGGGCAGCGCGCCTGCCCGCCCGGTTGCCCGGACGGGCGTAACCCCGCCGCGGCACCGGCGCATGCTGGGCCGATGGAAGCCACGGCGACCGCTGAGCGCGCGCATGAAGTCCTTGCTGCCCCACCGCTTCCGGCGGAACCCGGCCGTGTGCCGCGCGACCGCGTGCACGCGCCGCTGGCGTTCACGCGCTGGGCGGACTGGGCCCATGGTACGGCGGATCCGCGGGAGCTGCTGGCGGAATACCGGCGGGGGAGTGAGGTCTGGCTGCGCGTCGCGACGGCCGGCGGGGACGAGCGGGCGGCGCTGAACCGGATGAGCGGGACGCTGATGGAGCTTCGGATCGCCGTGCTGGAGGGCGCCGGCCGGCTCGATCACCTGAGGTGCCGGGTGGTCCCGGCCCTGCGGGACCTGGGCGCGCTGTGGCTCGACGAAGGGCGGGCCGCGCTGGCGTCGCTGATCGCTGTACCGGACGGGCGCGCCCTGCCGTCCGTGCCGGTGGACCAGGCCGCGTTCGTCGCGCTCGGCCACACGTGCCGGGCGCTGCGGCGGGCCGGGGGCTACACCCGGTTCGCGGTGACCGCCGAACTCGCCGTCAGCCAGTACATCCTCATCGCCGGCGAGTGGAACGCCCTGACCCGCGCGACCCCGGTCCGCGCGGCCACCGGGGAAACCGCCGTCCTCGACGTGCTGGCGCGGCTGGCCGAGGTCGTCGTGGCCCTGCTCACCAGCACCGGCCGGGAGCTGGCGCTGTTCGACGAGCTGCTGGGGAGGTGGCTGGCGGACTACGCGCAGCTGCTCGCCGCGATCGAGGCAGCCGCGGAGGTCCTCGGCGACCTCCTGGGTTCGCGGCGGGTGCTGGACGCGGTGGCCGGACCCTTCGCCCGGCCCGCGAGCACGGCCTACATCCAGCCTTCCCGCATCGCGTAGGCGACGGCGTGCGAGCGGTTGCGCAGGTGGAAGCGGTTCGTGATGTCGTGCAGGATGTTCTTGATCGTGCGCTCGGAGTAGCTGAGCAGATCGGCGATCTCCTTGGTGTCGAGGCCGTCGGCGACCAGCCGGAGCACGGCGACCTCGCGTTCGCCCAGCCCGGCCGGGAACGCGGTGTGCGTCGTCCCGTCCCGCTGGGCGCGCGCGACGTGGGAGAGGAACCGGTTGAGCAGGTCGGGCGGCAGGTCCGGCTCGCCGATCGACGCGCGCTGGATGGCGTGCACCATCTTCGGCGCGGACACCTCGGACCGCCAGACGAGCACGGTTACCCCGAGCTCGATCGCCTCCAGCATCTCCTCGTCCGCGAGCGCGCGGATGACCAGGACCACTCTCCGGCACCCTTCGGTCCGCAGGCTTCTCAGCACCTGGAGCAGTTCTTCGTCGAGGGTGTCGCCGATGACGACGGCGACCCCGTCCTCGGGCTCGGTGAAGTCGGTGAGGAGCTGGATCTCCACCTCGTAGCGCAAGGTGGCCGACACGCCCATCCGGGACATCGAATCGGTTCCGCGGACGACAACGGGGATGCGGTTCATGTTGACTCCAGAAGCTCCAGTGCCTGACCGGTGCGGCGGTGCCGACTGGTGGTGGACCGGGACCCGGTCTCGCGGCGAATGCTAATTCCCGTGCTGCCGGGTGGCACTGTGCAAACCCGTCATCGCCGAGGATCGTCGTGTGCAGAGTCAGCACCCGGTTGCCCGTCCGCTCAGACGAAGACCTGCACGGTCGCGCTGCCCGAACCCTCCAGCCAGACCTCGTACTTGCACCGTCCGATCGGGACCCGGCACTGCTCGTCCGCCCAGCCGAAGGCCGAGAAAGAGATGTACTTGCGCTCGTCCCCGTTTTCCGGCAGCAGGACCGACGCGGTGTTGTTGAACGGTTCCTTGTCGTCGGTGTAGGCGACCTTCGCCCAGCACCGCAGGGAGGAGGTGAACACTTTGGGCGTGAAACAGAACACGACGCAGTCCTCGTCGAACGGGACCTCGCCGAGGTGGATCTCCGGCGCGACAATGGTGAAGCCCACGTCGTACTCGGTGGTTTTGCGCCATTCGTAGTGGATGTCCAGCGTCATGGTGGTGCCCCCGTCCCGCCGGTGGTCAGTTCGTCCCGCATCTTCGCTCGGGCGTCGTCCCCGCGTACTGCGCGATCGGGCACCCACCACGCGAACCGGGCCGCTGCCCGGCCGGATTCCTCTTCGGGTGAGGGCCGGGCCGCCAGCGCGCGGATGCTCGGCAGCATGGCCGAGGAGAGACCACCGTTCCCGCCGCTGCTCGCCGGCCGGTGGGTGCCGTCCCTGCACGACGACGACATCGCCGCCCTGGTCGGAGCCTACGAACGGGGCCGCGGCGAACTGGCCGCGCGTCCTCCCGGGTCCGCATCGGACACCGCCGGCCGGGACGCCACGGCCGAATCGATGCTCGGCACGCTCGCCGTCCTGCACGGGCTGGCCTCGGTGACGTTCGAGCAGCTGTGCCGGGTCACCGTGCTGCTCGGTCCGGCGGTGCACGAGTTCGGGGCCTGGCCCCGCCCACCCGGCGGGGAGGGCGGACGGGCCCGCGCGGTGCGGTCGATCATCGTCGTCGGCGCGGAAGCCCGGTTGCGATCGAAGCTCGCCGAGCACGCCACCGGGTTCCTCGTGCGCGCCGGCGGCGGAGTGCGGGTGCCGCGGCCGGGCCCCCGGGCCCGGATCCGCCGACGACGGCTGGACGAGCTCGACCTGGCCCTCGGGGAAACGCTCGGTACCGGACTGGCGACGTTCCTCGTGACGACCACCGGCTGGGCCGAGCGGTACGCGTCGATCATCGACGAGATCAACGCCTGCTACGTGGCCGTTCGCGCTCACGCCCGTGAACGGCCCGGCGACGTCGTGGCCGGGCCGGCCACCGGGTGAGCGGTGTCGGCCGTGCGCTCCTCCCGCAGCAGGGTGCGCATGATGACGCGGGCGTCGTGGATGCGGGAACGCACGGTGCTCACCGGGACGTTCAGGTAGCGGGCGATCTCGCGGTACTCCAGTCCGCAGAAGTCCCGCAGCACCAGGGCCTGGGCGAGGTTGCGGGTCCGTCGCTCGAGCTGGTCGAGCGCGTCGAGCAGGTCGACCCGGGAACCCGCGGTCAGGCTCGTCCGGCGCGGGTCCGGCACCTGGTCGTGGCGCTCGAGCGGGGCCTGCTCGGCCGCGCGGCGCTGCAGGGCCCGGTACTTCTGGCGGCAGCTGTTGGCCATCACCGCGTGCACCCACGTCCGGAAGGAACTGCGCCCTTCGAAGCTGCCGATGCGCTTGGCGACGATCAGCAGCACGTCCTGGGCCGCTTCTTCGGCGTCTTCGACGTGGGAGAGGAACCGGCTGCACCCGCGCAGCACGTCCGGCCACACCTCGCGCAGCAGCTGGTCCAGCGCGGCCGGATCACCACCACGCGCCCGCTCGGCCAGCAGCGTCGTGGTGTCGGCGGGTACGGCCATCGTTCCACTCCTCGCCCGGTCGGCAGATCCCGGCGGATGTTAACCGCTCGCACCGACGTCCAGTGGAGTACATGCCTCGCGTGCGGCCGGTGTGAAAGTTCCCACGCGGCACCAACTTTCCGCCGTCGGCGTCCTGCGGATCAGCGGGCGTGAGCGAGGCCACACGCACGGTCACCGCCCCAACGTTTTCCCGCGGCCCCCCATCAGTCCAGTGCCGGTTCCGCTCACCTCGACGCACTGGAAAGGCCTGATCTCTTGGTATCGCTCGACGCGCCACCGCCCGATCGCCGCTGCACCGTCTGCGGGAACCTGCCCGAGGCCGCGAGTCCGTCGCCGCTCGGCTGGGTGGCCTGGTGCTGGTCGCCGGAGGTGGGGTTTCACCTGTTCGGGGAGTCTGGACGGCCGCTCGCGGTGGTGGCCACCGGGACAGCCGAGGCGCGGCCGAGCCAGCTGCTGCCGAGCCAGGCCTTCGAGCTCGGCCTCTGGTATGGACCGCCCCACGACGACCGGCCGACGTCCGAGTTCCTGGGCGCGGTGGTGCAGTTCCTCGACCAGTGGCGGGGCGACCTCTACCTGGTGGCGTTGTTCGGCTACGAGGCCCAGGGCCTGGCCGGGCTCGACCACGCGCCGGAGGCCCGCCGCGTCGTGCTCGGCGAGGCGACCCGGTTCGTGGTGTCGACGGTCGACGTCGGCGGCTGGCGCGAGCCGCTGCTGGCGGCCAGTACCGCGGCGTGCGACACCCTCCGGCCCGGCCGCGACCGGGACGCCACCCCGGTCGGGACCGAGCCGCCCGCCTTGCCGTCGGCCGCGGGGGACACACCGCTGTCCCTGACGGCGCGGGCGTTGTTCGCCCACCTGTGCGCGGCCGAGGTCGGTCCCCGGGCGTTGTGCCGGGCCGCGCACCTGCTGGTGCTGGCCGGCGCGAGCACCGCGGTGATCGGCACCTGGCTGCTCTACACCGCGCGGGTGGCGAGGCTGCAGCTGGACGCGGTCGGGGCCCGGTCGTGAAGCGGCTGCGCGCGTTCGCTCGGCGGGCGTTCCCCGTGTGCGTGACGGCGGACGCGGTGGCCGCGTTCACCGGGTCGGCCGGACCGCGGCGGCTGACCAAGTCCCTGCTCGTCCCGGCTCTGGCGGCGGCCGCACCGCCGCCGGATGCCGGGCTCGCCGTCGGCCTGGCGTGCTCCTGGATAGGAGACCTCGCGTTGCTCGGGAGCACCGACCGGCACTTCCGGGCCGGGGTGGCGGCGTTCGCCGTGGCGCACGCCGGCTACGCCGCGTCCTTCGCCGCCCGGGCCGGCCGGCCGCCGCTGCGCCGCGCGGTGCCGATCACCGCCGCCGGGGTGGGTGGAGCGTGGTTCTTCGGCCGGGCGGCGGGTGCGCTGGCCGGTCCGGTCCGGGGGTACGCGCTGGCCATCGCGGCCATGGCGGTCACCGCGGCCGGCCTGCGCGGGCCCGGTGCGGGGCGGGCGGCCACCGGAGCCGGGGTGTTCATGCTGTCGGACGCGCTGATCGGCCTGCGCCGGTTCGTCCTGCCCCCGGCATGGTCCCGGCCGGCGGATCTGGCGGTGATGCTCACCTACGGCGTCGCCCAGTGGCTCATCCACACCCCGGCGTCAGCCCCGGCCCGGCGCGGGCCCGAGCCCCGGCGCGGCCGGCATGACTCGGGTGCGGGCCTCGGCTGAGTGCCACCGCCGGTCGCCGTGTAGCCGCCGAGCAGGACGAAGTGCCGCCCGCCCCACGGCCGGGCGAGTTCCGGCGACCGGCCCGCGAGCGGCAGCAGCCCGTGGGACGCCGGCACGGCGAACCGGATCACCGCGATCGGGACCAGGCCACGGGCCCGGGCGACCGTGCCGAGGAACCGCCGTGATCTCGGCGGGGGCGAAGGCCGTCTTCGCTCGCAGGTCCCGGATCACCTTCTGGCGCACCGGGGAACCGTCCGCCGGCGGCGCATTGCCTCGACGCTCCACTTCGGACCTCCTTGTCCGGCCGGAGATCGAATTCCCCCGCGTGCGCCACGTCATGTATCCCGGCCCGGCCGGGTGAAAGCGTGCCCGTCCGGGCACGCAGCCTGCGGTTTCCGGCGCGTAGCGTGGCAGACCCGTCTGTCCGGAGGTGACTCGGCCATGGGAGATTTCCTGCTGCGCACCGGTGATCTGCTGCAGATCACGATGGTGGCGCCGACCGTCGTCCCGGCGGTCGCGAAGCCGGTCGCGCTGCGCGGTTCGAGCACGGCGGTCACCGCGATCGGCAAGCTCGCCTGCCTGCGGGGCGACGAGCTGCCCGACGAGCTCAAGGTGCCGGTGCCCTACACCGAGCCCCCGTTCCTCGTCCCGGGCACGGGTACGTTCTCGATCCTGCTGCCCCCGAGCCACTTCACCCTGCTCGCCCGGAACGGGCTCGTGCTGCTGCTCAAGGGCGGGCCGTTCCCGGTGGTCTTCAAGGTGGCGACGCCCGCCACCAACCCGGTCCCGGTCCCGGGCGTCCCCAAGACGGACACGAAGCCGCTCAAGCAGGGCACCGGGCAGTTCCTCACCACGAACGCGACGGTGCGGATCGGCTGAAGCCCCGCCCCGGCTGCCCCAACGCGCAGCCGCCGCTGCCCGGGCGGGTGCCTCGCCGAAGACCGCAGCGAGCGGCCGCGAACGTACGTTGTGGACGATCCGTGCGGATCACCATGCGGGAGTTCGCCGCAGGTTCCCCGAGGAGGTCGTGTTGGCCGAGCACAAGAGCGTGACAGGCACCCGAAGATTCCGGTTGCGGACAGCGGGGGGCAAGTCGGTCGTGTTGTTCGGCGTGCTGGCGGTCGCCTACGCCGTGTGCACGGTGGGAACCCCGGCTCCCCGGCAGCAGGTGGTGCCGGTGGCACACACCATCCGCACCTGCGACAGCGGCGCGCCCGCCCCGTCGGAGTCGTACAAGGTGCTGGAACGCGACAAGGCGATCCAGTTCGTCGTCGTCGGAGCCAACGGCTCGCAGAACACCGGCAACGTCGGGGACAACGAAGCGAACGGCGGAGGGTACGGAGCGACGGTCACCGCCACGCTGGCGCTGCCGGCCAACACCCAGCTGGTCTTCATCAAGGCCAACGGGATGGCGGGCTGCCACCGGGGTGGCTCCGGCGTCGACGGTTCCGGCTACGGCGGGGGAAGCAGCGCCGTGGTCGACAAGGACACCGGAGAAGTCCTGATCGAGGCCGGTGGCGGCGGGGGAGCGGGACTCTTCAACGGCTTCTCCTACGGCGGGCGGGGTGGTAACGCCGGGGGACCGAACGGTGGTCAGAGCGGCAGCGTCGGGGGCAGCAATCCCGGACCCGCCGGCAGCGGCGGCGGCATGTGCACCGCCGGCTCGCAGGGGAACGGATCCGACGCCGAGCGCGTGAACGCCAACATCCCCGGTGGCGGTGGCGGCGGTGGGTGCGCCGGCGGCTCCGCCGGCGGATACTCTCCGGTGGCCAGTGGCGGTAGCGGCGGTGGCGGCGCTTCTTCCTACGTGGCACTCGAATTCGGCTCGACGAGCCCGGCCTTCCAGGCCACGGGCAGCAATTCCAGCACCGTGACCTACAGCCGGACGGCCGCGAGCGTCACCCTCACCGCGACCGGCCCGGAGGCCGCGCCCAAGGCGCAGGACAAGATCAGCTACACGGTCACGGCGCAGAACATCGGCGAAACGACCCCCGGGGCGATCGACTTCGACCTCCCGCAGGGGTGGGTGGCGACGGGCTGCACGAAGATCAGCGGCACCACCACGGCGCCGGCCACGCTGCCCACCGACCTGGGACCGCCGGACACCTACGGTGGATCGGACGGCGAAACGCTCCAGTGCACCTACACCAGGGCGATCACCCAGACCGAGATCGACAGCCACGCGTTCGTCGGCGGTCGGATCACCGCCCGGGTGACCACCAAGGTGCCCGACCCGATCACCGTGGCGATTCCGAGCAACCAGACCTCCACGGAAATCGTCCCGGCTCCGGCCCTGACCCTGGACCCCGTGACGGTGTCGGCCACACCCAGTGGCGGGTTCGTCGCCGGGAGCACCGTGAACTTCACCCTCACCGCGACCAACTCGGGCAACACCAGCCTGACCAAGGTCGTCAACACCGTGAAGGTGCCCGTCGCCAAGCCGGTCGCCGGTGGGCCGGCCGAGGTGCCGCTCATCTGTCCGGCGGCGGCCACGAACGCCGCTCCGGGCGCGAAAGTGACCTGCACGACCGGCAACTACACGGTCACCCCGGACGACGTCAAAGCCGGCTCGATCACCGCGACGGCCAGCGCCGCGGCCGCCGAGGCGTCGGCCACGCCGCAGCTCGTGCCGATCACCCTGGCGCAGAACAAGAGCTTCCTCGCCACCCTGACGCACGTCGGCCCCACCGACGCGCAACCGGACCAGAAGGTCGACGCCGGTGACACCATCACCTTCACCGCCAGGCTGACCAACAACGGCACGGCCCCGCTCCGGGACGCGTCCATCTCGGTGGCGGCCCTGCCCGGCTGCGTCAAGTCCACCACGACCCTGGACACCGGCGCGTCCGTGGAGTGCGTCGCCACCTACACGGTCACCCAGTCCGACATGAACCTCGGTTCCGTCCGGTTCACCGCGACCGGCCAGGCCAGTGACGCCGGCGGAACCGGGCTGCAGCAGCAGAACCCGGACGACCAGGTGGCGCTCACCGGTGCCGCCGGTCTCACGGCCGCGTTGTCGGCGGTGAGCAGCACACCGACCACCCGCAAACCCGCGGACGGCGACGTCATCCACTACTCGGTGCTGGTCACCAACACGGGCACGGTCAGCCTTTCCCAGCTGACCACAAAGGACACGCAGGCCCCCGCCCCGGCCGCGGAGATCACCTTCACCTGCGAGCAGACCGCTCTCGATCCGGCGGCCACCAGCACGTGCACGGCCGACTACACGATCACCACCGACGACATCAGCGAGGGGAAGGTCGCGAACACGATCGTCGTGAGCGGCAAACCGCCGACCGGCAACGCGGTCAGCGGGACCGACACGAAGACCGTCGACCTCGAACAGTCGGCGCAGCTGTCCACCCTGATCAAGGTCACCGCGCCGGGCGACAACAACTTCGACGGCCTGACGAACACCGGTGACACGCCCCTCCTGGAGATTTCGGTCACCAACAGCGGCAACGTCCCGGTGGCCGGGCTGGTGCCGGCCGCCACGGCGAACGGCGCCACGCTCGACTGCGCCCTGCCGACGACTCCGCTGGCGCCGGGGGAAACCGTCACGTGCGAGCCGAGCTACACGGTGAAGACCGCCGACGTCACCGCGGGGTCGATCAAGTTCGTCAGCGACGTCACGGGGACGGATCCGGCGGGCAGCAAGGTCGACGCGACCTTCACGCTGAACCGCACCACCGGGGCCGACCCGGTGACGTCGACGCCCCCGACGCCGCCGACCGACGACACCAGCGTCACGACCTCGCCGCCCACCAGCGCCACCGGTGCTCAGCCGAGCACGACCTCGTCGTCGGCGGTCGCGGTGGTGACGACGACCGGTTCGCCGGCGGCGGCCACCGCGGCCGCCGGCAAGGGGTCCGGGGGTTCGTTGCCCACCACGGGTTCGGACGTCGGCGGGCTGCTGGCGATCTGCGCGATGCTCGCGCTGGTCGGTGGCGGGCTGCTGCTGCTGGTGCGGCCGGCTCGCCGGCGTCGCCGGGGCTGACCGCCCGACACGGATACCCGCGTTCCCCCGGTCGTGCTCGGCGGGCCACGACCGGGGGAACGCGCCCTGCGCGTCCGATGGTCCGGAAACCCCGGCGGCCCGCGCTCGCGCGGGCCACCGAACGAAGCTGGGTGTCACCGCGAAAACCGGTGACACCCAGCGTTCTTCCGTGGTCGGCGGGTCAGTCGCGCACCGCGAGCCAGTCCCGGGAGAGGGTTTCCACGTCCACTTCGGACAACCGCACCCGCACGTATCCCGGGCCCGGTACCGGTTTGTCGTCGACGACCTCACCCTGCTTGCCCGTGTGCCTGCCGGCCGCGACCACCACCCGGGTACCGGTCGCCAGCCGCCGTCCGGACCCCAGTTCCTCGCGCAGGATGCCGTCGAGCTTGGTGCCGGCCCGCCGGAGGCTGACGACGACTCCGGCGAGAATGGTCAGTGCTTGGGCGAGAGAAACGGCCAGCAGCAGGGAAAAGGAGGCGACTGTGAGCAGTCCGTCGGCCGCCACCGCGACCAGTGCGACCGACCTGAGGTCGACGAGACCGCGCCGGGTTCTCGCTATCTGCCCGCCGGACATCCGCGCGACCTCCCGGACTCCGCGCGCCGGGAACCGTGGTCGGCATTCTTGTCAGTGATCATTTTTCTTATTCCTCTTCGGTTTGTTTTGATCCGCCTCGTCGCGGTCGGACAATTGTCGGAACACTTTGTTTGGGAACATTCAAATCTTGTTGCACGCGATTGTGCGAGTCAACGTCTTCGCTTTGCCGGGAGTGCAGGTCTGCCTGATGGAGCACGTTTCGCGTGATCGACCTGTCGATGTGCTGTGCGGGGTTTTCGGCGCTGGTCCGTTCGGCCGAACGCGGTCGTCCGGACCGGGGCGTACCCCGGTCGGCCGGACCGATCGGCCTGTCCGATCGGACAACGACGATGAGGGGACTGCCTGATCGGCCGCACGGCCGGGCTTCACCAGCGGTCCTCCGGGGTGTGTGCTCGAAGCGGAGGGCCGAACGATCACCGAAACGAGAAGAGTCATGACTGACGTGGGGCCCGGCCGGGCCGGGAAACTGGTCGTCGTCGAAGACCATCCGATCTACCGGGACGGGCTGGTGCGCGTGCTCGACCGGTCGGCCGCCATCCGGGTGGTGGCCCAGGTGGGTACCGGCCGGGAGGCGATCGCCGCGGCCCGGGAGCACGCGCCGTGCACCGTGGTCGTCGACTACAACCTGCCGGACCTGACCGGGATCCAGGTGGCGGCGGCCATCGCCCGGGACGCGCCGGACTGCCGCGTGCTGATCATTTCCGCACTGCTCGACGGCGTCGTGGCCTACCGGGCGCTGGAGGCGGGCGCGGCCGGGTTCATCGGCAAGGACGCCGACAGCGAGGAGATCCTCGACGCGGTGCTGCGGGTGAGCTCCGGCCAGACGGTGCTGCCGCCCGCGGTCGCGGGCGGGCTGGCCGGCCAGATCCGGCTGCGGGCCACGTCCCGCGGTCCCGCCCTCAACGACCGCGAGCGCGAGATCCTCCGCTCGTTCGCGGCGGGGCTGAGCATCCCGCAGGTCGCGCGCAACCTCTTCCTGAGCCCCAGCACCATCAAAGCCCACGCGCAGAAGCTCTACGACAAGCTGGGCGTCTCCGACCGGGCCGCGGCCGTCGCCGAGGCCATGCGCCGTGGCCTCGTCGACTAGCGGCCGGACGCCGGTGGTCGCGGCCCGGCCGATCACCGGGGGAGCCGCCTGGAGCCGGGTCGTGGTCGTGTTGCCGATGCTGGTCAGCACCCTGGTCGCGCAGACGGCGCACTGGACGGCCTTCCTGGTCACCCTCGGGCTCTACGGCGCGTGGACGCTGGCCTTCCTCCTCTGGCGCCCCGGGCCCGCGACCTGGTCGTTCCTGCTGCCCGCCGCGATCGACATCGGCGCGATCACGGTGTTGTCCCTGTTCGCCGGCGGGCCCGCCTCGGAGATCGGGTACGCCTACATCCTGGTGCCCTTCACCGCGGTCGCGAGCTACCGCCCGTGGCTCACGGCGCTGGCGGGGACGGCGTCGGCGCTGGCCTACCTCGCGCTCGTGCCGCTGGCATTGGCGCCGGACGACATCGCCCGCCTCGACCCGGATCGCGGCGCGCCCTACGACCTGCTGCGCGCGTTCGGCTTCGCCGGGTACCTGGTGTGGTTCGGTGTCGTCTGCACCGTGGTCGCCGCGCTGCTCGTGCGCCGCGAGCGGCGGATCGCCGATCTGGTCGGCGTGCAGGAGCAGCTGGTCGGGGACCTGATCAACGCCGAGGAGCGGGAGCGCGCCGCACTCGCCGACGCTCTGCACGACAGCGCCGTGCAGAGCCTGATGGCGGCCCGGCTGGAGCTGTCCGGCGCGCCGCTGCCGGCCGAGGTGCGCACCCGGGTGCTGGACCTGCTGGACACCACGGTCGCCGAACTGCGCGAGGCCGTGTTCGACCTGCACCCGCGGGTGCTGCTGGAGCTGGGCATCGCCGCGGCTCTCGAGACGCTGGGCGAACGCAGCGCGCAGCGGGGCGGGTTCGCGCTGGACCTCCACGCGGAGCCGGCCGTCGAGCACCCGGCCGAGGCGATGCTCTACTCGGTCGCCCGGGAGCTGCTGGCGAACGTGGTCCGCCACGCCCGGGCCCGGAACGTCCGCGTGGACTTGCGCGAGCAGCCGGGCCGCCTGGGGCTGACCGTCACCGACGACGGCGTCGGCTTCGCCCCGGCCGTCCTGGCGGAGCGGCTGGCCGGCGGGCACGTCGGCCTGGCGGGCCACCGGGTGCGGGTGGAGGGTGCGGGCGGCACGTTCACGTTGCGGACCCGCGAAGGCGGCGGCACCACGGTGGAGGTGTGGCTACCCGGCTGAGCGCTGGGGGTGTCCCTACCTCAGGGTGACCTTCTTCTTCGTGATCCGCCCGAGCGCCTCCCGCAGCGTCCGGTCGAGCTCGCCGCTGGCCGAAGAGCGGTCGAGCACGTCGATGCGGCCCGGGTCGAGGCCGCGCCCGCGGGCGACCATCAGCAGCTGTCCCGTGCGGACCAGGCCGACGAACTTGGCCTCCTCCCCGAACAGGAGCCCGCTCGCGGAACGCCGCACGAAACTGTCGATGTAGGCCCGGACCTCCTTGGTGGCGGCCTCGCGGCCGATCAGGACGATCTCCCCCCACTGCCAGAACCCCCGGACCGCGCCCTTCTGCAGCTCTCCCACGGAAGCGCGGTTGAGGGCGTCGTAGGCGGCCCAGGCGTTGCTGTGCTCGACGTAGCTCTCCAGGCTGCCGAAGCCGCCGTTGGCGGCGCCCCACGCGATCAGCCAGTCGGCTTGGTTCTGGTTTTCGGCGGCGTCGGCGAGGATCCGGTCGCACGCGTCGATCAGCGCGTCCGCGAAGCGCTGCCGGTCCCCGTCGTCCAGTTCGGCGACGGCCTGCGTCGTCGCCACCGGATCGAGGCCCGTGGCGAGCGTGGCGCCGACCGGTTCGAACGCCTCGTCGGCCGCGTCTTCGAGCACGTCCCGCACCACGCGCAGGGCGATGGCCGGGTCCGCCTGCGTCGCGTACGCCAGGTTGGTCGTCCAGCCGTTCTCGTCGGCCGACAACGCCGCGTCGACGAGCCACAGCGCGACGCTCGCCTCGGTCCGGCCCGAGGCGAAGGCCCACAGCTGCGCGGCGCCCTTGACCTGGTCGCTTTCGTAGTTCTGGATGCTCATCAGGTGCATGGCCAGCATCGTGGAACCCCGGGCCGGCACCGGCCGCAAGCGATGGTGAAGCCTTTCGGGCAGCTCCGGCCCCGGCCGCCGGCACCGCGGCTCACCCGGACGGGGGGTCCGTACCGGCGGCGCCGCGCGCAACCGGTACGCCCGGCGCAACGGGTGTAGCGTCCGTGGTCTGTTCGGTCCAGTCCGTTGGTCACCATGGCGGTCCGCCGCGGCGACCGGCGACGGTTGCGGGGTGGGCATGCGGATTGGCGTCGACGTCGGCGGTACGAACACCGATGCCGTGCTCATGGCGGACGACCGGATGGTCGCGCACGCGAAGCGGCCCACCTCCGGCGACGTGACCCTGGGGATCGAGCAGGCGCTCACCGCGCTGATCGCGACCGCGGGCGTCACCACCGATCAGGTCGACGCGGTGCTGATCGGGACCACGCACTTCCTCAACGCGGTGGTCGCCGTGCACGGGCTGACCCCCACCGCGGCGATCCGCTTCGCCGTCCCGTCCACGCGGGCGATCCCGCCGATGGGAACCTGGCCCGACGCCCTGTCGCGGGCGCTCGGCCCGCACCGGTACATCTGCGGCGGCGGGCACGAGTACGACGGCCGGACCGCGCTCCCGTTCGACGAGAGGGCGTTTCGCGCGATCGTGGACCGCATCGCCGCCGACGACGTCCGGGCCGTGGCACTGACGTCGGTGTTCTCGCCGATGAACGCGGGGCTGGAGGAGCGGGCCGCCGGGCTGCTGGAGGACCGCATCCCCGGCGTGACGGTCTGCCGGTCCCACGAGATCGGCCACCTCGGGCTGCTGCGCCGGGAGAACGCCACGATCCTCAACGCCTGCCTCATCGGCGTGGCCGACCGGGTGTTCGACGGTGTCTCCGCGATGATCGCGCGCCTCGGCTTCACCGGTCCGGTCTACGTCAGCCAGAACGACGGAACGGTGATGGACGTCGACTACGCCCGCCGGTTCCCGATCGCGACGTTCGCCTCCGGACCGAGCAACTCCATCCGCGGCGCCGGCCTGCTGAGCGGCCGCGACGAGTGCGTCGTGGTCGACGTCGGCGGGACGACCAGCGACGTCGGCGTGCTCCGGCACGGATTCCCCCGCACGTCCGTCGACAACGTCGGGGTCAACGGCGTGTACACCAACTTCCGGATGCCGGAACTGCGCTCTCTCGCCGTGGGGGGTGGCTCCCGGGTGGCCCTGCGCCCGGACAGCGCGGTGGTGCTGGCCGACAGCGTCGGTCGCGACCTGCGCCGCGCCGCGGTCGTGTTCGGCGGCACCCAGCCGACGCTGACCGACGTCGCGGTCGCCGCCGGGCTGGCCCCGCACGTCGGGGACGCCGGCCGGGTGGCGGGCTGGGACCGCGGCCGTTGCGCGGCCGTTCTCGCCGACGTCCACGCCCGGCTGGCCGAAGCGGTGAAGGGGGTCCGCACGACCCTCCGGCAACCCCCGCTGGTGGCCGTCGGCGGCGCCGCTTTCCTGGTGCCGCCGCGGCTGCCGGGGATCTCGCACGTCGAACGCCCGGAGCACCACGCCATGGCCAACGCCGTCGGGGCCGCGATGGCGCAGGCCGGTGCCGAGATCGACCGGGTGTTCCAGGCGTCGGCCGACGACCTGGGCAGCCGCCTCAGCAGGGCCGAGGACGAGGCGGCGGCCCGCGCGGTCGCCGCCGGCGCCGACCCGGACTCGGTCCGGGTCATCTCGGTGAACCTGCAGGAGCTCGGCTACTTCGACAACGAGGTGACCCGGGTCCGGATCCGCGCGGTGGGCGACATCCAGCGCACCCGTCAGCAGCCGGAGCCGGTGTGAGCGGCGCCGGCGGGCCGCTGACGCCCGCGCCCGAGCCGATCACCGGGATCGGCCTCGACGACCTCGCCGTCATCAACCAGGGCGCGCTGGTGCTGGCCTGCGGCCGGGGCGGTGGCTGGGAACGCTCGGTGCTGTACGACGTACTCGCCTACGCCATGCGGTCCGGGGAGACGCTGCCGGTCGTGCGGGCCGCGGACCTGCCCCCGGACGCCTGGGTGGTGCACGTCGCGATGCTGGGCTCGCCCGCGATCCTCGGCGAAAAGCTCCCCGACGGCACCGAACTCGCGCGGGCGGCGCGGCTGGTCGCGGACCGGCACGGGGTGCGCCTGGCCGGTGTGGCCAACGTGGAGATCGGCGGCCTCAACGCCTTCGCCGCCCCCTTGGCCGCGCTGGAACTGGGCCTGCCGGTCGTCGACGGGGACCTGATGGGCCGGGCCTCGCAGCACTTCAACCAGATCATCCTGTCCGCCACCGGTTTTCCGCCCGGCACCGTGAGTTTCGTGGACAACCAGCAGAACCACATCGTGCTCCGGACCGACGACGTCGCCGTCGTCGACCGGGTGGGCGATGCGGTGGCGGTCGCCTTCGGCGGCTGGGCGGCGGTGAGCCTCTACCTGCTGCGCGCGAGAGTGCTGGGGGTGCACGGGATCACCGGCTCGCTCAGCCGGGCCCGCATGATCGGGGCGGCGCTGACGCCGCCGCTGACCGGGACGGTCGACGACCTCATCGCCCGGATCGGCGGTCGCCGGCTGTTCCACGGGACCATCACCGAGCTGAGCACGTCCGTGCGCGCCAGCGAACCCTGGGCCGTCGTGATCGACGACGGCGACCGGCTCGCCCGGATCGACGCCGAACAGGAGTACCTGGTGTGCGCGGTCGACGGCGAGGTCGTCGCGACCGTCCCCGACATCATCTGCCTGCTGGCCGACACCGGGGAACTCATCGACATCGAGAAGCTCCGGCTGGGCCTGCCGGTGTCGGTCGTCCGCCTGCGTTCGGACCCCAAGTGGGAGGACGCGCGGCTGGCACACCTCGCCGGTCCGGAGGCGTTCGGTCTCGACCTCGACCCGCTGCTGCCCCCGTGATCGCCCGTTCGGGCAGCCCCGCCGGCTTCGGGGCGATCTAAGTTGTCGAGGCAGCGCCGAGAGATGCACCTGCGAGGCTGATGTGGATTCTGCCGGCACCGATCCCCGGGGCCACCTGATCACCCGAGCGCGGTTCCTGCGGCTCGCCGCGGGTTCGGTCGCCGGCCTCGCCGTGGGTGCGCAGACCTCGTGCAGCCCCGCGAACGGACCTTCACCCCAGGACGACACGCCGGTGCGCGGCGGTGAGCTCACCTTCGCCCGCAGCCAGGACCCGCTGGGTCTCGACCCGGTGTCCGTCACGGACAACGGCTCGATCTTCTTGCTGTACAACGTCTTCGACACCTTGGTGACGATCAACGCGGACTCGACGGGGGTCTCTCCCGCGCTCGCTGCTTCGTGGACGACCTCCGCGGACGGCACCCGCTACGTCTTCACGCTCCGATCCGGCGTGCGGTTCTCCGACGGTACCCCGATGACCGCGGCGGACGTGGTGTTCTCGCTCGACCGCGCCCGGGGACCGGACAGCGCCTACGCTTTCCTGTTCGCCCACATCACCCATGTCGGCGCGACCGCGGCGGGCACCGTCGAGGTGGTGGTCGACCGGCCGTACCCGCCGCTGATCGACAACCTTTCGCTGTTCGCCGCCGGGATCGTCCCCCGCGCCGCCGTGCAACGTGACTCCGCCGCCTTCGCGGCGGCGCCGGTCGGCACCGGCCCGTTCCGGGTGGCGTCCCTGGTGCGGGGCCAGGAGGTGGTGCTGGCCCGCAACGAGCACTACTGGAAACCCGGCCGCCCGTACCTCGACCGGATCGCGATGCCCTACGTGCCGGACGACACGGCGCGGATGCTCAAGCTCCAGGCCGGCGAGGCGCAGCTCGCGGAGAGCGTGCCGCGAGCCGAGGCCGAA
The DNA here is from genome assembly GCF_036104975.1 of Amycolatopsis sp. NBC_00355. Classification (GTDB taxonomy): domain Bacteria; phylum Actinomycetota; class Actinomycetes; order Mycobacteriales; family Pseudonocardiaceae; genus Amycolatopsis. The sequence goes on along the minus strand of NZ_CP107982.1, from coordinate 1,498,146 downwards.
CGCCTGCGCGGGCACCCCGAGCTGGACGTCTCGGTCGACGAGGCGTTCCAGCTCGACGCGGTGTTCTTCAACTACAACTCGGCACTGCTCGCCGACCGGAGGGTGCGCCAGGCCCTGTGCCACGCCGTCGACGTCGAGGGCATCAACCGGTCCGTCTACTACGGACTCGGCGCCGTCGCCAACGGCGTCACGCCGAAGATGCGCGGCTGGAGCCCGGACGTCCGGGCCTATCGGTACGACCCGGCCGCGGCCAGGCAGCTGCTGGCCCGCGCCGGGATCCCCGCCGGCACCGAACTCCCGCTGCTGGTCAACTCCGGCGACGCCACCGCCGTGACCACCGCGCAGGTGATCGAGCAGGGCTGGCGCACGGCCGGGCTGCACCCGGTGATCCAGCAGGTCGACTTCGCCACCCTGGTCCAGCGGCTGCAGGCGCAGGACTTCGTCGCGCTCCTGGCCTTCGAGACCGCCGACGTGCCGTCACCGTGGGAGATGCCGCAGCTCACCTTCGCCTCGGACAGCCCGACCAAGGGCATGTACACCTCCGTGCGCAACAGCATGCTGTCCGACGCGGTCGCTGCCGGTCCGCTGCACCTCACCCCGGCCGAACAGGAGCGGGCCCTGCAGGCGGTGCAGCAGCTCGGCATGGACGAAGCACCGCTGCTGCCGATCAGTTTCCCGCCGACCGTCACCGGGCTCGGAGCCGACGTGCAGGGCTTCCGGGCGGTCGGCACCGCGTGGTGGCGCCTGGAAGACGTCTGGCTCGCCCGATGACCCGCGCCCGATGACCGGGTACGCCGCCCGCCGCCTGCTGGCCGCCGTGCCGACCCTGCTGCTGGCCGTCGTGCTGGTGTTCGTCCTGCTCCACCTGATCCCGGGGGACGCCACCGCGCAGCTGCTCGGCGGCAAGGCGTCGGCCGCGGAGGTGGCGCGCCGCCGCGCCGAACTCGGCCTCGACCGGCCGGTGCCCAGCCAGCTGGGCACGTTCCTGGCCGGCCTCGCCCGCGGTGACCTCGGCACGTCGCTGACGCGGGAGCAGCCGGTGACCCAGGTGATCGCCGCGGCGGCGGCCCCCACGCTCCTCCTGCTCGTCCTCGGTATCGCGGCGAGTTCCGCGGGCGGGTTCCTGGCGGGGACACTCGCCGCGTACCACCGCGGCCGGCCGCTGGACCACCTCGTGCGCGCCGGCAGCGTCACCGGCGGGGCCGTCCCGTCGTTCTGCGTGGCCATCGTGCTCATCCAGCTGCTGGCGCTGAACCTGCGGCTGCTCCCGGTCTCCGGCTACCGTGCGGGCTTCGCCGGGCTGCCCTACCTCGTGCTGCCCGTGCTCACCTTCACCGTCATGGCCGGGTCGGTGCTGACCCGGCTCGTCCGCGCCGGCGTGCTCGGGGAACTGCCGCGGGAGTACGTCGCCACCGCGACGGCGCGGGGGCTGTCCCCGCGGCGGGTCCGCACCGGGTACGTGCAGCGCAACGCCGTCCTCCCGGTCGTCACCTACCTGGGCACCAACATCGGCAGCCTGATCGGGGTCGCGGTGGTGATCGAAAACGTCTGCGCGGTGCCCGGGCTCGGGCAGCTGCTGGTGCGGTCCGTGCTGGAGCGGGACCTGCCGGTCGTCCAGGGCGTCGCGCTCGTGCTCGCGGTGCTCGTCATCGGCGGGAACATCCTGGCCGACCTGGTGTGCGCGGCCCTCGACCCGAGGTTCCGCCTGTGACCGCCGCGCCGGGACTCGCGTCGCCCGGCGTCGGCAGGCGGGACGCCGAGGTGCTGGCCGGCGCGGCGATCCTGCTCGTCCTGGTCGCCGCGGCGGTGCTGGCGCCGGTGCTGACCCCCTGGGACCCCACCGCCGTCGACCTGCTGCACCAGCACGAGTCCGTGTCCGCGGCGCACCTGCTCGGCACCGACCACCTCGGCCGCGACGTCCTGGCCCGCGTGCTCCACGCCGGCCGGACCGACCTCGCGGTCGCCGCCGGCGTCACCGTCGCCTCGGCGGTGCTGGGCACGGGGCTCGGGGCCCTGTGCGGGTGGCTGCGCGGCCCGCTCCCGGCGGTAGTGCTGCGGCTGGTGGACGTCGTGGCCGCGTTCCCGTTCCTGGTCCTGGTCCTGGCCGTGCTGGCGGTCACCGGCCCCGGTCTGGGCGGTGTCCTGCTCGCGATCCCGCTGACCGGGTGGATCAGCTACACGCGGTTGTGCCGCACGGAAATCCTGGTGCTGCGCGAAGACGGCCTCGTCGACGCCCACCGCGTGCTCGGCCTCGGCGGCGGGCGGATCCTGCTGCGCCACGTGCTGCCGCACGCGCTCGGTCCGTGTCTCGTGTACTCGACCAGCGATTTCACCGGCAACCTGGTGCTGATCGCCGCCGTGTCCTACCTGGGCGCCGGGGTCCAGCCGCCCACCCCGGAGTGGGGCGCGATGATCGCCGAGGGCCAGCACTACCTCGACCGGGGCTGGCTGCCGCTGGTGGCCGCGACCGCCGCGGTGGTGGTGGCCGGGCTGGGCGCGAGCCTGCTCGGCGACGGGCTGGCGCACCGCCTGCGGACCCCGGCCGCCGGAGCCGCGGCATGACCGGCGACGTCCTGCTGGCAGTGCGGGACCTGACGGTCGCGTTCGGCGCGCCGGAGCACGCCGCGGTGACCGGCGTTTCCCTGGACGTGCGGCCCGGCGAAATCGTCGGGGTGGTCGGGGAATCGGGGTCGGGCAAGACGGTGCTGTGCCGGACGGTGCTCGGCCTGCTGCCCGCCTCGGGCCGGGTCGTGCGCGGGGACGTCCGGTTCCGCGGCCGGTCGCTGCTCGGCGACCCCCGGGCCCTGGCCGCGGCGCGGGGGAGCGGGATCGGGTACGTGCCGCAGAACTCCGTGGCGGCCCTGAACCCGGTGCGGCCGGTCCGGGCGCACCTGGTCGAAACCCTGCGTGCGCACGGAACGCGCACCCGGCGAGCGGCGGCCGCCGAAGCCGCGGCGCTGCTCGAGACCGTGGGCCTCGACCCGGCCGTCGGGGCCGCGTACCCGCACGAGCTGTCCGGCGGGATGCGCCAGCGCGTCCTGATCGCGCTCGCCCTCGCGCCGCGGCCCGCCGTGCTGCTCGCCGACGAACCGACGTCGGCGCTCGACGTCGTGGCCCAGCTGCGGATCCTCGACCTGCTCGCGGCCGTGTCCCGGGAGCGGGGCACCGCGGTGGTGGTGGTGTCCCACGACATCGGCGCGATCCGGCACCTGTGCCACCGCGTCGTCGTGCTGTACGCCGGCGGCGTGGTGGAAGCCGGCCCGGCCCCGGCCGTCCTCGGCGAACCGGCCCACCCCTACACCCGCGGCCTGCTCGCGGCGCTGCCGCGGGCGGATCCCGGATCCCCCGGCCGGCTCGCCGCGATCCCCGGCACGGCACCGGCACCGTCGCACCGGCCCACCGGCTGCGCCTTCCGGGACCGCTGTCCCGTGGCGACGCCCCGGTGTGCCACCGAGCCACCGGCGCGGCAGGCCGGTCCGGGGCACGTGTTCTCCTGTCATCTCGTCACGCAGGAGGTGGCCGGATGACCGAGCCACTGCTGGCGGCCCGGGACCTCACCGTCCGGTTCGGCGGCGGCCCCGGAAGGCGATCCCGGCGAGAGGTGCTCGCGCTCGACCGCGCGTCGGTGGCCGTCGCCGCCGGCGGGGCGCTCGGCGTCGTCGGGACATCCGGCAGCGGCAAGACCACCCTCGCCCGGTGCCTGGTCGGGCTGACCCGGCCCGGCACCGGGGTGGTCCGGCTGTCCGGCCGGGACGTCGCCGGGCTCACCGGCGCGGCGGCCCGGGAGTTCCACCGCCGGGTCCAGCTGGTGCCGCAGAACTGGGGCAGCGCCCTGGACAGCCGCTACTGCGTCGCCGACGCGATCGCCGAACCCGCCCTGCTCCACGGCCGGACCACCCGCCGCGGCCGGAACGAGTTCGTCACCGGTCTGCTCGACCTGGTCGGGCTGCCGCGGTCCTACGGCGTCCGGCGGCCGCACGAGCTGTCCGGCGGGCAGGCCCAGCGCGTGGTGATCGCCCGCGCGGTGGGCCTGGACCCCGATGTCCTGATCGCGGACGAGGCGGTGACCGCGCTCGACGCGTCCACCCGGGCACAGATCGTCAACCTCCTCGCGGAGCTGCGTGCGCGGCTCGGCCTGGCGCTGGTGTTCATCAGCCACGACCTCGCGCTGGTGGCCCACGTCGCCTCGGACGTCGTCGTCATGCACGAGGGCGCGGTGGCCGAGGCCGGCCCCGCGGCCGACGTGCTGCGCCGGCCCGCCACCGCGATCGCCGCCGAGCTGGTCGCGGCCGCCCGCACCCGGACGGAACCGTCGTGAGCGCGCCCGGCCGCGGTCACGACGACGACCCCGAACTCGAAGCGCTCGTCCGCGACCTCGCGCCGCGGCACCGGGTGCCCGGGGTGTCGGTGGCGATCGCCGACCGCGGCGGGGTGCGCCGCGCCGTCACCGGCCACGTGACCGCCACCTCCGCCGTGCCCGTCACCGCCGACACGTCGTTCCCGATCGGGTCGGTGACGAAGATCGCGGCCGCCGCGATCGTCGTGTTCCTGCTCGACCGGGCGGGCCTGACCCTGGACACCCTGGTCCGCGCGCTGCTGCCGGGTCTCGACGTGGCCGCGGACGAGCCCCTGGCCCAGGTCACCGTGCGGCACCTGCTGACCCACACCAGCGGCCTCGACGGTGACTACCTGCCCGTCCTGGACGACGGCCCGGACGTGCTGAGCCGGTACACCCACGCGTGCCGCCACATCGCGTCCGCCTTCCCCGCGGGCACCCGGTTTTCCTACTGCAACGCGGGATTCGTGCTGCTCGGCGCCATCGCCGAGCGGCTGAGCGGCGCGGCGTGGCCGACGCTGTTCACCCGGTTCTTCGTCGTCCCCGGCGGCCTGCGCGGCACCTGGGTCGCCGAGCACCGGCGGCGGCCCGGCGACCTCGTGCGCGGGCACGCCTACGAGGCCGCCACCGGTCGCTTGGTCGAGGACCAGGGCTGGGAACACCCCTACATCGCGTCCGCCGGCCTGGTCGTGGCCACCCCCGCGGACCTGCTCACCATCCTGCGGGCGGTCACCGAAGGCACCACCGGGCCGTTCGCGGCGGCGGCTTCGGTGCTGGCGGGCCCCGCCGTCGCCACCCCGGCCGGACACTCCGTGCCGGGCGCGGTCGGCTGGACCCCGGGCTGGGCCGAGTGGGATTTCGGCGGCCTGCGCGTGCTGGGCTACAACGGCCAGATCCACTGCCAGGTCACCCAGGTCCGGGTGGCGCCCGGGCACGACTTCGCCGTGGTCGTGGCCACGAACGGCCTCGGCGGCGACAGCGTCGCACGGGCGGTGTTCGAGCACGTCTTCACCCGCCGGTTCGGCGTCCGCGTGCCACCGCTGCCGCGCGAAGTACCCGCGGGCGCGCACGAAACCCTGCCCGAGCACGCCGTGTACACCCACGGCGACACGGTCCTGACCCTCGGGCGGCGGGCCGGGCGGCCGGTGGTTTCGCTGGGCTACGGTGCCGCGCTCGCCGGGTGGGCGCCGGCGGCGATCGACCACGCTCCGCTGATGCCGGTCGACGACGGCACCTGGACCGTGCGCTGGCCGCAGGCCCACCGCACGGTGGCGTTCACCGGGCCGCGGGAGGATGGCGCCCGGTCCTGGGCCCACTACGACGCGCGCGCCTTCCGCCTGCGCCCCTGACGCGGCCGCGCCAACGGGCGGTCAGTGCGTCAGGCCGGCTTCAGCAGCGCGTCGCGATGCGTGTCGTAGAGCTCCTGGAGACGCCGGGTCGCGACGTACGCGTACGCCTTGTCGAACAGCTCCGCGGTCGCTGTGGCCGTGCCGGCCGCGATCGCTTGGACGGCTTTCGCGACCTCGTCGAGGTACCGGCGCCGGATCGCCAGATCGGTGTCCTCGACGTACTGGCGGTAGGTGTAGACGGCCCATTCGGCGGAGACGTTCCGGCGGTACTCTTCGACTCCGGCCAGGAAGGCGAGCTCGTAGTGCTGGTTGAGCTTGGCGAGCAACTGGTACAGCCGCTGCTTGTGGAACGGTGCCGCCGAGTCCCAGAACTGCGTGAACGCGTCCGGGAGTTCGACGTCCGCGCGCAGTTCGGTGCCGAGCAGGATCTTCTTCTTCGAGCCGGTCGCCCGGATCGCTTCCTTGACGATCCCGAAGTCGCCGCCGGGCAACGGGTTCACCACCCAGGAGGTGCTGCTCGTCCGGATGATCGAGCCGACGGTTTCGGTGGGGGAAAGCCCGTGCTCGCGCATGCAGGCGAACCGCGCGACCGCGAACACCGGATCGGTCGGCGACGCGCTGAAGACGATGCTCTTGCGGAACTGGGTGTAGAAGCAGGGGCCTCCCGCGGTCACGGTGTCCGCTCGCAGCTGGGCGATGTTGCGCGTCACCAAGGCGTCCGTCTCCAGCATCATGGTCAGCGTCCAGGTGTAGCCACCGTCCACCAGGCCCGCGTAGCCGAGTGACACCGAGCCGTCGGCCGCCAGGACGACCCCGTTGTTGAGGACACCGTCGTTCTTGTCGCCCAGCGAGCCGTCCGTCAGGTACGGCTCGGCCTTGCGGTACGCCTCCGCCAGCAGGTCGTCGGTGATCACCAGACCGAACTCGTCGAGCACCGCCTGTTCGAACGACAGCGCGACCGCACCCTGGAGTGGCGTGTCGCCGAGGTAGATCATGTTCTTGATCCGGTTGGTCGCCGCGTCGGCGGCTGCACCCGGATCCTCGTCCGAGCCATCCGGGGAGGTGTCCCTGAGCGCGAGGAATTCGTCGACGACGTCCCGCTGCCGGTCCGGCCCCTCCAGGGCGTCCATGCCCCAGCCCGAAGCGGAAATCGCCTCGAGCATCGCATAAGCCAGATCTCGCAGCTCGGAGGTGTCGTTCGCGCAGAAGCCGGTGAGCGCTTCCTCGAACTCGACCACGTCGCCCGCGGATTTCTCGACGGCTTCCGACAGGTAGTACAGCAGCACGTCTCGCGGATTCGTCCGGTCCGGTTCGGCCGTCGTCATGGAGGTTCCTCCCAGTCCGTGGGCGGGGCGGCCTGCCGAGAGCCGAGCCCGTGGTGCGCGACACCGAAGTCCGAGCGCACGTCGCTTCCCCGCCACCCTCGACGAGCGGTCCCCTCCGGACATCCTGCGGGGCGGCGGTCGATCCGGCCCGGCTGTGGCAGGCAACCGCCGGGGCACGTGGGCCTGCCCCATCGGGCACCGGCGTCGCGCGTCCGATCGGCCCGTCGTGCGGCGAGTCACCGGAGCAGCCTCCGGCTCCGGCTCCGCCGAGAGCGGGAGTATCCGTCCGTTGTGGACAGTTTCGTCCGCGGCGGTCCGGGAACGCGCGCCGCCCAACGAGCACCGCGTCGGCTCAGGTGGCGTCCGGGTCGATCGCCGGCGACGAAGAGGCGGCGACCAGCGCGGGCGGCGACGAGGGCGGGACCTCGTCGAGGAAGCGTCGGAGCGTGGTCGCCGGATCGAGCGCGCGCAGATCCGGCAGCGGTTTGCGCAGTTCGCGAAACTCCGGTTCGAGCTCGGTCTCGAGCCGTCGCTGCGCCGCGGACGCGAGGTCACGAACCCGACGCACCGCATCGGCCAGCCACTGAACCGCACCGGGTAGCCGTTCCGGGCCCAGGATATACAGAGCGGCCAGCAGGAGGACCGTCAGATGTCCCAGGCTGATACCGAACACGACCACCTCCACTGCGTTTGTACCCCGTCCCACCCTACGGACCAGCAGCGGTCGGCGAATCCGGGCCGATCGGGCTGTCCGATCGGTGGATCCGTTCACCGGGAACCGCCCGTAACGTGCTTCACGGCTCGGTGAGCGGGAAGCGAAGTGGGTGTACTGCGGGTGATGCTCGTGGCGGTCGTGCTGCTGTTCGGGCAGGAGTGACCCGCGGACGCGTCACCCGCGAACGCCTCCTCCGTTCCGCTCGGCGACTGGATGGGGATCTTGCCGGAATCGCGGACCCCCGCTCACCGAGCCGCCTCGGCCGGCACCCGCGGCTCGGCGATGTCCGGCCGCCCCGCTGCCCGTTCGGTTGCCCGCGGGAACACCGACGTGGGCGCGTCCCGCCGCTACGGTTCGGGCAATCCGTCCGTCAAGGAGCACCCGATGACAGGGGTGAAGCACCGGTACCCGCTCGACGCGGTCGCGTTCGCCGGGATCGGCGTGACGGTCGGCACCTTGGGTTACAGCGAAAACAACGGACGTTGAGGCGGAGCGATGCACATCCTTCCCGAGAAGTGGGTGGCCGGCCTGCACCACGAAGAACAGGTCGACAGCCTCCACTTGATCAACCAGTACTGCGCGCTTCACGAGACTCGCGGCTTGGGACCCAAGGAACGCGAGGTGCTGGACGAGCTCTTGCGGACCGCCGAGGAGTTCGTGCACGAAGTCGCGGGGCAGCTGGCGGCGCTGGAGAGCACTGTGGCGACCGCGCTCGCCGCGGTTCCATTCAAGGAGGCCGAAGAAACCCGGGAAGCGCTGGACAGCATCGTCGTGGCGGCGGCCCAGTGGAACGCCTGGCCCTTCCACACCATCCTGGATCGGCTCAAGGACGACAACCGGCAGATCATCGAAGCCTACGACATGAACCACTACCCGGTGCTCGCCGACTACCTGGCCGAATTCGACTCGGCGTACCTGGACGGCGTGAACGAGCTCCGCGGGCTGCTGGCCGACTGGCTGCCCGAGTTCCACAAGCCGGACGAGAGCTTCGACGGCACGTCATACCGGGCGAAGAACGCCTTGCAGGAACTCGGGAAGATCGACGAAGGCCTACTCCGGCTGCACAGCGTCCTGAGCGCCGGCGGCCACCTCGTGCACAACTGGCACGCGAACTACGCGGAGATCCTGCAGGTCATCAAAGCCGACCTCGCCGAGCTCGCGGCCGCCTTCTGACCGGGGCGGCAGCCGCCGCGATGGCCGGAGCAAGGTGAAATCCGCACCCGGGGTCACTTCACAGTGAGCTGCTGGCACATGGGGAGTGCAGATAGTACTTGCGACCGGTGGTTTCACAAAGGATCTGAACGGTGGCCAGGTCGGTCTCCACCTGGTCGCCGCAGCTCCAGCAGGGAGTGGGCAGGTTGGCGAGGTCGTGCGCCAGGAGGCTTCCGTGGAGGAGGCAGTGCCGGTCGCACACGGGGCAGCGCGTCTGCTCGTCGGCTTGCCACTCGGGTTCCGGGCCGATGCACTCGAACCCGGACGGGAGATCCGGCTCGGCCGGCGGGGGTTCGCTCTCGTCCAGGGTTCGGGCGTACTTGGCCGGAGGCGTCGCGTCCTCGCCGATCTGCCGCGCGCGCTTGCGGCTGACAGCCGCAGTGGGGGCCGAAAGTGCGTGTCGGAGTGTCTCGTTGTGGTTGGTCAGGACGAATTTGACGGCTTCCTGGTAGGCGAAGTCGAGCCGGCCCACGAACTCGGCTACGTCGTGCTCCTGTCGCGCCCGGCCGATCATGGCCCGGATCGCGTCTTCGGTCTGGGGCCACTCGCGAGCCTGAGCACGCTTCTTCCGCGTGTTCAGCAGGTGGTACCTGGATGCGAATTCGCTCCAGGTGGCAGTGTCCGATGCGGACACAGCGGTGGCGCAACGCGCGATCCGAAAGCACTTCTTTTCCGTCGCGACGATGTTCGACGCGTCGGACTGATCGAGGATGTGCCATATCGCCTTCGCCGCGTCGCTGTCCTCCTGCTTCCTCAACGCGGCGCAGTTGCGTCGCGCTCCTTCCCACGTTCGGAAGAGCCCGGTCAGCTCGGTGAGCTTGCTTCGGACGACGGGAAGATCGTGCAACCAGCCGACGGCCTCGAGGTTCGAGTGGTAGATGGCCGAAATCAGCTGCAGCCAGCTGGGTGCGTCTTCGTCCTCGAGCGGAATGGCGGCGATCTTGGCGGCGACAGCCACGGCCTTGATGCGCGGCCGGTGCTTCAGCAGCGCCTTCTCGCCGTCGAGGAGGCTGTCGAACCAGGCTTTCGCGTCAACGGGGTCTTGTTCGGCTCGTTCGGCGATCCGCTTCTCCAGTTGAGACACCTCGTCGGCGTGCCCCCGTCCGGGTGCGGCACCCGCGCGGCGTTCGGACGGCGTGTGGCGGATGCGCCGATGGCTGTGGTCGGGGAAAGACATGCAGCACACCATGCGCACGTCGTCGAGTTTCCCGGCCAGGGGCCCGTCCGCGGCGACCAGCACGCTCAGCTTGGTCGGCGTCTCCAGCAGGTGAACGTGCCGGTAGGCGTCGCCGAGGTACTCCCGGGCTGTCTCGCTCTCGTCCGCCGTGAGGGGGGTCAGTGCGAGGTCGGGTAATTGCCAGTCTCGGGGAAACAGGTCGAAATCGTACCAGTGCTCGGACGGTGGCTTCTCCTCGTTCTTGATGATGTCGAGTCCCGCGGTCTGGCTGAGTCCCAAGCCGAACCGGCCGTAGAAACCCAACCGGCAACCCTTGCGACCGTAGGGAAAACGATCCTCTCCGCTGACCTGCCCGTGACACAGTACGTACACCATCGGCCGACCACCCGCTTTGCTCGCTTGTGGCGAGGCTAATCGGAGTGCGGGACCGGAGTGCGCCCGTTGAGGCAGCCGTCAGGGCAACTGACACCGAGAGTCAGGGGTGGAGGTGGTCGCCGGCGACCTCGCGGTGCCGACCGTCGACGAGGACGCCGCCGTGATCCTCGGCCGGGCCGCACGCGGCTTCGAAGAGTTCGTCCCCGGCCACATCGAGGCGTTCTCATGAGGCCGCCGGTTGCGGAAATCCCTCAGAACTGCACTGCCCGCACGGCGTGATAGCTCTGCGCGCCGGTGGTCCCGAGAGTGACGAAGGGATCGATTCCCTGGATCTGACCGGGGTGGACGTAGTAGGTCGTGATGGCGCCCGGGTTGGCCACGGCCAGGTTCGCCACCATCGCCTGGCACTCCTGTGCGCGGCCGGTGTTCGGGAAATCGTTGCTGATCACCTCGATGTGCGTGACCGGCGATTCGAGCTGATCGACCAGTGACCTGAAGGTTTCCCGGCAGTCGTCGGTGTCCGACATGAACGGCCAGTGGTAGCACGCGACCTTGCCGTCGCCCGCGAAGGCCATGACAAGTGCGCACGACGTCGTGCCGAGGCACAGCACCTGATCGCCGACGTCGGCGATCACGTACTGGCCCTGTTCGATGGTGTGCATCACTCTGCCCTCGTCCCACGACATCGCCGTCTCGTTTCACCACCGTCAGCGTCCCGGCCCGGCGGCGGCCTCCCGGTTCCTTCGAGGGCAACCCTGAGCGCGAAACGGACCGACGGCGGCGGCCGGCCGGTGCCCGTGAGGCTGCCCGCCGGGGATCGTGCAACGGCGGCAGCCGGCGCGAATCGCTCAGGCGCCCGGCACGCCGATCGTGTCCGGGCCTTGACGCTCGACCGCATGCGTGAGGTGGTAGCGCGAACCCGAAGGGAGGCCGATCGGGGCCCTCCTGGGCACTTTCGAGGCCGGTCGGCAAGCCAACACGAATCGTGCCCGCGGCCTTCGCCGGCACCCACCGATCCGTACCGACCTCGACGTTCCGAGTGCAGGTCCGCGGTCCGCTCGGTTCGCCAACCCGGCCCTCAACGCCCGCCACCGCACCGAGGTCTTGGGTACCAGTGTGCGCTCGAAACAGGCGAACGCACTGAACCATGCTGGCTGCGGTCGCCCGATCGGCGGAGCAGCCACGAGAGCGCGGGTCGGTCTCGATGCGGTGTATAACCCGTGCGCTCATGCCGAGCAGCGGATTCGGGCCGGGAATGTACCTGACGGGATAGCCGGCAACCAGTGCGGCGGCAATCAGCTCGCCATTGGTCACGTACTTACCGATCGCGCGCTCAACGAGGTGTTTCATGCTGTAGCTGCCGACCGTGGGTGTCTTGATCGGCGCGATGTTCCGCCTCAGCCAGGCAGCGACCTCCAGCGACGAATGACGGCTCAGGACGCGCCGGGCACGCCGAGCTTCCAGAACACGAACGCCGGCTCCTGGTGCACCTTGGCTTCCCGGCGCAGGCCGTCCCGGACCGCCGGGCCGAAGCCGAGGAGGCTCGAGAGGGCACCGAAGATCGTCGCCGCGGGTGGTGCGGCGCCGGCCATCCCGCCGGCGACGGCGAAGCCGGCCGTGGCCAGGACGAAAGGCAGGTCACGCAGCAGAGTGTTGCGCCGCATGGCTTTCTCGATGACGCGGATGTTCGGCCGGAACACCTCGTCGAAGACCCGGGCGACGTCCGCGGAGAACTGCTCCTCGTCCGGATCCGAGCTGATCAGGTCTTCGGTCAGCGCGAGGTGCCGCCGGAAGGCGTCGAACGCCTCGTCGTTACCCCGGATCGTGAGCAGGTCCAGCGTCGGCACCTGTTCCAGGACCGGCCGGGTGAACGTGTCGACGAAGGACAGCAGCCTCGTCCCGGGATGCAGGCCGTTCATCGCGTCCCGGGCCAGCCGCCAGTACGCGTCGGACGTGCTCCAGAACGTCCCGTCGACCGCTTCCGCGTGCAGCAGCCCGTTCCACGTGGTCAGGGACTGCAGGGTCAGCCGCGGCTCGACGGTGAAGCGGGCTATCTCGGCAGGACCCATGCCGAACTCCGTCCACAGCTCACGGTCCAGCTCGATCTTCGCCTGCTCGGCCAGCAGCGGCAGCCGGTACTCGACCCACTGCGGATAGCTGTGCACGTCGTAGCCGAGCATTTCCAGGTGGTCGCCGAGGTGGTCGGTGACCGCGCGCTCCACCGCGGTCACGGTCTCCTCGGCCGCCATGCGCAGCGGCCGGAACACGACGAGCCCGGCCCGTACCAGCGGCAGCACGTCCCATATCCGCTCGAGCTGGGTCGCCAGGTGGGCCAGCAGCCGGGTGCCGGTCTGCCTGCCGAAGGTCCGCCGGTAGAAGTGGGCGAACCGCTTGATGTGGTCCTGCACGTACAGCAGCGGGTCGTCGCAGATCACGAGGTCCGCGACCAGCACCGCGCTCTTGACCTCGGCGGACCAGTCGCGCCAGGGATCGAGGGCGATGACGGCGACCCGGCCCGGTTCCGGCCGCGGCTCCTGGCCGGGCGCGGGCAACCCCGCGTAGAAGGCGCGGAGCCGCTCCAGCATCGCTTCGGCATCTTTGCGCTTGCTCAGCGACAACTCGAGTTCGGGGAGGAGTTCGTCGAGGAACCGGCTGTACTCGCTGTCGGCGGACATCAGCGACCCCGGGTGTAGTCGGATCCGGCGTGCCCGGTGACGACCTCGAGGGTGCTCAACGGGGAGGTGCGATCGGCCATCATCGGACAGGACGGCTGGACAGCACACGCATGCCGGCACTCTACGGTGCGAACGCGTTGGCAGGGCAAGTCCGGCATCGTCATCCATTTCATCGCGTCCCTTCCCCTGAGGGATCGGCCGCATGCCCTCCGGCACAACGCTCTCCCGGGCGGCCCGGACTTCGACGCCTGCCAGGCGCGGTGCTGGTGCACGCCGGGTTCGGCGTGGTGGTCGAGGCCGGGCGCCGCCTGCACCGGCAGGACAGCCCGGCGCACCGCGCCGCCGTGGCCGCGTTGTTCGTGGGTGCCCTGGACCTGTGACGCCGGCTCGTTGAGCCGTTCGGGTGGCGACTCGGCCGGCGGCCAAACCTCCCGGGGCCGCCGGGCGTGGCGGGGGAGACGGCCGACTCCCGGGGGAACCATGCTCAAGCGAACTCTTCTACTCGTGGCGGCGCTCGGCGCCGCCCTCGTGCCCGGCGCACAACCCGCGGTGGCGGCGGGCTGCACCTGGGCGATGACACCGCTGGCACTGCCGGCGCCCTACACCAGCAGCGAGGTCTACGCGGCGGCCGAAGGCGGCTGGTTCGTCGGCGCGGTGCGCGGCCCCGACGCGTATTCGCAGGTGCGGTGGCACGGCGGTCAGGTCGTTTCGTCGTTCCGCCTGGTCGAAGTGCGCGACATCAACTCCTCCGGAGACGTCGTGGGGGACGGGGGGGACCGGTGATTGGTGGGCCGCGAAACCCGTCGTGTACCGCGGTGGCCACTACGTGAACCTGCCCATGCCGCAAGGGTTCCGGTCCGCCAAGGCCACGCACATCAACAACGCCGGGGACGTCATCGGCGTCGCCTACGGTGAGTTCGGCGGCGACGTCCACCCGGTGCTGTGGGCCGCCGCGCGGCCGGGCACGGCCGAGGTCCTGAACCCGGATCCGCAGCACCTCTACGACACCTACCCGGTCGACGTCGACGAGCAGGGCCGCGTCCTGCTCTACACCGACGTCGGCGAGCGCTCGGGCGAGGTGTTCGTCCGAGCCGCGGACGGCGGTTACCGGCAGCTGCCCCCGCTGTACCCCGGCGGCGCGGTCTACCTCGAGGCCTTCCACGGCGGCCGCATCGCCGCTTCGGTCGTCACGCCCGAGCTGACGACGGTCGCCATCGAGGCGGACCTGGCCGGGAACGTCGTGCACACGACCACCGAAGCGGCCGACACCCTGTTCCTCGACGCCGGCACGACGATGGCCGGCGTGGCCCACACCTTCGGCCCCGAGAACTACGAACTCCGCATCTGGGACAACGGCGAACCCACCGCCGACCTGGCTGGCGACGCCGACTTCAACGCGGCCCCGCAGCCCGCGGGGCTCACCGACGACGGGACGCTGGCCGCGACCATCAGGTTGCCGGGCACGACGCAACCGCGGGCGGTGGCCTACCACCGCGGCTGCTGACGTCGCGTGCATCACGTGGCCGCCGCGCCGACTTGCTCCTGGTCGACGGCGACCCGACGACGACCATCGGCGACACGCTCAACACGCGCGCGCTCTGGCGGCCGGGCAGCGGGCTGAAGGAATCGTGACGGTCGGGCGCGGTCGGCAACCGCCCGCGGCTGTGCCGGGCCAGGTGCTGGTCGCAGCCGACGTGTCTCCGGCGAGGGCCGAGGGGCGCCTTCCGCGATGCGGCCGCGGTCGGCCAGGCCGAAACGGCGGTGCCCGCGGCGACCCTCCGGAAAGTGTCTGGCCGGTACCGCGAGTAGTCGGCGGGGTCCGGGGCATCGGAGGCGTCGTCCCAGCGCACGGCCAAGCTCCTCGACGTACTCGACGAGCTTGGCTGTCGTGATCGCGTCCGTACGGCCTGACTGATCCGCGCCCGTCGCCAGGTCCGGGCGACTGTCCACAGTGGATCTTCTGGGCCGTATGGCGATCGGTCGCAACCGGTGAGCACCGGCCTTGACCAGCCCAAACACGCGTATAAGTCGAGGGGCGCCGCGCGGCCCCGATCGGGACCGCGCGGCACCCCTCGCACAGTGACGCGTCGGCGTCAGCGGGAGCGGTTCGCCCACCAGGTCTGGCCGGCTTCGGGCAGGGTGGTGATCGGGTCGTAGTAGGGGTAGCGCCGCTGCAAGGCTTCCGGGTCGTCCAGCTCGATGCCGGTCCGGTAGTTCTTGGTCCAGTAGGAAATCCCCAGCTCGCGGTCGTAGTCGGCGAGCTGGTGCACCCAGCGCTTCCCGACATACGGCACGTCGCAGACGATGCGCGGGGTGGCGTAGCCGGGGAGGTAGCCCATGATCGCGTGCTGCAGCTCCTGGGCTTCGTGCACGGAAACCCGCCAGTGCTCGGCGTTCGGGATCATGTCGCACATGTAGAAGTAGTACGGCAGAATGTTCGCTTCGCCCTGCAGCGCGAAGCACAGGTCCAGCAGCTGGGCCGGCGTCGCGTTGACGCCGCGCATCAGGACGCCCTGGTTGCGGACGTCGCGGACGCCCACGTTCAGCGCCGTCTGGGCCGCTTCCGCCACCAGCGGGGTCACCGACTGGGCGTGGTTGACGTGGGTGTGGATCGCCAGGTTGACGCCGCGGCGCTGGGCGGTGACGGCGACGCGCTCCAAGCCTTCGACGACCTTCGGCTGGAGCCAGTGCTGCGGCAGCGCGGCCAGGGCCTTGGTCGCCAGGCGGATGTCGCGGACGGTCTCGATGTCCATCAGGCGCATCAGGAACGACTCGAGCTGCGGCCAGGGCACGTTGGCGACGTCGCCGCCGGAGACCACGACGTCGCGGACGCCCGGGGTCTTCTTCAGGTACGCGATCATCGCGTCCTGGCGGTCGACCGGCTTGAGCGAGAGCTTGTGCTTCTCGACCTGCTCGGTGGAGTTGCCGACGAGGTCCATCCGGGTGCAGTGGCCGCAGTACTGCGGGCAGGTCGAGATCATCTCGGCCAGCACCTTGGTCGGGTAGCGGTGGGTCAGGCCCTCCACGACCCACATCTCCGCCTCGTGCAGTGAGTCGCGCTCCGAGTGGGGGTGGCTCGGCCACGTCGTGTCGCGGTCGCTCTTGACCGGGAGCATGTAGCGGCGGATCGGGTCGGCGTAGAACGCCTCGGTGACCTTCGCCGGGTCGGTGCCCGCCGTCGGCGCCATCGTGTTGATCATCTGCGGCGGCAGCAGCATCGACATGGTCGCCATCTCGCGCTGGTCGGCGGCCAGGTCGTCGTAGAAACGCTCCTCCAGCAGGTCGCCCATCAGGGCGCGCAGCTGCTTGGCGTTGCGGATGCAGTGCACCCGCTGCCACTGGGCGTCGCGCCACTCGGCGTCGGTCACGTCGTGCCAGCCGGGGAAGCGGCGCCAGTCGGGTTCCACCAGCTCGGCGCGGGCGTACTTATAGGGCTGGTCGATCGCGGCGGCAGGCGTCACAGGTTCCTGGATCGCAGTCACTTGTACTCCCAGTCGTCGGTTAGGCGTCAAAATATCCTGTCATAACGTTCTCACGGAGTAAATCTTCCTGCATGCTCGTAGATCTTCCCCCAGGTGGCGGAGGGGTTCGAGACGCGGAGCAGACTCAAGACGTGACGGACGAACACACCACGCTCCTGCTCGGCGGGCGCATCTACACCCCGGCCGGCCCGGACGCCACGGCCTTGGCGATCACCGGCGGCACCGTCGTCTGGGCCGGGCAGGACGGCCCGGCCCGCGCGCTGCACCCCGGCGCCGAGGTCGTCGACCTCGACGGCGCCTTCGTGGCCCCCGCGTTCGTCGACTCCCACGTCCACGCCACCGCCACCGGCCTGCACCTGACCGGCCTCGACCTCACCGCCGTGCGCGACCGCGCCGGGCTGCTGGCCGCTGTCCGCGACGCCGTCGTCCCCGGGCAGGTCCTGCTGGCCCACGGCTGGGACGAGACCGCCTGGACCGACCCGCGGCCGCCCAGCCGCACCGAACTTGACGCCGCCGCCGGGGACACCCCGGTCTACCTGAGCCGCGTAGACGTCCACTCCGCCCTCGTCTCCACCGCGCTGGTCGAGCTGGCCCCTGCCGCCCGAGGTGCCGACGGCTGGTCGCCCGACGGCCCGCTGACCCGCGACGCCCACCACGCGGTCCGCACGGCCGTGCGCGCCGCCATCACCCCCGAGCAGCGCGAACGCGCCCAGCGGGCGTTCCTCGCCGAAGCCGCGAAGCAGGGCATCGTGAGCGTCCACGAGTGCGCCGGGCCCGACATCTCCGGCCGCGACGACCTCACCGCGCTCCTGGCCCTCGCCGGCCCGGGCCTGCCCGAGGTCATCGGCTACTGGGGTGAGCTCGGCGCCGTCGACACCGCCCGCGAACTCGGCGTCCGCGGCCTGGCCGGTGACCTGTTCGTCGACGGCGCCCTCGGCTCCCGCACCGCGGCCCTGACCGAGCCGTACGCCGACCACCACGGCTCCGGCACGCTCTACCTCGACGCCCACCGCATCGGCGAGCACCTCGCCGCCTGCACCGAAGCCGGCCTGCAGGCCGGCTTCCACGTCATCGGCGACGCCGCGACCGCCGAGGTGATCGAAGGCTTCCGCCTCGCCGAGAAGGAGGTCGGGCAGCGCGCCCTGGCCGCCCGCCATCACCGCCTCGAACACCTGGAGATGGTCACCGCCGAGCAGGCCCAGATCCTCGCCGGCTGGGGCGTCGTCGCCTCGATGCAGCCCCTGTTCGACGCCGCGTGGGGCGGCACCGACGGGATGTACGCCGACCGCCTCGGCGCCGGCCGCGCGGCCGGGCTCAACCCCTTCTCCGCCCTGGCCGCCGAAGGCGTCATGCTCGCCTTCGGTTCCGACGCGCCCGTCACGCCCCTCGACCCGTGGGCCGGCGTCCGCGCGGCCGCCTACCACCGGACGCCGGGCGCGGGCCTGTCGCCTCGCGCCGCGTTCACCGCCCACACCCGGGCCGGGCACCGCGCCGCCGGCGTCCACGACGGGAGCACCGGGAGCCTGGCCCCGGGCGCGCCGGCCCACTACGCGATCTGGGACGCGACCGACCTCGTCGTCGCCACCCCCGACACCCGGGTGCAGCGCTGGTCCACCGATCCGCGGGCCGGCGTGCCACCGCTGCCGCGCCTCGAGCCCGGGGCGGCGCTGCCGCGCTGCCTGCGCACGGTGCGCGCGGGCGAGGTCGTCTACGACGACTTCACGCCGGGCACCTAGAGTCAACCCCTGTGGCAGTCACCGTGGCGGACCCCGAACCGGGCGCTTCGCACAAACCCGCCCGTACCAGGCCCTTCCCCCGGATGTGGCTGCTGCGGCTGGCCGGCGCGCTGGTGTCCGGTTTCGCCTATTACCTGAGCTTCGCGCCGCGCCCGCTGTGGTGGCTCGCCCCGCTCGCGTTCGCCGGGTTCGCCCTCGTGCTGCGCGGCCGCACCTTCCGGGGCGCGTTCGGGTACGGCTTCGCGTTCGGGTTCGTCTTCTTCCTGCCGCTGCTGACCTGGCTGCTGGACTTCCTCGGCCCGGACTACGGCCCGTGGCCGTGGCTGGGCCTGTCGTTCGCGCTGGCCCTCTACTACGGCCTGGCGGGCGGTCTCATCACGCTGGTGTCGCGGCTGCCGCTCGCGCCGCTGTGGGGCGCGCTGATCTTCATCGCGATGGAGACGCCGCGCGCGTGGTTCCCCTTCGGCGGCTTCCCGTGGGGCCGGGTCGCGTTCAGCCAGCCCGAAGGCGCGTTCCTGCCGCTCGCCTCGATCGGCGGCGCGCCCCTGGTCGGCCTCGCCGTCGTCTTCACCGGCTTCTGCCTCGCCGTGCTCGCCGGAGGCCTCTGGGACGCCCGTGCCGCCCTGAAGCCCGCCCTGCGCGCCCGGCGCAACGTCCTGGCCGCCCTCGGCACCGTGCTGCCCGTCGTCGCGGGCCTGGCCTGGTGGCCGGCCATCGGGACCGGCGCGCAGGACGGCGAGCGCACGATCGCCACCGTGCAGGGCAACGCCCCGGACATCGGCCTCGCGCTGCAGGGTGAGCGGGACCTGCTGCGCCGCAACACCCTCGCCGAGAGCGAACGGCTGCTGGACGCGATCCGTGCCGGGAAGGTCCCGAAGCCGGACCTGGTCCTGTGGCCGGAGAGCGCCACCACCGTCAACGGCCCGGACCCGCAGGTCGACCAGCTCGTCGCGAGCTTCGGCGTGCCCGCCCTGATCGGCGCGCTCTACGTGCTG
Organism: Amycolatopsis sp. NBC_00355; assembly: GCF_036104975.1. Classification (GTDB taxonomy): domain Bacteria; phylum Actinomycetota; class Actinomycetes; order Mycobacteriales; family Pseudonocardiaceae; genus Amycolatopsis. The sequence goes on along the minus strand of NZ_CP107982.1, from coordinate 1,478,769 downwards.
CCGGACCGGCACATCCAGAACTCCGTCATCGCCTGGGACCCGCGCACCGGGCCCGGGCAGCGCTACGCGAAGCAGCAGCTCGTGCCCTTCGGCGAGTACGTGCCCGCCCGCAAGCTCGCCGAGCTCGTCACGCCGTTCGTCGACCAGGAGACCGTCGACATGGTCCCCGGCGACGGCGCGAACCAGACCCTGGCCGCCGCGGGCACGAAGGTCGGCGTGTTCGTCTGCTACGAGGCGGCGTTCGACTACCCGGCCCGCGACGCCGTGCGCGACGGGGCCGAGGTGCTGGTCGTGCCGACCAACAACGCCTGGTACGGCGAGAGCGAGATGAGCGTGCAGCAGCTGGCCATGTCGCGGCTGCGGGCGGTCGAGCACAGCCGGTCCGTCGTGGTGTCCGCCGTCTCAGGAGTGAGCGCGATCGTCGCCCCCGACGGGACGGTTACCAGCTCAACGGGCCTTTTCACCGCGGATTCCCTGGTCGGGCGCGTCCCGCTGCGGACGCAGACTACGCTGTCGGATCGACTCGGTGCGTGGACGGAGTACGGGCTGCTGGCACTGGCGATCGCCGGGGTGGCCGGCGGGCTCGTACTCCGTTTTCGCACCCGGCGCAGCAGCGCCGGCACGGCAGGGGACACGGCGGACTGACCGCCGGGGATATCGGAGGAGCACGGATGTCGCAGGCGCCGCGGGGGGCCCGGGGAATCGAGCCGGTGCTGGTGGTGATCCCGACCTACAACGAGCGGGAGAACCTCGGGCCGATCCTGGACCGCCTGCACAAGGCACTTCCGGATGTGGACGTGCTGGTCGTGGACGACGGCAGCCCGGACGGGACCGGTGAGCTCGCCGACGAGCGCGCCGCCGCCGACGAGCACATCCACGTGCTCCACCGGACGGAGAAGGCCGGCCTGGGCGCCGCCTACATCGCCGGGTTCCGCTGGGGCCTCGCGCGGGAGTACAACACCATCGTCGAGATGGACGCCGACGGCTCGCACGCGCCCGAGGACCTGCCCCGGCTGCTGGACGCGGTCGGCGACGCCGACCTGGCCATCGGGTCGCGGTACGTGCCCGGCGGCAGCGTGGTGAACTGGCCGGTCAACCGCCAGATCCTCTCCCGCGGCGCCAACGTCTACTCGCAGCTCGCGCTGGGGATGCGCGTGCGCGACATCACCGCCGGGTTCCGCGCGTACCGGCGTCCGGTGCTGGAGAAGCTGGCCCTGGACGAGGTCAACTCGCACGGCTACTGCTTCCAGATCGACCTGACGCTGCGCACGGCCGACGCCGGCTTCGAGATCGTCGAGGTGCCGATCACGTTCACCGAGCGCGAGATCGGCGAGTCCAAGATGAGCGGCTCGATCATCCGCGAGGCGTTCCTGCGCGTGGCGACGTGGGGCGTGCAGCGCCGCACACAGCAGCTGAAGCGGCTGTTCAAGCGCGGCTGAGCGCCGTCACGATCCAGGCCTCGGAGCCGAGGAAGACGCCGTCGGGGTCTGGTGCGCGGTGAACGCCGCGCGCAGCTGGCCCACTACGGCGTCTTCCTCGTCATGGGCGGCGAGCACTTCCTGCGCGTTCCTGAGCCCAGGGGTGAACTCGACCGCCGTGGCGCTGTCGGGGCCGTAGCAGACCGGTTCACCCACTTCGGCGGCCTCGAACGCGGCTTCTCCGCGTTCTCGACGCAGGTGACGGCCGCCGCGGCCCGGAAGCGTTCGTTGTGCGGGCGGATCTCGGCGTCGAACAGCGCCGCGAACTCGACCCCCGTGCTCACTCATGGCGTTTCCTCAGTGGCCGGTGAGCCGCAGCTCGACCCCCTGCGCTGCAAGTTTCCGCACGTTCGGGTCGGCTTCGTCGGCGTCGGTGATGATTCCGGCGACGTCGGCGAAGGGCAAGACCGCGCACCGCGACGCCGCGCCGAGCTTTTCGGCGCTCGCCAGCACGTACGTGTCGGCCGCGCGCCGGGCCAGCGTCCGCTTCATCGCGGCTTCGTCGGCGTCGCCGGTGGTCAGGCCGGCCTCGGGGTGGACGCCGGTGACGCCGAGCAGGAAGACGTCGGCGCTGATCGCCTGGGCTGCCTCGGCCGCGGCGGCGCCGCAGGTGACCGCGGAGTGCCGGAACAGGCGGCCGCCGAGCAGGAACACCTCGATGCCGGCGTGGTCCAGCAGCGCGGCGGCGACCGTGGGGCTGTGGGTCACGACGGTCGCCGCCAGGTCCCTGGGCAGCGCTTTCGTGACGGCCAGGGAGGTGGTCCCGCCGTCGAGGATGACCGTCGACCCCGGCCGGATCAGCCCGGCGGCGAGGGCGGCCACCCGGTCCTTGCCCGCCACGGCGATCGACGTCCGGCTCGCGTAGTCGGCGACGGCGGGGGAGATGGGCAGCGCGCCGCCGTAGACGCGCTGGCAGAGCCCGGCCGCGGCGAGGTCGCGCAGGTCACGGCGGATGCTGTCCTCCGAGACACCCAGCTCGGCCGCGACGTCCTTCGCCAGCACCTTGCCTTCGGCGGCCAGCCGGCCGAGCAGCAGCTCGCGGCGTTCCCCGACCAGCATGCACGATCCTCCTTGTTCGTTCCGAGTCGTGCACATTATGGTCGCGGCATGACCACTTCGACAAGCGTGCCCGGCCTCGACGTCCCGGATCACCGCGGCCGCACCGGCCTCGACCGCGTGGGCCGCGACCTGGACCGGAACCCGCGGGTGCGCGTCACCGGCGTCGAGCTGCTCGCGGCCGGCTGGCACGTGCTGCGCCGCACGACGCTGGACTACCGCCACGACGACGGCCACTGGACGACCCAGCAGCGCGAGACCTACGACCGCGGCAACGGCGCCACCGTGCTGCTCTACGACCTCGAGAGCGCGACTGTGCTGCTGACCCGTCAGTTCCGCTACCCCGTCTACGTCAACGACCACCCCGACGGGATGCTGCTGGAGGCCGCGGCCGGGCTCCTGGACGACCAGGACCCCGAGACGGCCATCCGCCGCGAGGCCGAAGAGGAGACCGGCGTCCGCATCGGTGAGCTGGAGCACGTGTTCGACGTCTTCATGAGCCCGGGCTCGGTCACGGAGCGCCTCCACTGCTACGCCGCGCCGTACCGCCCGGCCGAACGCGGCCCGGGTGGCGGGCTCGCGGAGGAGGGGGAGGACATCGAGGTGGTCGAGCTGCCGTTCAAGGAGGCCCTCGCGATGGTGCGCACGGGGGAGATCGCCGACGCCAAGACGATCATGCTGCTGCAGTGGGCGGCCCTGGAAGGCCCGTTCAGCCGCTAGCCGGCCGCCGTGAGGGGCACCCTCATGGCCTACGGCGAGCCGCCGGGCGCGCGGCGGTAATGCACCAGGTGGCCGGTCGTGAGGGGCACCCTCAGGGGCTTTTATGTCCCTGAGGGTGCCCCTCACGACTGTCGACGGTCCAACGCGGTCGCCCGGGCACCCGGCTGGTTGCGGGTTCACGTGCGGCTGAGGTGTGACACCGCGGTGCCGTGAGGGTGCCCCTCACGGCGCCGCGGTGAGCTGTCGGCCAACTCCGTCGGCGCGCACGCCGCTCGGGAGTAGTTCCAGCGGAGCCCGCCGTGAGGGGCACCCTCACGGCACTAGGCGAGCTGCCGGCGCGCATGCGGCTGGTCGCGGACTCATCGTGCGGCTGGATAGCGGCCACCAGGAGAGCTGTCGTGAGGGGCACCCTCAGGGACTTGAGAGCCCTGAGGGTGCCCCTCACGGCCGTCGAAGGCCGCGGCAGCCGGGGTGCGGGCATGTGAAAGGCCCCCGCGGGGGGAGGTCGCGGGGGCCTTTCCGTTGTGGTGGGAGCTTGGCTACGAGCCGAAGCCCGAAGGGGTCACGCGGACCGGGAGGTCCGGCGGCCCTTCAGCTCGGCGAGACGTTCGTTCAGCAGGTCCTCGAGCTCGGGGATGGTGCGCCGCTCAAGCAGCATGTCCCAGTGGGTCCGCGGCGGCTTGACCTTCTTCTGCTCGGGCTGCCCGCCATCGACGATCTCGGACTCGCTGCCGTGCAGCCGGCATTCCCACACCGTCGGGATCTCGGCGTCGTCGGAGAACGGCACCTCGAACTCGTGGTTCTTGGGGCAGGCGTAGCGCACGGTGCGTCGCGGGGCGAGGTCGTGGTTGCGGTCGGTCTCGTAGCTGACCGCTCCCAGCCGGCTTCCACGAAGAACACGGTCGGCCATGATGGGGTCCTTTCAGTCAGCTCCGGGGTGGAGCCAGGGTGGTGCTCACCCTATGCAACGACTCAGGGTCTCCGGGGATTCCCGGTTCACCATGTCGTTGCTCACGATGAGCTGCGTCACCCGCCGGGATCAGCTTCCACTAGTAGGAGGCATTTCGCGCTCCGGCGTGACGTCAATACGGCCTTCTTAGTGCTGATATCCCCCGGATGGGCTACTCGCGCATCCTTCAGGTCAACCGTAACTGACCGTGATGCGCGGTAACGGGTCCCAGGTCACCCGCCCGAAAGTGGCGACGGCACAATACCTGATAACGCAAAGTAGCTGATTCGACCTCAAATCGTGCTGAAGCTGAAGTTTCAACTACGGATTGTTCGGTATCTGCCACGACCACCGTATCGCCTTCGCGCACAACCTCGCCGTCGAGCACCCGCGCGTTGAACCGGCCGGCCAGCCCGCACCAGCACAAGACCTCCACCTGGACCGGCTGCAGCTCGTCCGCCAGCTCGAACAGACGTGCGGCCCCGGGGAAGAGCTTGCTGCGGAAGTCCGTCGCGATCCCGAAGCAGTACACGTCGATCTGGACCTCGTCGGCCAGTTCGGCCAGCTGGTCGACCTGCGCGGGGGAGAGGAACTGCGCCTCGTCGACCACCACGTAGTCCACGTGCTGCCCGCGCGCCCACTCCTGCCGCACCAGGTCCCGGACGTCGGTGTCCTCGCCGACCTCCACCGCCTGCCGGCTCAGCCCGATCCGGCTGGAGATCTGCGGCGCGCCCGAGCGGTCGTGGCGCACCAGCACCAGCCCCCGTCTGCCCTGGCGCGCGTGGTTGTGGTCGATCTGCAGCGCCAGCGTCGACTTCCCGCAGTCCATCGGCCCGTAACAGAACTTCAGCCGGCCCACCGGCGGCGTGCCGCGGCGCGAACCGGCCGCGGGGACCGACGACAGGGCGTCCGTGGGATCGGGGCCGGAGGCCCGGTCGTTCAGCAAGGTCACGACAGTCGACCCTATCGGGGACCTACAGCACCTCCGGCGGACGGTTGCCCGCCGCCTCGATCGCCCGCCGCACCGGGACCAGCGCCACCAGCACCAGACCGGCCACGAAGAAGATCACCAGCGCCACGATCGCCAGCCGGAACGACCCCGTCGCCTGCCCGACCCCGGCGAACACCAGCGGCCCCAGCCACGACGTCCCGCGCTCGCCCACGACGTAGAGCGAGTAGTACTGCGCGTCCTTGCCCTCCGGGATCATCTGGCTGAACAGCGACCGCGACAACGCGTTCGTCCCGCCGAGCACCAGCCCGATCCCGACCGCCACCGCCAGGAACTGCACCACCTTCCCCGGCTGGATGAAGTACGCCCCGACCAGCACCACGATCCACAGCACCAGACTGCCCAGGATCGTCCGCTTCGCCCCGATCCGCCGCGCCACCAGCCCGTGCAGCGTGCCACCCAGGTACGCCACGAACTGGATCACCAGGATCGTCATGATCAGCACTTCGTCGCCGAACCGCAGCTCGTCCTTGCCGTACTGCGCCGAGACCGCCACCACGGTGGTGATGCCGTCGGTGAAGATCAGGTAGCTGCCCAGGAAGGCCAGCGTCAACGGGAACGCCTTCGCCGAGACGATCGTCCGCCGCAGCTCGCCGAACCCCGCCCGCAGCACCGACGTCCCCGGCGCGACGTCCACCGGCGTGTGGTCGCGGGGGAGTGCCCGCACCGCGGGGACCGTGAACAGCGCCCACCACAGGCCCGAGGTCAGGAAGCAGATCTGCACGGCCGTGCCCTTGGACACCCCGAAGGCGTCGTGGCCGAGGTAGAACCCCAGCTGCAACGCCAGCGCCAGGCCGCCGCCCAGGTACCCGAACGCCCAGCCCTTCGCCGAGATGTCGTCCCGCTCGTCCGGCCCGCCGATGTCCACCAGGAACGAGTAGTAGACGACCAGCGAACCGCCGTAGCCGATGTTCGCCACGATGAACAGCGCCGCACCCAGCTGCCAGTCCGAGCCGGCCATGAAGAACATCGCCGCCGCCGCGGTCGCGCCCAGGAACGCGAACCCGCCCAGGATCCGCCGCTTGTTCCGGCTCCGGTCGGCCACCGCACCCGCGATCGGCAGCACCAGCACCTGCACGATCGTCGCCACCGACAGCAGGTAGCCCCACGTCGAGCCGGCCGGGAACTGCAGCCCGAACACCGTCACGTCGCAGTGGTGCAGCGTGTCCGCCGCGCCGGACGCGTCGACACAGGCGTGGTCCCCGTTAAGGGTGAAGTTCGACTTCGCGTCCTCGGCCGCGATCGTGCTCATGTAGAGCGCGCCGAACACCGTCGTCGTCGACGAATAGAACGGCGAATTCGCCCAGTCGTAGAAATACCAGCCCCAGCGCTCGCGCTTGGTCGAGCGCGTCCCGGCCAGCGTCATCCACGGCTCCTCAAGGTCAAGTATGTCCAGGTCAGCGCGGAGACTACGGGGAGGCGGCGGCGCCGGTCACCGCAACACCGAAACGTGTCCGGTTTGTCGCATCGTGGTCATCCGCCACTTCCGTGGCCAATGACGGCGCACGGTCCGCAGCGTGTCGCTGACAAGAGTGAACGGTGTTTCGTGTGAGACTGCTGAGCAAAGTGTGTCCCTTGTGGTCAAAAGGGCACGCTCCTACTGTGCTCGCATGATCCACAACCGGAGACGCACCGTCGCGAGGCTCCTGCTCCTCGCCTTCGCCGCTGGGGGTCTGCAGCTGACCATCCCCGCCGTCGCCTCCGCGGACCCCGCGTCGACAGCCTGGGCCAAGCTCCGCATGTGCGAATCGAGCGGCCGCTACGCCACCAACACCGGCAACGGCTACTACGGCGCCTACCAGTTCGACCTCCCCACCTGGCGCAGCGTCGGCGGCGCCGGCCGCCCCGACCAGGCCGCCCCCGGCGAACAGGACTACCGCGCCCTCTACCTCTACCGGATGCGCGGCTGGCAGCCCTGGCAGTGCGCCGGCATGCTCAAGCTCTCCGGCGACGGCGACGCCCGCAGCAAACGCGTCCCCACCTACGCCGACTCCGCCTACATCGGCGGCGGGGGACCGGCCCCCGCACCCACCCCGCCACCCCCGAGCGGCAAACCGGCGTGGCCGGGCGTCGTCTACGCCTACGGCGACTGCGCCGCCCCGCTCAAGACGTTCCAGCTCCGCATGAACGCCTTCGGCTACGGCTTCACCGGCACCGGCTGCTACCTCGAGAAGACCAAGGAAGCCGTCCTCGCCCTCCAGCGCGCCAACGGCATCAAGGACTCCGGCCTCCTCGGCCCCAAGACCTGGGACGCCGCCTGGTCCGGCAAACCACCCCGCTGACCAGCACCCGGGCCGGGCTGTTCCCGGCCCGGGTCCGGCATCACGGCAGGGGATAGAAGTAGTACCCGTCACCGTCCAGCACATGGTTCTCCGCCAAGAACCGGGTGAACCGCCGCAGGAACTCCGCGTGGTCGGAGTCCAGCACCGGCCGCACCGTGAACGACGACGTCGCCGAAGCACCCTGCACGCTCTCGTCGACCGGATAAGCGCCACACACGTTGGTCAACCCGCCCGAGTGCCGGGTCCAGAACGGCCCCCACGTGCTCGCACACCGCGCCTCGGCCGCCACCCGGTGCGCCTGACGCGCCGCCACGTCGTAGAACAACCGGTTCTGCGGCCCGGTGAACCCGGCCGACCCACCCGACGTCCCCGGATAACCCGCGTACCGCCCGACCGGCGCGACGTCCCGCACGAACCGCCCCGTCTCCGCGATCGGCAGCTCAGCCGCCGAAAAGTCGAACATCGGCGTGTACCACGTCCGCAGCACACAATCCGCGCCCCGCACGTACCCCGCCGGATCCAGCTGCCGCGCCACGTCGCACCGCACACCCGTCCCCATCGGCGACCCGGTCAACGTGAACCGGTCACCCGTCTCCGCCACCAGCTGCGACCGCACGGTGTACGACGTCCGCTTCTCCGCGGCCACCTCCGCCGAAGCCCCCGTGGCCGGCGGGTCCTCGCCGTCCAGGGAGAACACCTCCGTGACGTCGGGAGCCGCCCGCCACTCCGCGATGCTCTTCACCACCGGCACGACCGACCGATCACAGAACCCGGCGCCACCCGTCGGCGGACCACACAGGATCGACACCCCGAACCGCGCCGTGTCCGCCACGTTGTCCGTCCGCCAGTTCACCAGCCGGTGCGCCATCACCACCTGCCGCGAGTCCTTCAGCACGTTCAACGTCGAAAACACGTACGCCGACGCCGTCCCGTCCACCCCACACGCCGGCTCCGGGCACGCGTAGTGCGCGAACTTCAGCTCCGTGAACCAGCACGCCCCGTAGACGCTCTTCACGAAATAACCGTGCCGCGTATCCACATGACACTCGTCCAGCGACAACGGCTGATCCACCGGAGCGGTGTAAGGCTCCGAATTCGGCGGCGGCCCCGCCGCCTCACCCGGAGCAGCGATCAGACCCAGCAACGCCACCACGGCGCAGAGCAGCACAACACCACGTCTTCGCACGGATTCCCTCCCCAAGGACGCCCGGAACCGGGCAGGAAACCCACGCTAGCGACACCGGCACGAACCGGTCACTCCGGCGAACAGGTGGACAAAATTCCCCTCAAGCCTGCCACTCGCCCCGCTCGATCAACACCTCGCGCAGCAGATCCGGCCGGTCCGTCACGATCCCGTGCACCCCGAGGTCCAGCAGCGCCCGCATCTCCGCCGGGTCGTCGATCGTCCACGTGTGCACCTCGATCCCGGACCGCCCCGCCATCGACACGAACGCCTTGTCCACCACCCGCAACGCACCCTGCCGCACCGGCACCTGCGCCATCACCCCGAGCACCAGCGGCCCCAGCGGCAACAGCGGCAGCTTCCCGCGCGCCCACAACGCCAGCACCGACCGCGGCCCGACCGCCGTCACCAGCTTCGGCCCCGCCAGCTTCCGCAACCGCGCCAGCCGCGCGTCCGAGAAGGACGCCGCCGCCACCCGGTCCTGCGCGCCCGTCCGCTCCAGCACGTCCACGAACGGCCGCACCGCCTGATCGGCCTTCACATCGATGTTGAACCGCGCCTCCGGCAGCTCCTCCAGCACGTCCTCCAGCCGCGACAACGCCACCTTGCCCCCGACCTTGACGTTCTTCAGCTGCTCCCACGTTTGCGACGCGATGGCCCCCGACCCGTCCGTCGTCCGGTCCAGATGAGTGTCGTGGTGCACCACCACGACCCCGTCCGCCGTCGCGTGCACGTCCGTCTCGATGTACCGGTACCCCTCCGCGAACGCCCGCTGGAACGCCGGCAGCGAATTCTCCAGCCCCGCCAGCTCGTCGAGGTGCCAGCCCCGGTGAGCGAAAGCACGGGGGAGCGGATCGGCCAGGTACGGGAAAGACGCGCGCATCCCTCAAGTGTGCACTTCCGCCATGACCCCGGCATGAGCAGACGATGGCCAGCTAGGGTCTCCCGGGTGAGGGAAGCCGCCGAACTAGCCCAGCCCGCGCCGCCCGCCGAGGACCTCGTCCCGGCCCGCCGCGGCGCCCCCAAGCACTGCGGCTGGTGCGGCCGCCGCCTCCCCGAAGGCGGCAACGTCGGCCGCCGGCGCCGCTACTGCGGCCAATCCTGCCGCCAGCGCGCCTACGAACGCCGCACCGCCCTGCAACGCAGCGGCCTCCCCGAAGACGCCGTTGTGCTTTCCGACACCGAGATCGCCGCCCTCCAGGACCGCCTCTTCCAGCTCCGCTGCGCGGCCGAAGACATCGTCACCGCCGCCGACGACGGAGCCGACGCAGGAGAGCTGCGCGGCCTCGCCGCCGACATCGCCCGCGCCGCCAGGGACCTCGAACAACTCCGCTGACCCACAGCCCCACAGCCCGACCCGCAACTCCGCGGTGAGCTGCGGGGGTAGGGGACCCACCTTCCGGCGACCTGGCCCGGCTGGTGCCCGAGGTCGGCGAGCAACTCGGCGCTGAGTTGCGGGGCCCGGGCCGGCTGATGCCCGAACTCCTCGGCCGACCGCGTTCGCCGCACCCGCCGGCATCCGGCGGGCGTCACCGCGGCGGGGCCGGTCAGCTCAAGCCGTCCAGCGCACGGTACGTCCGGTTGCTCGCCGCCGCCGCACGCTGCTCCCGGCCGGTCGCCTCGATGTAGTTCTGGCTCGTCGCCAAGCTCGCGTGCCCCAGCAACGCCATGATCTCCGACGCCGTCGCCCCGTCCTCCGCCAGACGCGTCGCGAACGTGTGCCGCAACGCGTGCAGATTCGCCCCCGCCGGCACTCGGTCGTGCAACCCCGCACCCCGGTAACACGACTTCACCAGGTACTCCAGCGCCCCCCGCCCGATCGGCTCACCCACCCGATCCAGCAACAACGGCGAACCAGGGGAGGAGCGCACACTCGGGAACCGCACCCGGCACGACTCCCGGTACCGCTCGATCAGCTCCGCCAGCACCGGCTGCACCGGAATCGACCGATCCCGGCTGCCCTTGCCCTTCACGTGCAACCGCAGCTCACCGGCCCGCCCCACCAGCGACCGCGGCGTCAGCGCCCGCATCTCCGCCGCCCGCAACCCCGCCACCAGCCCCAGCGCGATCACCAGCACGTCCCGCTCCGGCCACGGGTCCCGCGCCTTCCGCGAACCCGCGGCCGCCGCCGACAGCAGCTGCTCCGGGGTTTCCTCACCCCGCAACGGCTTCGGCGTCAACGCCGGCGTCCGCGGCCGCGCCACCGCGCCCATCGGATTGCCCGCCAGCAGCCCGTCCGCCACACAGAACGTCAGGAACTGGTTCCACGTCGACCAGGCCCGCAGCACCGAGCTCTTCGCGTGCCCGTCCGCGAACACCCCGAACACCGTCCGCAGCGCCTGCCCGGTCAGATCGGCGACCTCCAGGTCCTCGGCAGGGCGGCCGAGCTCGGAAACCAGGAGAGTGGTGATCCCGGCCAGATCCCGCCGGTAGGCGTCAGTGGTGTGCGGCGAGTCCTTGCGCGGCCGGCGCGCGGCGAAGAAGGCTTGCTGGGCCTCGGAAACCTTCATGGTGGATCTTGTACCGTACGGCACCGACAATTCCGCTCACCGGGTCCCGTCCGATTTCATGCATAATTGCCATTATGCATGAAATGTCGGAATCGCCGGGAGTCCGCTCCCGGGGGATCCCGGATCCCGCCTGACGGCCTTCGGGACCCTCGGGCGCCCGTTTCGACGCACAGCAGGGCATACGCACATACGTTCGAGTGCTGCTTGGGGGCCGCCAGTCTGCCCGGAGTGGATCCGCAGGACGTCCAGACGGCTCCGTCAAGACCTGCCGGCGCGCGTTCGGCCCAATATCGCAAACTCTAGTTTCGTCACCGTGACGTTTTACGGTCGGGTGACCGGACCTCGAATCCGCAGCTCCAGGGGATGCTCTCGCGATCTCCTGAGGCCCCGAGACGCCGCGGCTGAGCCTCCGTGGCTGCCCGTGTGACGGAGCTACGACGTCGCTCCCGCGTGAACTCTCAGGAGGATCCGTCCTGACGAAGAACCTCCGCGGAGCCGGCTCTTTCACCCCTCTTGGGTGTCCGCCGCAGGTACTACCTTAGTGCCGATAATGTACATTATGTCAAGTAAACGGGATCCGGGGCTCCCTCGTCGTCCGAGAGGTCCTTCTGGACCCAGGCGACGTCTCGCCAGGCTCCGTGCTTCCAGCCCACCTTCCGGTAGACGCCCGCGGGCTCGAACCCCAGTGCGCGGTGCAGTGCGGCGCTCGCGTCGTTCGGCAGGGTCATCCCGGCGAACGCCCGCCGGTATCCGTGCTCCCGCAGCCTGTCGAACAACGTCTCGTACAAGGCGCGCCCGGCGCCCGTCCGGCGTCGGCCGGGTTCGAGGTAGACGCTCGTCTCGCACGACCACCGGTACGCGGCGCGCTTGGCGAACGGGCCGGCGTACGCGAACCCCAGTACTTGGCCGTCCTCCTCGATGACGAGCCACGCGTGTGCGCCGGCGATGCGGTGGGCCATCTCTTCGGCGTCGGGTGGTTCCGTTTCGAAGGAGATCACGGTGTCGGTGACGTACGGCGCGTAGATGGCGGCGCAGGCCGCGGCGTCGTCCGGTGTGGCGTCTCGAACCTTCATGGCTCATATGGTAGCCGCAATGTGTCGTATAGTATCAAGTGATGACCGATCCCCTGACTCTTCGCCTGGCGGCGACCGTCCATACCGCGCGGACGTCGCAAGGTCTCTCCGCGGCTGTGCTGGCCGGGAATTCCGGGGTCTCGCGGGCGATGATCGGGAAGATCGAGCGCGGTGACGTCCAGCCGACGGCCGTGTTGCTGGCGAAGCTGTCGGCCGCGCTGGGGATGACGCTGACGGAGCTGATCGCGCGGGCCGAGGGTGACGGGCGGCGGCTGGTGCGGGCGGCGGAGCAGCCGGTGTGGGTGGATCCGGATTCCGGGTACCGGCGGCGGTCGGTCTCCCCTGCCGCCGGGCGGCCGCTGGAGCTGGTGGAGATCGAGTTGCCGGCGGGTGCGGAGGTGCCGTTGCGGGCGAGCACGTTCCTGCACCAGCAGATCTGGGTGCTGGCCGGGCGGTTGCGGTTGAGTGAGGGCGCCGAGGTGCACGAGCTGGACGCCGGGGACTGCCTGCAGCTGGGGTCGGCGCCGGACCGGGTGTTCGCGAACCCGGGGTCGCTCCCCTGCCGTTATCTGGTGGCGCTGGTCCCCCGGGCCACCTGACCAGGTGATCCCGGGTGCCGTCGGGCGGCGGGGCGGCTAGCTTCGCGCGATGCGTCGTCTGCGGAGGATCTGGTACCAGTGCGCGGAGTTCTTGCTGGTGTTGCTGGGCTTGGGGTGGCTGATCGCGCCGAACACCGGGCTGGACGTGGTGTTCCTGCTGGCGTGGGACGTGTTCGCGCTGGTGGCGATCGTGACGCGGTGGGTGCGGATCCGGCGGTACCGGCTGGTGGGTGACGAGGCCGAGCCGTCGTGGTTGCACAGTCTTCTGGGGCGGCGGTCGAACTTCGCGGCGACGCTGGTGGTGAGCGTGGTCGGGATGACGGCGGGTGGGTTGATCCTGGTGGCGAACACGATCGCCGAGGAGGACGACGAGATGGCGTCGGTGCTGCAGATCAGTGCGGTGCCGGCGGTGCTGGCGGCGTGGATCCTGCTGCACTTCGGGTACGCGGACCGGTACGCGCACCTGCATTATCAGGCCGCTCCGGGGCCCGGGTTGCGGTTCCCGGAGACGGCGCGGCCGAATCTGCTGGACTTCGCGTATTTCGCGTTCACGGTGGGGACGTCGTTCGCGACGTCCGATGTGGAGGTCCGGGCGCGGCCGATCCGGTACACGGTGCTGACGCATAGCGTGGTGTCGTTCGTCTACAACACGGCGATCCTGGGGATCGCGGTCGGCGTGATCACCGGGAAGTGAGCGGTCGCCTCGGGGTGCGAGTCCGGCGAGGATGGCGGGCGTGGATCGGGTACTGGTGCTGGGGCGTGGTGGCGCCGGGAAGTCGACGTTCGCGCGGCGGCTCGGGCTGGTGACCGGGTTGCCGGTGGTGGAGCTGGACGCGGTGTTCTGGGCGGCCGGGCTCGTCGGGTTGTCGCGCGAGGAGTGGGTGGCGCGGCAGCGGGAGCTGGTGGCGGGTCCGCGGTGGGTGCTGGAGGGCGATCTGGGGCCGTATGACGTGCTGGAGGTCCGGCTCGCGGTGGCGGACACGGTGGTGCTGCTGAACTTCTCGCTGGTGCGGTGTGTCTGGCGGGCGGTGCGGCGGGGCCGGGAGCGGGCGGACTTCTGGTGGTGGGTGCTGGGCTACCGGCGGCGGTCCTTGCCCGGGCTGCGGCGGGCGCTGGCGGCGTCCGGTGTGGACGTTGTGGAGCTGCGCTCCCCCGTGGCCGTGGAGCGGTTTCTCAGGAGCGCAGGTTGAGGGCCGCGACGGCGTGGTCGGTCCAGGCGGCGAGGGATGCGGCCGGGTTCGAGGTCGCCGGGGGTGTGTCCGATGAGGACGTCGAGGATCGGGTAGCAGGTCAGGGCGGCGACGAGCACGGCGGCGGTGGCTTCGGGGTCGGTGACGTCGGCTCTCCCTGGGCTCGCAGCGTGGTGATCCACTCGGTGCCGCGCCGGTAGAGGGGGCGAGGACGCCTTGCCACCTGCTCTCGAAGAGTTCGGGGAAGCCGGTGAACTCGCGGATCATCAGGCGGATGAGGTCGGCGAGCACGCGCAGGGCTTCGCGGGGGTCGTCGGGGAGCCGGGCGTCGGCGGTTTCGGCGGTGCGGGCGGGTCGAGGTTGTCGTGGACGGCGGCTTCGAGGAGGGCGGCCTTGGACGGGAAGTGCTTGTAGAGGGCGCCGGAGCCGGGGTTGAGGCCGCAGGCGGGCTGGGGCCGGGGCCGAAGATCGTGTCGCGGATGACGCTGACGCCGGGCGAGCGGGTCTACGTCGTGCTCCCCGACCGGCCGGCTGGCGCGCCGGGTGTCGGCGTTCGAGGCGTTCTTCTCCTGCGGCGGAAGCTGCCGGCGGACGTCGAGCGTTGACTGAAGTAATGAATCAGTGCTTCACTTCTTGACGTGCCCTACCGCCGCACCCCGAAGGTGCAGGAACGTCTCGACGCGCAGCGCGAGACGATCGTCGCCGCCGCGACGCGCCAGCTGGCCGAACGCGGTTACAGCGGGTGCTCCGTCGCCGCGGTCGCCGAGCGGGCCGGTGTCGCCGTCGGCAGCGTGTACCGCCACTTCCCCACCAAGGCCGACCTGGTCGTGCACGTGTTCCGGCAGGTCGTGACGCGGGAGGTCGAGGCGGTCCGGACGGCGTCCGCGGGCCTGGACGAGCCCGCCGAGCGGGTCCTGGCCGTGTTCGAGACGTTCGCCCAGCGTGCGCTCAAGGCGCCACGGCAGGCCTACGCCCTGCTGGCCGAGCCGGTCGACGCGCTCATCGACGCCGAACGGCTCGAGTTCCGCCGCGCGTTCACCGACGTCGTCGCCGAGCACGTCGCGGCCGGCGTCCGGGACGGCTCGCTGCCGCCGCAGGACGGCCGGATCACCGCCGCCGCACTGGTGGGGGCCGCCGCCGAGGTCCTGATCGGGCCGTTGACCAGTGGAAACGAACAGGACGTCGCCGCCTTGCGCGCGTTCGTCCTTCGCGCTTTAGGAGGTTCCGATGCCCGCCACGCATGAGGTCGTCAACCAGGTCCCGCCGCTCAACGGCCACGACGTCGCGGCCGATCCGGCGCTGCTGGACGGGCTGGAGCGGGCCGGGGCGGGCTGGGCCGCGGCCGAGGTGCACGAGCTGGGCCGGCTGGCCGGCAGCGAGCTGGCCCAGGACTGGGGCCGGCTGGTCAACGAGAACGAGCCGGTGCTGCGCACCCACGATCGCTACGGCCACCGGATCGACGAGGTCGAGTTCCACCCGCACTGGCACGACCTGATGACGGTCGCGGTCGAGCACGGCCTGCACGGGACGCCGTGGCGGGACTCGCGTCAAGGCGCGCACGCGGCGCGCGCGGCGAAGTTCTACGTCTGGGGCCAGGTCGAGGCCGGGCACAGCTGCCCGATTTCGATGACCTACGCGGCGATCCCGGCCCTGCGGGCGAATCCGGAGCTGGCGGCGCGGTACGAACCGCTGCTGGCGGCGACCGAGTACGACTTCGGGCTGCGGGAGCCGACGTCCAAGCGCGGGCTGATCGCGGGCATGTCGATGACCGAGAAACAGGGCGGCTCGGACGTCCGCACGAACACGACCACCGCGACCCCGTCGGCGGACGGCAGCTACATCCTGGTCGGACACAAGTGGTTCACCTCCGCGCCGATGTCGGACATGTTCCTGACGCTGGCGCAGGCGCCGGGCGGGCTGTCGTGCTTCCTGCTCCCCCGCGTCCTGCCCGACGGCTCGCGCAACCCGATCCGGCTGCAGCGGCTGAAGGACAAGCTGGGCAACCGGTCGAACGCGTCGTCGGAGATCGAGTACGACAACGCCGTCGGCTGGCTGGTCGGCGAAGAGGGCCGCGGGGTCCGCACGATCATCGAGATGGTCAACAACACCCGGCTGGACTGCGCACTCGGCAGCGCGTCGGGGATGCGGCTGGGCGCCGTGCGCGCGGTGCACCACGCCACCCACCGGCACGCGTTCGGCAAGGCGCTGCTCGACCAGCCGCTGATGGCGAACGTGCTGGCCGACCTGGTGCTGGAGTCGGAAGCCGCGACGACGGCGGCGATGCGGCTCGCGGCCGCGGGCGACCGGCCCGAGGATCCGCGGGAGCAGGCGTTCCGGCGGCTGGGCCTGGCCGTGACGAAGTACTGGGTGTGCAAGCGGGCGCCGTCGCACGCGGCGGAGGCGCTGGAGTGCTTCGGCGGCAACGGGTACGTCGAGGAGTCCGGGATGCCGCGGCTCTACCGCGAAGCGCCGCTGACGTCGATCTGGGAGGGCTCGGGCAACGTCGCCGCGTTGGACGCGCTGCGGGCGATGGGCCGGCAGCCGGAGTCGGTGGCGGCGTTCTTCGAGGAGGTCGAGCTGGCCGCCGGCGGGGACGCGCGGCTGGACGACGCGGTGGACCGGGTCCGCAAGGAGCTGACCGACCTGGACGGGATCGAGTACCGCGCGCGGCGGCTGGTGGAGTCGCTTGCGTTGGTGCTGCAGGGTTCGCTGCTGGTGCGCCACGGCGACCCCGCGGTCGCGGACGCGTTCTGCGCGTCCCGGTTCGGCGGCGACTGGGGCATCGCGTTCGGCACGCTGCCGGCCGGCGTCGACACGGGCGCGATCATCGAGCGCGCCGCGGTCCGCTAGCTGGCGGCCGCCGCCTCGGCTCGTCTCGGCGTTGCCCGCTCAGCTGATCCGGGCGCCAGCTGAGCGGTCGTGAGTGTTTAGGGCGGTTAGAACCGCCCTAAACACTCACGACCGCGGCTGGGCGTGCTGGTCGGCGGCCTCCTGGACGCGGGTGACGTGCCGGGTCCACCAGTCCGCGTCGCCGGCGAGGTCGTGGTCGCTGCCCGGGCGGCCGTCGATCGTCTCCCGGACGATGTCCGCGTGCCCGGCGTGCTGCGCGGTCTCGGCGACCACCCGCACCAGCAGCGAGCCGAACGTCGTCCGCCGGCGCTCCTGCGGCCACCACGCCACCGAGGCCGGCGCGTCCAAGGGCAGCTGGGCGATCGACTCGTCGGAGTGCTGCCACGCCCGGCGGTAGAGGGTGACCAGCTCCTCGCGGGTCTGCTCGGCCGTGGCCCACATGTCCGCGCTGTCCCAGACCGACTCGTCCTCGACCCACGGCAGGGGCACCGGTGCCGGCCGGCCCACGCTGTCGCCGAGGTACCCGAACTCGACGCCGGCCACGTGCTTGACCAGGCCCAGCAGGTTCGTCGCGGTCGGCGTCATCGGGCGGCGGATGTCGTACTCGCTCAGCCCGTCCAGCGACGCGAGCAGGCTTTCGCGTGACTGCTGGAGGTAGCGGCGCAGATCGGCGGAGAGGTCCATGGCTCCGACGCTAGCGCCGGACACGACAGAAAGACCGGGCGGGCGCGCGGGAGGAGCCCGCGCGCCCGCACCCCCAGTGGCCCGGCGGAAGCCGCCGTCACGGGACAGGAGACGGCAGGGGGCACGCTGGATACCGGGAATTCCGGCGGTTTTCAGCCCAGCAGGAGACCCGGGTCGGTCTCCGGCGGTCCGGTGGGCCACCACACGTCGCCGTCGAGGCGGTAGGGATGCCACCGGCCCTGGTGGTCCAGGCGCAACTGCGTGTCGCCGACGGTGCAGTGGTTGCGTTCGAAGACGGGGTCGACGTCGGCGAGCGCGGCCCGCGCGGCCGCGATCACCGGCTTCGGCGGCGTCCACCTGGTGTCGAGGACGTCGAGCCCGGCGCGGCCGCCGTGGGTCCACGCCGCGACCGCCCGGTCGAACTCCGGCCCCTCGCCCAGCTGCGCGGACGGGAACAGCGCGGCCAGCCGGATGGTGTCCTGCCGGCGGCTCGGCCACGGCTCCCCCGCCAGCACGGCACCGGCCTGTGCCGAGGCGTTGGCCACCAGCAGTGCGAACGCCTCGGCGGGCACCCCGGGCGCGGCCGGGATCGACGGCGCCCCCGACGGCCGGAACTCCGCCAGGTCGGGCAGCTCTCCCGGCGTCCGGTCGACGTCGGCGGAGAAGTCCGCGCGCGGCGCGGTCCGGCTCTCCAGTTCCTCCCGGATCTCGCGCTCGCCCCGGCCGCGCATCAGCAGCAGCACGAACGGGTCGGCGTCCAGCAGCCACGACGCCTGGAACGACAGCGCCGCCGCGTGTTTGCACGGCAGCTCCCAGCCCGGGCAGTCGCACTCCGGGTCGAGGTCGCCGATCACCGGCAGCAGGTGGACGCCGGCGTCGTCGGCCGCCGCCACCAGGTCGGGCGGCATGTCGCGGTCCAGCAGCGCCGCCAGGTGCCCGGCGCGCGAGGCGACCCGGTCGAGGAACCGCACCCAGTCCCCGTCGGACAGCTCCGCCAGCGTCAGCTGGGTGCGGTACGGGCCGCCGCCAGCGCTGTCCACGTCGTCCACCACGGCCGCGATCCGGCCCGGGCTCACCGTGATCGGCCCGACCAGGCCGGCCGCGGCGTACCGGCGGCCCTGCTTGAGCTGCCGCAGGTCCAGCGCCGTGTCCTCCATGGCGCTCACCCACGCCCGGCCCCACCACGACGTCGCGAACCGCCCGCGTGTCCCGGTCGTCCCGAACGCGGGGAAACCCCGCACACGGTCATCGGTCATCCGCGGCTCCTCAGCTCGACGAGCTCCGCGAGCTCGGTGTCGGACAGTTCGGTCAGCGCCGCCTCGCCGCCGGCCAAGACGGCGTCGGCCAGGGCCCGTTTCTCCCGCAGCATCGCCGCGATCCGGTCTTCGACCGTGCCCTCGGCGACGAGCCGGTGCACCTGCACCGGCCGGGTCTGCCCGATCCGGTACGCCCGGTCGGTCGCCTGGTCCTCGACGGCCGGGTTCCACCAGCGGTCGAAGTGCACGACGTGGTCGGCGCGCGTCAGGTTCAGCCCGGTACCGGCCGCCTTGAGCGACAGCAGGAACACGGGCACCGCACCGTCCTGGAACCGCTGCACCAGCTCTTCCCGGCGTGGCACCGGCGTGCCGCCGTGCAGCAGTTGCGTGCCGATCCCGCGTGCGGCCAGGTGCTGCTCCAGCAGCCGGGCCATCGCGACGTACTGGGTGAACACCAGCACCGCGCCACCTTCGGCGAGGATCGTGTCCAGCAGTTCGTCGAGCAGCTCCAGCTTCCCGGAACGGCCGCCGGGCTCTTTGAGGTACTGGGCCGGGTGGTTGCAGATCTGCTTCAACGCGGTCAGCAGCTTCACGATCCGGCCGCGCCGCGCGATCCCGTCGCTCGCGGCGATGTCGGCCATCATCTCCCGCACGACCGCCTCGTACAGCGCCACCTGCTCCGGGCTGAGCGCCACCGGCCGGTCCGTTTCGGTCTTGGCCGGCAGCTCCGGCGCGATGCCCGGGTCGGACTTGCGCCGCCGCAGCAGGAACGGCCGCAGCAGCCGGGCCAGCCGGTCCCCCGTCGCCGGGTCGCCGGCCTCGATCGGTTTCGCCCAGCGCGCCCGGAACTCGGTGAGCGACCCCAGCAGACCCGGCGTCGTCCAGTCGAGGATCGCCCACAGCTCCGAGAGCGTGTTCTCCACGGGGGTGCCGGTCAGCGCCACCCGCGCCGACGCGGGGACGAGCCGGAGCGCCTTCGCGGTGCTGGAGCGGTGGTTCTTGACGTGCTGGGCCTCGTCGGCGACCAGCAGCCCCCACTGGACGCCGGCCAGCGGCGCGGGATCGGTGCGCAGCGTGCCGTAGGTCGTCAGGACGAACCCGCCGATGTCCTCGATGTCGTCGAGCGAGCGGGCCGCGCCGTGGAACCGCCGTACCGGCACGCCGGGGGCGAACCGCCGGATCTCGCGTTCCCAGTTGCCCAGCAGCGACGCCGGGCACACCACCAAGGTCGGCCCGGCCGCCCGGTGCAGGTGCAGCGCGATCAGCGTGACGGTCTTACCGAGACCCATGTCGTCGGCGAGACACCCGCCGAGCCCCAGCTCGGTGACCGTCGCCAGCCACTGCAGCCCGCGCAGCTGGTAATCCCGCAGCGACGCGGCCAGCCCGGCCGGCGGCACCGGCGGCTCGGGCGGGGCGGCCAGCCGTTCCCGCAGCTGCGCCAGCCAGCCCTCGGTGACGACCTCGACGTGCTCACCGTCGATCTCGGTACTGCCGCTGAGTACTGCGCCGAGCGCGTCGACCGGTGTCAACGGCTTCAGGGTCCGCTCACGGGCCTTCGCGGCGAGCGCCGGATCGACCAGCACCCAACGGTCCCGCAGCCGGACCACTGGACGGCGGGCTTCGGCGAGCGCGTCCAGCTCGGCCTCGGTCAGCACCTCGCCGCCGAGGGCGAGCTGCCAGTCGAACGCCAATGCCCGGCCGCCGCCGAAGAACGACGGCAGGTCCCCTGGCGCGTCCCCGGAGACGACCACCGCCCGCGCGGTCAGCGAACCGGCCAGTTCCGCGGGCCAGTGGACGTCGATGCCGGCCGCCGTCAGCCGCGGGGCGGCGGCCGCGACCAGCTCGACCACGTCGTCGCCACCCAGCGCCAGCTCGTCCGGGACGGCCGAGGTGAGCAACGGACTCAGCGCCGGCCACACCTGCGCACCCCGCCGCAGGGCCAGCACGACGTCGATGCGGGCCCGCGGCCCGAACCGGCCCGTCTCCCAGAGCTCGGCCGCGTCCGCGATCTCGCCGGGATCGGCGAGGCTGTGCACCTGGACCACAGCCCGGTAGCGGCCGGCGTCGAAGCCGTCGGGCGCCTCGACGCGCAGCGACACCCGGATGCCCGAGTCGAGGCCCGCGGCCAGCTCGTCCGCCCAGTCGCGGATGGCGTCCGCGCGCTGCGGCGCGACCGCGGCGAACAACTTCGTCCCGGCCGCCTTCGCCGCGGCGGGCGTGCGGGGCAGCGTGTCGGCGACGGCGTCGAGGAACGCCCGCAACAGCGGCCCCGGCGCCCGGTCACCGGCAGGCATCGCGGCAGCCAGGTCGCGCAGCCACGCGGCTTCCGCCGGCTGGAGCGGTCCGACGCGCCAGGCGTCGTGCCCGGCCTCGGTGACGCCGGGCAGGAGGCGTCCGGCCGCGATCAGCCGCTGCGCGGCCTTCGCCGCCGTAGCCCAGAACACCACGGACGGCTCCGGATCGTCGCTCACGAGCAACGCCCGCAGACCGTCCACGATGGACAGTGGTGTGTCGTCGAGCACCAGGTGGCCCGCTCGTGGCGGTTCCCCCGGCAGGAAATCGGCGTTCAGTTCCCCAGCCTCCCGTATCGGCGCACGGACAACGGCACGAACACCGCGAGCAGGACCAGCGGCCAGAGGACCGCCATCAGCACCGGGTGCGTGCTCACCCAGGACGTCCCCGCCACGCCCGGATTGCCGAACAGCACCCGCGCCGCCGTCACCGTGGAGGACAACGGGTTCCACTCGGCCACGGTTCCCAGCCACGCCGGCATCGTCGCGGTCGCGACGAACGCGCTGGAGAGGAACCCGAACGGGAACTCACACGTCTGCGCGAAGGTCACCATCGACGGGTCGGTGGTCAGCAGGCCCAGGTAGATCCCGGCCCACACCAGCGCCGCCCGCAGCAGGAGCAGCAGCGCCAACGCGGTGAGGGTCTCGCCGAGGCTGCCGTGCGGGCGCCAGCCGACCGCGAACCCGCAGCCCAGCAGCACCGCCAGTGCGAGGACGGCGTTGACCAGGTCCGCGGCGACCCGCCCGGTGAGCACGGCCGACGGTGCCATCGGCAGCGACCGGAACCGGTCGGTGACGCCCTTGGTGGCGTCGTCGAGCACCGCGATCATCGTCCCCGACAGGCCGAACGCCATGGTCATGCCGAACATCCCCGGCATCAGGAACTCGCGGTAGGAGCCGCCGCCCGGCACGGTCATCCCGCCGCCGAGCAGGTAGGCGAAGATCAGCACCATCAGGATCGGGAACGCCACCACCGTGGCCAGCCGGGCCGGGCGCCGGGCCAAGTGCGCGAGGTAGCGCTGGGTCAGCGTCCAGCCGTCCGTGATCGCCCAGGTCATCGCGCCACCCCCGTCAGCTCCAGGAACACCTCGTCGAGCGTCGGGTGGCGCAGGGCCACGTCGGCGAACGACAGGCCGGTCGCCGCCAGCTCGCGCACGACGTCGGTCAGCATCGACGGCTCCGCCGGAGCGCTCACCCGCAGCTCCTCGGTGACCGGCTCGGCGCCGGTGACCCGGGCGAGCAACGCCGTCGCCGCGTCCACGACGTCCGGATCGGTCACCACCAGCTCGATCCGGGTCACGCCGAGCGAGCCCTTCAGCTCGGCCGGAGTGCCCTCGGCGATCACGCGCCCGTGTTCCACCAGGGAGATCCGGTCGGCCAGCCGATCGGCTTCCTCCAGGTACTGGGTGGTGAGCAGGACGGTCGTGCCGTCGGCGACCAGGGACCGCACCGCCTTCCAGACTTCGCTGCGGCTGCGCGGGTCGAGCCCGGTCGTCGGCTCGTCGAGGAACAGCACCCGCGGCGCCGCGAGCAGGGACGCGGCCAGGTCGAGGCGTCGCCGCATCCCGCCGGAGTAGGCGGACACCGGTTTCGACCCGGTGTCGGCCAGGTCGAACCGCTCGAGGAGGTCGTCGGCGCGGCGGGTGGCTTCGCGGCGGCCGAGGTGGTGCAGCCGGCCGAACAGCACCAGGTTCTGCCGCCCGGACAGCAGTTCGTCGACCGCGGCCTGCTGGCCGACGACGCCGATCGCCGAGCGGACCTTCGCCGGTTCGGTGGCGACGTCGAACCCGGCCACGCGCGCGACGCCGTCGTCGTGCCGCAGGAGTGTGCTCAGGACGCGGACGGCGGTGGTCTTGCCCGCGCCGTTGGGTCCCAGCAGGCCGTGCAGGGTGCCGGCCGGGACCTCGAGATCGAATCCGTCGAGGGCGTACGCGGCGCCGTAGGGCCTGCGGAGTCCCTCGGCCTGGATCTGCAGAGTCATCTTCCCCCTTAACTCTGTACTATGTACGAAGAAGAGGTTAGCACAACTCTGTACGACGTACGGGGATCCGGTGGGCAGAATGAGCGGCGTGAGCACCGAGGACGACGGCGGCACTGACCCGCGACGGGGGATCGAGCTGCTCTGGGGCGTCTCCCCGCCCCCGCGACGCGGCCCGAAACCCCAGCTGACCACAGCCGACGTCGTCAGGGCGGGCATCACCCTCGCCGACGCCGACAGCCTCGACGCCGTCACCATCCGCCGCGTCGCCGAGCACCTCGGCGTCTCCCCCATGTCGCTCTACACCTACGTCCCCGGCCGGGACGAGCTGCTCGAGCTGATGATCGACCACGCCCGCGGCGAGCTGCCGGTCCCCGAACCCGGCCTCGGCTGGCGCGCGGCGCTGACCGCGATCGCCGAAGCGGCCTGGGCCCACTTCCACCGGCACCCGTGGCTGCTGGAGGCCGCCACCACCCGCTCGGTCCTGGGCCCGCACACCTTCGCCCGGTACGAGCACGAACTGCGCGCGATCGACGGCATCGGCCTGGACGACGTCGAGATGGACTCCGTGATCACCATCGTCAACGGCCTCGTCCGCGCCACCGCGCGCACCTCCGTCGACGCCGCCCGCCTGGTCCGCGCCAGCGGCCTGACCGACGCCCAGTGGTGGGAGCGCGCCGCGCCGGTGCTGGCCGGCATCCCGGCCGCCGACGCGGCGAACTTCCCCCTCGCCTCCCGCGTCGGCCAGGCCGCCGGCGAGACGCACAACGCGGCGTCCGACGCCGCCCACAGCTTCCGCTTCGGCCTCGCCCGCGTCCTCGACGGCATCGAGGCCCTGGTGTCAGAGCGTCAGCGGTAAGGCCGACGGCCGCCACGTCCCGCCGTCGGGCGCGCGCGGGACGTCGTCGACGGCCAGCGCGAGGTCCGGGAACCGGGCGAACAGCGCCGAGAGCGCCACCTCCGCCTGCACTCGCGCGATCGACGCGCCCAGGCAGAAGTGCGAGCCGTGCGAGAAGCCCAGCTGCGCCGGTCCGGACCGGGTGACGTCGAGCCGGTCGGCGCCGTCGAACACCCGCGGGTCACGGTCGGCGGCCACCAGGGCCGCGGTCACCCGCTCGCCTTCCCGGATCACCGTGCCGTCGATCTCGACGTCTTCGCGCGCGAACCGCGGGGTGGTCAGCAGCTGCGGGCTGCACCAGCGCATCAGCTCCTCGACCGCACCCGGCCACAACGCGGGATCCGCGCGGAGCAGGGCGAGCTGATCCGGGTGGGTGAGCAGGGCTTCGACGGCGTTGGCGATGAGGTTCACCGGCGTCTGCCCGGCCAGCATGAGGTGCCAGACCAGGGTGACCAGCTCGGTGTCGGTGAGCCGGTCACCGTCCTGGGCGCGGACCAGGTCGCCGATGAGGTCGTCCCCCGGTTCGGCGCGGCTGCGCGCGACGACGTCCTTCGCGCCCTCGATGATCACCGGGATGGCCGCGAGGAAGTCCTGGCCCACCCCGCCGGCGACCGCGGCGCCGTACTCGCGCCAGCGCGGCCGGTCCGCCGCGGGGATGCCGACCAGCTCGCAGATGACATCCATCGGCAGCGGCCGGGCGAAGTGCGGGATCAGGTCGACGACGCCGTTCTCGGCGTGTGCGGGCAGCTCGTCGAGCAGCCGCTCGGTGATGGCCGCCAGCCGTGGCCGGAACAGCGCGGCGCGCTTCGGCGTGAAGGCCGGCGCCACCAGCCGTCGCAGCCGCAGGTGCTCGGCGCCGTCCTGCTCGGCCATGGTCCGCATGTACTCGAGGCAGTGCTCGGGGATGCCGGGCGGGCGCAGGAAGCTCTCGGGCTTCACCTCGAAGCGCGGGTCGCTCAGCATCGCGCGGGCCTCGGTGTAGCGGGTCAGCGCCCGGAACGGGCCGAAGCCGGGGATCACCAGCTGCGCCACCGCACTCGCCTCGCGGGCCTGGTCGTAGACGGTGAACGGATCGGTCAGCACTTTGAGGTCGGTCAGGTCGATATCGGGGATCATCGGGGCTCCAAATGTTGATATCAGATGTTCATGGCATCTGGATGGTCGCGGTATCTTGACCGGCAACACCGGGGCAAGGAGGACGATGGCCGGACTCAGCAGGGCCGCAACCCAGGAACGCAACCGCGCGAAGGTGCTCGCCGCCGCCCGCGACGAGTTCGCCCGGCGCGGCTTCCGCGACGCCAAGATCGACGTCATCGCCGAGCGCGCCGAGCTCACCCGCGGCGCCGTCTACTCCAACTTCCCCGGCAAACGCGCGCTCTACTTCGCCGTCCTGGCCGATCTCGCCGAGCACGCACCCCGGCCCGCCACCCCGCCGTCGCACCCCAGCGCGCCGGACGCCCTGGCCGCGTTCGCCCGCGCCTGGGTCGCCCGCCTCCCCCTGGCCACCGACAGCGACAGCGAGGACGCCCGCCTCACCCGCGACCTGCTGCCGGAGATCCTCGCCGACGAACACACCCGCCGGCCGTACGCACAGCTCATGCGGATCGACGCGATCCTGCTCGGCCTCGCCCTCGAACGCCTCCGTCCGGGAGGACGCCTGGTGCGCGTCGCCGAAGCCGCGCTGACCACCCTGCACGGCGCGAGCCAGCTCGCGGCCGCCGCGCCCGGCTTCGGCGAGCCGTTCCACCTCGTCACCGCGTGCGCGGGACTGCTGGACCTGAGCCTCGACGACGAGTGGCCCGCGGAGCCGCCGATCACCTCGCACGCCCGGCGCGTCGACGAACCCTGGCGCCCGCCCGCCGCGACCGACCTGCTGACCGGCGAGACCGTGCGGCCCGCCGACGGCGTTGTCGCGGTCCTCGGCCTGCACCGCGCCGCCGCCTTCGAGGAAGCCGTCCGCGCCGGGGCCGACGTCACCGTCGCGCTGGTCACCAGCGACCCCGGTGAGCTCGCCCCGCTGGCCCGGCTCGCCGTCGCCGACCTGCGCGTCTGCCTGGACCAGGCGTTCCCGGCGCCGCGGGAGCCGCGCCTGCGGATCGTCTCCGACGCCGAGGGCGCGCTGGCCGCGGCCGCCGGCGTCACCGCGGTCAGCGACGCCACCGAAACCGCCGTCCGCGTCGAAGATGGCCGGATCGTCGTGCGCGCCGAGGGGTTCGGCGCCTGCCACGCCGCGGCGACCGGGTAACTGTCGAATCCGGGGCCGGCTGTTCGTCGGGTCGGTGACAGCAACCGGGAGGAGTGGTGGTGGACGTCGAGACAGCGGTCGCGGAGGCGTTCCGTGAAGAGTGGGGCCAGGTCGTGGCCACGCTCATCCGGATCACCGGCGACTGGGACCTCGCCGAGGAGTGCGCCCAGGAGGCCTTCGCGCTCGCCCTGCGCACCTGGCCCCGCGACGGCGTCCCGAAGCGGCCCGGCGCGTGGCTCACCACCACCGCGCGCAACCGCGCCACCGACCGGCTCCGGCGCGAAACCCTCGGCGCCGCCAAGCTCCGGGAGGCCGGTCTCATGCACGTCCCCGAAGACCCTGACCTCGACGACAGCGGTGTTCCCGACGACCGGCTTCGGCTGATCTTCACCTGCTGCCACCCGGCGCTGGCCACCGAAGCCCAGGTCGCGCTCGCGCTGCGCACGCTCGCCGGCCTCAGCACCGCCGAGATCGCCCGCGCGTTCCTCGTCCCGGAAGCGACCATGTCGCAACGGCTCGTGCGGGTGAAACGCAAGATCCGCCACGCCGGCATCCCCTACCGCGTCCCGCCCGCGCACCTGCTGCCCGAACGCACCGCCGCCGTGCTCGGCGTGCTCTACCTGACGTTCAACGAGGGCTACTCCGCCAGCGCCGGACCGGACCTGCTGCGCCCCGACCTCGCCGCCGAAGCCGTCCGCCTCGGCCGCGTCCTGGCGCACCTGATGCCCGACGAACCCGAGGTCCTCGGCCTGCTCGCGCTGATGCTGCTGCAGCACGCCCGCCGCGCCACCCGCGTCGGCGTCGACGGTGACCTCGTCCCCCTGGAGGAACAGGACCGCACCCGCTGGGACGCCACGCTGATCGCCGAAGGCACGCAGCTGCTGGAGACGGCGTTGCGGCGCCGGCACCCCGGGCCCTACCAGATCCAGGCCGCCATCGCGGCCTGTCACGCCACCGCCTCCCGGCCCGCCGACACCGACTGGGCCCAGATCGCCGGGCTCTACCGCGAGCTGCGCAAGTTCGTGCCCAGCGCCGTCGTCGAGCTCAACCGGGCGGTCGCCGTCGCCATGGCCGACGGGCCCCTCGCCGGGCTCGCCCTCCTCGACGAGCTGACCGAGGCGCTCGAGGGCTACCACCTGCTCCCGGCCACCCGCGCCGACCTCCTCCGCAGGCTGGGCCGCCACACCGAAGCCGCCGAGTGGTACGCCACCGCCCGCGATCTGGCCACGACCGCTGCCGAGCGCAGCTACCTCACCCGGAGAATTTCCGAAACGGTGTCTGTTCCGGCCGATCCCATCCGTCGGGTAGGCGAACCCCGATCCGAGGAGACGCCATGACCACCCGCACCCTCGCCGTCCCCGGCGCCACCATCACCTACGACGTCACCGGCAGCGGCCCCGTCCTGCTGCTGATCCCCGGCGGCCCCGCCGACGCCACCGGGTTCGCCCCGATCCGGCCGCTGCTGGCCGAGGACCACACCGTCGTGACGTTCGACCCCCGCGGCATCTCCCGCAGCCCCCTCGACGGCGAACCCGGCGACCACACCTTGCGCGAGCACGGCATCGGCGCCGCCATCGGCGCGTTCGCGAAGATGAGCGGCTTCGACATCACCCCGCCCACCGACCCGACGCCCGAAGAGCTCGCCCGGATGAAGGTGATGGAGGGCAACTTCGCCTACTTCTTCGGCCACCTCATGGCCGCCATCGGCGCCTACGACCCGGACCTCGACGCCCTGCGCGCGGTGACCACCCGGCTCGTCGTCGGCGTCGGCGAGAAAGCCGCCGGGCTGCCCGCCCACGAGGCGGGCCTGGGCCTCGCCGCCGATCTCGGCCTGACCGCGGAACTGTTCCCCGGCGACCACGGCGGGTTCCTCGCCGAACCCGTCGCCTTCGCCGCGCGCCTGCGCGAAGTCCTGAAAGAGAGCTGACGTGCAGTACCTGCTCATGATCTGCGGTGACGAGACCGCCGAAGAACACCAGTACGACGGCTGCGACGGCTGGGGTGAAGACCTGGACCGCCGCGGCAAGATCCGCGGCGGAGGCGGCCTGCGCCCGCCGTCGGAAGCCACCACGATCCGCGTCCGCGACGGGGAAGTGCTGCTCACCGACGGCCCGTTCACCGAAGCCAAGGAGCAGATCGGCGGGTACGTCGTCCTCGACTGCGACGACCTCGACGAAGCCCTCCGGATCGCGGCCGAGCACCCCGCGGCGACCTACGGCAGTATCGAGGTCCGCCCGATCCGGCCACCGGAGGAGTTCGCCTGATGCCGTCCATTGTGGACCGCCCCGCCCAGCGTTACGTCGCCGAGCGCGCCACCCTCGCGATCCCGGAGTTCCCGCGGATCGCCGACCGGCTGCCGCCGCTGATCGGCACCCTGGCCGGGCAGGGGATCGCCCTGGCCGGGGCGCCGTTCTTCCGCTACCGCGTCCTCCACCCCGGGATGCGGTTCACCGTCGAGGCCGGCGTCCCGATCGAGGGTGACCTCACTCCGCCCGAACCGGCGTTCACCGACGAGCTGCCGGCCGGGAAGTACGTCCTCGACACCTACGTCGGCGCCCCCGACGGCCTGGCCGCGGCGACGCAGTCGGTACTCACGTGGGGCTCGGAACAGGGCGTCGCCTGGGACCGCACTGAGGGACCCAAGGGCGAGGAGTGGGGCTGCCGCCTGGAAGTCCTGCGCACCAACCCGCTGGAAGTGCCGGACCCGGCGCAGTGGGTCACCGACCTGCTCTTCCGCCTCGCCGACTGACCCGAACGCCGTGAAGGACTCCTTACCGGCGCTAAGAGCCGGTAAGGAGTCCTTCACGGACTTGTGCCCCCTCGTGGAGGCCGTCAGCCACGGCGGGTGAGGACCGCGGCGACCAGGCAGCCGAAGCCCGCCGTGCTCGCCAGCGTCCGCAGGACGTTCCAGCGCACCCACGACGTCTCGAACTGCGCCCGCAGCGCCGCGTAGTCGTCACCGCCGTTCGCCAGCGCGTTGTTGAGCGGGATGTTCAGCGCCGCGGTGATCACCAGCATCACCGCCAGGCACCCGAACCCCGCGATCACCCACGGCCGCGGCCCGGGGTTGAGGAAGATCGCCACCCCCGCCAGCAGGGGCGCGCCCAGGAACGTCAGCATGAAGACCGGGTTGACGATCGCGACGTTGATCCCGCGCATCGCCTCGACGAACGTCTTGTCGTCCCCGCGCGCCAGGCCCGGCAGCACCGAGCACGAATAGGCGTAGAACAGCCCGGCGATCAACCCGGCCGCGACCACCGCGGCCACCAGCACCACAGTCGACATCGGTGTCACCTTCCCCTTCATCGCGCCCAGACCCCGGTCGCCGCCGCGTCCCGGGCGAAGTCGGCGAAATCCGTCGCCGGACGGCCCAGCACCCGCTCCACGTCGTGCGTCACCGACTCGTTGCGCCCGTCGAGCACCCGGGTGAACAACTCCGTCAGCGCGCCCACCTCGTCCGCCGGCACGCCGTAGCCGACGGCCGCGGCCGCGTAGTCCTCGGCGGAAACCGGAACATAGCGGACATCCCGCCCCGACGCGGCCGAGATATCCGCGGCGGCGTCGGCGAAGGTCAGCAGCCGCGGGCCGGTCAGCTCGTACAGCCGGCCGGTGTGCCCGGGCTCGGTCAGCGCCGTCACGGCCACCTCGGCGATGTCGCGGACGTCGAGGAACGGCTCGACCACCATCGCCGCGGGAAGCGCGATCTCGCCGCTGCGGACGGCGTCGAGCAGGAAGTGCTCGCTGAAGTTCTGCGCGAACCAGCTGCACCGCAGGATGGTCCAGCCGATGTCGGCCGCAGCGACGATCCGCTCGCACGCCTCGGCTTCCTCCTCACCGCGGCCCGAGAGCAACACCAGGTGCTCGACGTCCTGGGTGATGGCCAGCTCGGTGAACGCGCGGATGTCGTCGGCCGCGCCGGGCACGACCAGGTCGGGGTAGTAGGTCAGGTAGACGGCGTCGATGCCCTTGAGCACCGGCGCCCAGGTGGCGCGGTCGGCCCAGTCGAACGGCGGCGCGCCCCGCCGGGACGTGATCCGCACCGGCAGGTCACGCTCGCGCAGCCGGTCCGCCACCCGGCGCCCGGTCTTGCCGGTGCCGCCCACTACAAGGAAGTTCGTTGTCATGGCCGTGAGTCAACCGGCCCGCAGTGAGACTCTCCATAGTTCAGAGCCTCGATAGCATGTTTCATCGTCTACACTCGGGCGCATGGATCCGCTCGCCGCCCTGCTCGACGGCCCCCGCGCGCACGGCGCGTTCCTGCTGCGGTCGATCCTGACCCCGCCGTGGTCGCTGCGCATCGAAGACCAGGCCCCGTTGACGGTCGTCTCGGTCGTGCGCGGCGAAGCGTGGATCGTGCCCGACGCCGGCGAAGCCGTCCTGCTGAGCGAAGGTGACGTCGCGATCGCGCGCGGCCCGGAGCCGTACCTCGTCGCCGACCACCCCGCGACACCGCCGCAGGCGATCATCCTGCCCGGGCAGGACTGCCGCACCCCCGACGGCGGGCACCTCACCGACTACGCCGACCTCGGCGTCCGGACCTGGGGCCACGGCACCGGCGGCCCGGTCGTGCTGCTGACCGGCACCTACGGCATGGAAGGCGAGCTCAGCAAACGGCTCCTCGCGGCGCTGCCGGTGCTGATCGTGCTGCGCGCCACCGATTGGCCGACGCCGCTGGTCGGACTGCTCGCCGGGGAGATCGGCAAGGACGTCCCGGGCCAGGAAGCCGTCCTCGACCGGCTGCTGGACCTGCTGCTCATCGCGGCGCTGCGGGCCTGGTTCGACCGGCCCGACACCCGTGCGCCCGCCTGGTACCGCGCGCACGACGACCCGATCGTCGGCCAGGCGCTGCGACTGCTGCAGCACCAGCCCGCCGAGCCGTGGACGGTCGCGAAGCTCGCCGCCAACACCGGCGTCTCCCGCGCCGCGCTGGCCCGCCGGTTCGCCACGACGGTCGGCGAGACGCCGATGGCCTACCTGACCGGCTGGCGGCTCGCGCTCGCCGCGGACCTGCTGCGCCAGCAACGGGACGCCACGATCGGCTCGGTCGCCCACCAGGTCGGGTACGGCAGCGCATTCGCCCTCAGCGCGGCGTTCAAGCGCGAATTCGGCGTCAGCCCGCAGCAGTACCGGGTTCGAGCCGGGTGAGCGCCTCGCCGGTGGCGCCGTCGAAGGGGACCGAGCTGTGTTCGTGGACGATCTTCCAGCCGCCGTCGTCGTCCCGGCGGAGTCCGGCGGTGGAGCGCACCCACATGGCGACCTCGGTGCCGTCGGTCATCGTGCCGCGTACGTGGAAGAGGTAGTGCGCGAAGGCGACGTCGCCGTCGGCGTGCACCTCGAGTTCGCGGATGTCCAGCTCGATCGGCGACCGGTAGGCGCCGAACCACTCCCGCAGCCGGGCCCGTTCCGCATCACGACCCGTGTCGCGCAACGGACCGACCGCGTCGAACAGCGTGACGTCCTCGGCGTAGTGGGCGAGGAGCACGTCGAGGTCCTTCGCCGCGGTCGCCGCGACGCGGGACTCGATCACGGCCCTCGGGCCGGCCGTCACTTCAGCTCCTCGCCGAGCTTGTCGAGCCAGTCGCCGGTGCCCTGCTCGCGCCAGGCGGGCTCCTCGGCGCCGTCGAGGAAGGTGTCCTGCTCGGTGAGGACCAGGCGGGTGCCGTCGCCGTCGGCGAGCAGTTCGATCGTCGTCGTCGAGACCGTGGCGAGGGTGTCGCCGCCGGTCAGCGTGGTGGAGTAGACGATCCGCTCGTCGGGGACGATGTCGTGGTAGGTCGAGGCGGCTTCCAGCTTGGTGCCGTTGGGCGCGGTTCCGGTGGTCACTTCCCGGCCGCCGGTGCGGAAGTCGAGCTCGTGCGTTTCCCCGCCGTACCAGCGGGCCTTCGCGCCGGGGTCCGCCCAGGCGTCGAACACTCGGGCGGGTGTCGCGGCGTAGGTGCGTTCCAGGGTGAACGTGCTGTGCGTGACGGTCATGAGGTGCTTCCTTCCGTCTTGTCGAGCTCCGTGCCCGGCTCGAGGAAGTCCCCGAGCCGATCGAGCTTGCCCTCCCATGCGGTGCGCTGGTGCCCGAGCCAGTGCTCACCGGTGCGCAGCACCGCCGGCTCGATCCGGCAGGTGCGCACCCGGCCGGCCTTCTCCGAACGCACGATCCCGGCCGTTTCGAGCACCTGCAGGTGCTGCACGACGGCGGCCAGCGACATCGGCAGCGGCGCGGCCAGTTCACTGACCGACGCCGGCCCGCGCACGAGCCGCTCGACCAGGGCCCGCCGCGTCCGGTCCCCCAGCGCGCGGAACACGAGGTCCAGCGACTCGTCATGGTTAAGCATGTACTTAAGTTAGGCTCGCTCGGCTCCTTGGTCAAGCAACTGCTTAAGTGTCTCGAGGCCCTCGTGGTCTTTCAGGGCCACACGCACCTGGCTCAACCGGTGGTCGGCGGCGTCGGCCCGGGCGGTGGTGGCGCGCAGTTCGGCGCCCAGGTGGGTGGTGGTCTCGTGCATGGACCGGACGGTCTGCTCGTGAGACAGCTGCGCCTCGGCGAACCGCTGGTCGAAGCCGGCGCGGAGTCGTTCGGCGTCGGCCTGGGCCCGGTCCGCGGCTTCCTGACGGGCCTTCGCGTGCTCTTCACGTGCGGCGTCGAGCTTCTGTGAGACGGCTTCTGCTCGGGTTTCGGCGGCCTCTGCGCGGGCCGTCGCGGCTGCCGCTCGCACGGAGGCGTCCTGACCACGGCCTCGTTCGTCCTCGAGCACGGTCCGGGTGGCGGCGAGTTCGGTGGTGAGGGTGGCGATGGTCGTGGCCCGCTCGCCGGCGAGGGCCGTGGCGGACTCGGCCCGTTCGGCGACGCGGGCGAGTTCGTCCCGCACGGCGGCCAGCTGCCCTTCGGCGCGCTGCTGCTCCTGCACGGCGGCCTTCCGGACGGCGCGTTCCTGGTCCCGCTCCCGGGTGGCGGCCGTCTTCTCCTTCTCGGCGACGGCTGCCTGCTGCGCGGCGTCTTCAGCGACTTCGCGGGCCTGAGCGGCTTCGGCGTCGGCCCGGCCGCGCTGGAGACGGTGCTCGTCGGCCTCGGCCAGGGCGGCGTCCCGCTCGGCGAGCGCGGCCGTGGTGGCGGCGTCGAGCTGGTGGCGCAGCGTCGTCAGCGTTTCGACAAGCCCGCGGGCCGGTTCGAGCACCCGGTCGACCTGCCCGGCCAGCGCCGTGACGGCGGTGTCGTCGAGCTGGGTGTCGCTCTCGCGCAGGGACTCGGCGTCCGCCAGCACGGCTTCGGCGTCCCGGCAGTTGAGGTTCCGCCGGCCCCAGGTTTTCCCGTCCTGGCAGAACCGCGCGCGGCTCCCCCGCCCCACCGCGGGTGGCAGTGCCGCTCCGCAGCGGCGGTACTCGCACACCCGGGCTTGACCAGCGTCTTCCGTCATGACCAAGACCCTATCAAACCTTCTAATCAGAACTAAAATTAGCTGTTCTAAATCAAAAGATAGATGACGACGTGTGTAAGTTTGGATAAGGTCACATATCCCAACTCAGATGACCCTGGAGAAGCCCTGAGGCTTGGAGGGACGCAAAGAGGCGCTCGAAAAACTAGGACCCCCTCCCAGAGGGCCCCACGCTCGCCGCCGCCGGATACGCGAGGGCAAGGACGCCCGCAGGCCGGTTTGCGCGGGCTCCCCCGCCGAGGAGGCCGCCCGGGAGCCGGGCCGAATGGTCGTCGGGTCTGCCGTGGCTGGTCGTGAGTGTTTAGGGCGGTTAGAACCGCCCTAAACACTCACGACCCACGCGAGAGGAGGGCACCTGGCTCTCATCGAGGGTGCCGCTGACGTAGAGCAGGTCGCCCAAGCGCATGCCGTCGTCCTCCGGGGCCGGGAGGCCGACGGCCGCGAGCAGGTCGCGGACGGTGGTTCCGTGCAACGTCCAGCCGCGGGCGGCCAGGTAGGGCGCCGCTTCGTTGCGCTCACCGAAGTACCGCTGCTTCGCCATCGCGGGGTCGAAGCCACGCGCCCGCCAGCGTTCGGAGACGCCGTTCAGGCTCTCCTTCGTCCTGGCCTCGTCGCCCGGTTTCGGGTTGGGCCGGCTTTCGGTGGCCACCCGGCTTCCCGGCGCGCTGAGGTCGGTGACGGTGTCCAGCAGGCTGTCCTGCGCCTCGGGCGGCAGGTAGCCCAGCAGGCCTTCGGCGCTCCACGCGGTCGGCCGCGCCGGGTCGAAACCGGCGTCGCGCAGGGCGGCGGGCCAGTCGTCACGCAGGTCGACCGCGGCCACGCGCCGGTCGGCCGTGGGCTCGGCACCCAGCTCGGCCATGGTGCGGGTCTTGAAGGCGACGACCTGCGGCTGGTCCAGCTCGTACAGCACCGTCCCGGCCGGCCAGAGCAGCCGGTACGCGCGGGAGTCCAGCCCCGACGCCAGGATCACGACCTGCGTGCTGCCCGCGTCGAGGAAGAAGTCGTCGTAGAACTTGCCCCGTACCTTCGCCACGTCGATCGCCACCTGCTCGACCAGGTCACCCGGGGGCAGTTCGCCGGACGCCAGCCGGGTGAGGAGATCGACGCCGACCGCCCGGACGAGCGGTTCGGCGAACGGGTCGGCGAAGAGCGAAGGACCCTCGCGGGTCGCGATCGCGCGGGCCGCCGCGGCCGCGGTGGCCGTCGTGCCGACGCCGGAGGCCAGGTCCCACGTGTCGCCGTCCTGCCTGGTGGAAGTCATGTTCTGCACCCTAGGAGGCGGCCGGGCGGGGCCGCGGGAAAAAATCGGGACCCGTCCCCGGGACCGATGTCGAGAATGCGGGACCGGCTCCGTCCCAGGGACACCAAGCGCCACCGACCGCAGGAGGAACCGCCGTGCACCAGAACGAGATCACCGAGGTCCTGAACCGCCCGTACAGCCGGGAACTGCTGGCCCGCGACCTGACCCGCCTCGCCTACGTCGCCAAGGACGGCACCCCGCGCA
Organism: Amycolatopsis sp. NBC_00355; assembly: GCF_036104975.1. Classification (GTDB taxonomy): domain Bacteria; phylum Actinomycetota; class Actinomycetes; order Mycobacteriales; family Pseudonocardiaceae; genus Amycolatopsis. The sequence goes on along the minus strand of NZ_CP107982.1, from coordinate 1,443,590 downwards.
GCGTCCCGATCGCGTTCACCTGGAACGGCACGGAGATCGTCCTGTGCACCTCGAAGAACGCCCCGAAGCTGCCCGCTCTGCGCGCCAACCCGGTGGTCGCGCTGACGATCGACACCGAGGTGCACCCGCCCAAGATCCTGCTCATCCGCGGCCGGGTCGAGCTGGACGTCGTCGACGGCATCCCGGAGGAGTACCTGCAGATGAACGGCAGCTACGGGATGACGGCCGAGCAGCGGGTCGCGTGGGAGGCCGAGGTGCGTGAGCTCTACGACGGTATGGTCCGGATCGTCGTCACCCCGACCTGGGCGAAGCTGATCGACTTCGAGACGACCCTGCCGAGCGCCGTCGAGGAGCTGGCCCAGCGGCGGGCCGCGCGTCAGAGCGCCTGACAACCCGAAATCCGCCAAGATAGCTCGCGAAGGAGCTCACCATGCCCAAATACCTGCTGCTCAAGCACTACCGCGGCGCGCCCGCCTCGGTCAACGACGTTCCGATGGACCAGTGGACGCCGGAGGAGCTGACGGCCCACGTCCAGTACATGCAGGACTTCGCCGACCGGCTCGAGACCACCGGCGAGTTCGTCGAACACCGGCCCCTCTCCCCCGAGGGCACCTTCGTCCGGTCCGACGGCGAAGGGCGGCCGCCGGTCACCGACGGGCCGTTCGCGGAGACCAAGGACCTGATCGCCGGCTGGACGATCATCGACGTCGACAGCTACGAACGCGCGCTCGAGCTCGCCGGCGAGCTGTCCGCCGCTCCCGGCGCCGGCGGCAAGCCGATCCAGGAGTGGCTCGAGGTGCGCCCGTTCCTGACCGCGCCGCCGACCATCACGGAGTGACGCTCGTGGACGAGGCCCTGCTGCGGTCCCTCACCCCCGCCGTGATCGGCGTCCTCGTCCGGCGGGGCGCCGACTTCGCGGCGGCCGAGGACGCCGTGCAGGACGCGCTGATCGAGGCCGTCGGCCGGTGGCCGGACGATCCGCCGCGCGACCCCCAGGCCTGGCTGGTCACCGTGGCGTGGCGGAAGTTCCTCGACGCGACCCGCGCCGAGACGTCCCGGCGCCAACGCGAGGAACGCGTCGAAGAGGAGCCCTCGCCCGAGCCGGGTGCGGCCGTGGACGACACGCTCCAGCTGTACTTCCTGTGCGCGCACCCGTCCCTGACCCCGGCGTCGGCCGTCGCGCTGACGCTGCGCGCGGTCGGCGGCCTGACCACGCGGCAGATCGCGCAGGCCTACCTGGTGCCGGAAGCGACCATGGCCCAGCGGATCAGCCGGGCCAAGAAGACCGTCTCGGGCGTCCGGTTCACGCGGACCGGTGACTTCACCACGGTGCTGCGGGTGCTCTACCTCGTCTTCAACGAGGGGTACTCCGGCGATGTCGACCTGGCCGCCGAGGCGATCCGGCTCACCCGGCAGCTGGCCGTCCGGACCCACGACGAGGAGGTCGCGGGCCTGCTCGCGCTGATGCTGCTGCACCACGCCCGGCGAGCGGCGCGGACCGGGCCCGACGGCAGCCTCGTGCCGCTCGCCGAGCAGGACCGGAGCCTCTGGAACACCCGCCTGATCACCGAAGGCGTCGACATCCTCCAGACGGCGCTGACCGGCGACCGCCTGGGCGAGTTCCAGGCCCAGGCGGCCATCGCCGCACTCCACGCGGACGCGCAGACGGCCGAGGAGACCGACTGGGTGCAGATCGTCGAGTGGTACGACGAGCTGGTGCGCCTCACCGGCAGCCCGGTGGCCCGCCTCAACCGGGCCGTCGCGGTCGGCGAAGCCGACGGCCCGCGAGCCGGCCTCGCCGCGCTGGCCGAACTCGACCCCGCGCTGCCGCGCTACTCCGCCGTCGCGGCGTACCTGCACGAACGTGACGGTGACCCCGCGACGGCGGCCCGGCTCTACGCCGAGGCCGCCCGGGCGGCGGCCAGCGTGCCGGAGCGCGACCACCTCACGCGCCAGGCGGCCCGGCTCAACGTGCGGCTACGCGGCTGACGCCAGCCAGAATCAGAGAGGGCACGTAGTGCTGAAGGCGGGGTACGTGCGAGTGAAGTTCGCGCTCGCGTTGTAACAAGGTCGCTCAGACGGACGAGTCAGGAGCGATGAGCCAGCCGCAGCAAGCCGACGTGACCCCGCTCCAAACGCTCGCCGGCGTCACCTACAGCCTCGCCGTGACCAGTCGGCCGTGGGAACTGCCAGTCGACGCTCTTGCTGTCTCGGTCGGCTCAACTTACGGCGGGGTCGGCGACGCGATGCGAGAGGAATTCCCGGAGGCGGACTGGAATTTGGTCGTACTCGAGTCGATCACTCCGCGTTCACCGGTTCTGCTCGACTTGTCTTCGCACACCCGTGTTCGCGGCCTGCGACTGCGACTGGCGGTGCTGGCCACCCCGCACGACGGAGGTATGTTCGAAGACGCGACACCTGGTGCGATCGCAACTGCCACGGGCGCAGCCCTCACGGCCGCATCCGATGCCGGCGCGACGGCCGTGGCCTTGCCGTTGTTCGCCACCGGGAGACTGGGACACGAGCCACGAGTGGCTGCGCGTGCCATGATCGAGGGTGCGCTGGCGGTGCGTACCTCTGTCGAGACTGTCATCATCTTTTCCAGGTCGCAGGCCCAGGTGAACGCCATCCCGAAGGAGTGGCCGGCCGGCCTCAGCACAACCGGCAGCCGGCCCCGAGCTGTTCAATCCGCCAGTATGGGGGTGGCGTCGCCGGCGTTCTCGAACGTGGAGCTCGCGGGCGGGTTGACGAGGGACCTAGTTGACCCGAACGAGTACATCCAGTTGGAACGGGATCACCTCGGAGTCAAGCCGTATGTGTCCATGCTGGCCACGGTGATCGCGGCGAACGACACTCCGCTGCCTCTATCGATCGGCGTGTTCGGGGAATGGGGCTCTGGAAAGAGCTTCTTCATGGGCATGCTGCGCGGTCAAGTCAAGGAATTGGAAGGAACCCCAGGCTACTGCGGAAAGATCGCGCAGGTTGGATTCAACGCCTGGCACTACGCGGACTCAAACCTCTGGGCCAGCCTCGGCGACGAGATCTTCCGTCAGCTCGCCGAGCCGGCTCAGCGGCCTGGTGAGTCCGTGGCCGAACACCAGGCTCGGCTACGGGAGGGCGCGGAGCTTCGCGACCACCTCGCCAGTGCATTGGAGCAGCGCAAGCAATTGACTGCGGTGACCGAACGGGCCGAGGCAGAGGCCACGGCGCTGAAGAACAAGATCGGAACCGCCGATAGGGACCGCAGGTTCCGAGCCAGACAGCTTTTACGCGCACTGCGGCAGTCCCCCACGTTCCGTGAGGAATACGACAAGCTGTGGCGTCAGCTTGGTCTCAGCGATCCGGCCGAGCAAGGCAGACTGTTGGCCGACCAGGTGTGTGGCACGTTCGACGAAGCTGCAGAGCTGCGCCGAACGTCGATGTACCGAGGCGGGAAAGCGGCTATCGTTTTTGCCGGTCTCCTGTTGCTGGCAGGGGTGTGTGCCAGTGCATTCGTGTCGCAGACAAAGGAACTGTTCGCGGTAGTCGGACCTTTATTCACCAGCCTATTTTCTGCCGGACTCGCTTTGTTGGGAATCGCGCGCGCCGGGATGCGTCGCCTGGGAAGGCTGGCCGACGAGCTGCGGATCGGAACGAACAGCGCTGCCGAACCGGAACTCGTCGCACTGCGCAAGGCCGAGTCGGACCAGCGGCTTGCCGAAGCACAGCTGGAGGAGATTGTCGCCAGGACCGGTGAACTGGGCAGGCAACTTGCGGAGCTGACGCCAGGACGTCGACTTTATGGCTTTCTCGCCGAGCGCGCTCAGAGCGCTGACTATCGCGACAACCTAGGACTGATCTCGACGATCCGCAAAGACTTCGAGAAGCTCGTTTCGTTGATGACTGCCCCGATGGCGAAAGACGATCCGCCGCGGCCGATGGACCGGATCGTGCTCTATATCGACGACCTCGATCGGTGTAGCCCGCAACAGGTCGTCGATGTATTGCAGGCGGTGCACCTTCTGCTCGCCTTCGATCTGTTCGTCGTGGTCGTGGGCGTGGATCCGCGCTGGCTGCTGCGCTCCCTAAGCACACACTATGACAGGTTGATCGAGACCGAGCCTACGCTGAGGCCCGACGGGTGGCATGTTACTCCGGAGGATTACCTGGAAAAGATCCTCAACATCCCGCTGGTCCTGCCCAGGATGCCCGCTGGCAGTCTTCACCAACTGCTGAAGAGCATGTTGGAAGCTCCGTCGGCGATGTCCAGAGAACCGTCGCAGGAGGAACAGCTCGCCCAGACCGAAGGTGCGGTCGCTCCCGCCGAACCCGCCACGGCAGCCATCACAGTCGAGCCACGTTCGCAGGTTGCCGCTCAACTGGATCCACAGAGCCCACCGGAGGTTCCGCGGCCTCTGACCACCCTGGAGATCGATCTCTTGTCGTGTCTGGACCGGCTGATCGATACCCCTCGGGACGCAAAGCGCCTCATCAACCTCTACAGCATGCTTCGGGCGACGCGAGATCTCTCGGACGCATCCGCGTTCCTCGGCGGGGAGTACGAAGCGGTGATCATCCTCCTGGCGACGTTCACCGCGCACGGACGCTTGCTCGGCCGCTTTGCCGACGCACTACTCCGAAGGCCTATGGAGGCTTCCTGGGCCAGCTTCGTGTCGGATCTGCAACCCGTTGAAGCCGAGGGCCATTGGGAGAACTTGGCCATCGGCGCGATCCCTGCTGCCGAGGTTCCTCAGTGGGAACATCTCCACCTCAGCCTGACGGAACTCTCCGAAGTGCTCACGCTGCGGGAGGTCGAGGTCTTTCAGACCTGGGTGCCGCGCGTTCGCCGATTCTCCTACGTACTCTCGCCCGGCAACCGCTGAGCAGCCAGCTGGGTCCGGAACCCGCGCAGCATCGCCAGGCTCACCGTCGGCAGCGGGCACTCGCCGCGCAGCCGGTCCAGCTCCCCCGGCTTGGCGAGCCGTGTCGGGTCGAGCGGGCTGACGATGTGCGTGTACCCCGCCGCCGGGCCGCAGTGGGCCAGTTCGGCCAGGTCCGACGCCGCTTCGGCGAAGCCGGCGTGGCCGATCACGCCGTCCGGGTGCGTCGCGCGGGTCATGACGTGGCCGGGCCGCTGGAAGTCCGCCGGGCCCGCCTTCGGGTCGGCCAGCCGCGAGAGCGTCGTCGCGCGGTCGGTCGCCGAGATGCCCGTGGTGACGCCGTCGGCCGCGTCGACCGTGACGCAGTAGTCCGACGGCTCCTCGAACGCGCCCCACATCCTCGGCAGGCCCAGCTCGTCGCACCGCCGCCGGGGCAACGCGGCGATCACCAGACCCGAGCCGTGCCGGACCAGGAACGCGACCGACGGCGGCGAAACCTCGGCCAGGGGCAGGACGAACACGGCCTCGCGTCCGTTGTGGACGACGGCGGGCCGGCCCCGGCCCAGCTCGTCGGTGACTTCGGCCAGCGCGCGCCGGCTCGGGGACAGTTCCAGTACGGAGTTCACCAGGACACCTCCTGAGTCAGCGGGCGACGGCGTAGGCCTGCTGCCCGCGCGGGCTCGCCGCGGCCAGGACGAGGTCGCCGTCGAACCCCGTCGCGCAGACCTTGCCCAGGGACTTGTCCGGGGCGAGGGTGACGTCGTGGCCGCGCGCCCGCAGCTGCGCGACCACCTCTGGCGGGCAGCTGTTCTCCACGACCAGGCGGTTCGGGCGGGCCGAGCGCGGCGCGAACGACGAGGGCACTTGGTCGGTGTGGAACGCCCGCTGCTCGACGGCCGCCTGTGGGCGCAGGCCGCCGTCGACGTGGCTGATGAAGAAGTTCAGCGTCCACTGGTCCTGCTGGTCGCCGCCCGGGGTGCCGAACGCCAGGTGCGGCCGCCCGTCCTTGGTCACCAGGGTCGGGCTCAGCGTGGTCCGCGGGCGCTTGCCCGACGCGACCGTGTTCGGGTGCCCCTCGTCCAGCAACGCCATCTGCCCGCGCGTGCCGAGCGGGAACCCGAGGCCGGGGATGACGGGCGAACTTTTCAGCCAGCCGCCGCTCGGGGTCGCGACGACCATGTTGCCGTCGCGGTCCGACGCGCTGATGCAGCACGTGTCGCCCTTGGCGGCGGTCAGCTTCACCACGGCCGGGATCCCGTCGGCCAGCTGGGCGCGCCAGTCCGCGTCCGGCTCGGCGGGCAGCGGGGGTTGCGGGAACCAGCCGTCCAGGCCCGGACGCAGCTCGCCGCACGCCTTTGTGCCGATCAGTTCGCGGCGCGCGGCGGCGTACGCCGGGTCCAGGAGTTCCTTCAGCGGGACGTCGGTGTGGGCCGGGTCGCCGTAGAAGGCCTCGCGGTCGGCGAAGGCGAGTTTCGCGCTCTCGACGACCGTGTGGAGGTGGTCGGCGCCGCCGTGGTCCATCGCGGCCAGGTCGAAGCCTTCGAGCAGGCCAAGTTGCTGGAGGAACACCGGGCCCTGCGACCACGGACCCGCCTTGTGCACAGTGTGGCCGCGGTAGTCGGCGGTGACCGTCTGCTCGATCGTGGGTCGCCACGCCGCCAGGTCGTCGCCGGTGAGCAGGCCGCTGTTGCGGCGGCCGGTGGAGTCGAGCGGCTCGGCCGTGGCGAGGAAGTCGGCGATCGTCTCGGCGACGAACCCTTCGTAGAACACGGTGATGGCGGCGTCGATCCGGTTCTCGCGCCCGCCCTTGGCGGCGTCGGCCTCGGCGACGATCCGCCGGTAGGTCGCGGCGAGGGGCTTGTTGCAGATCCGTGCGCCGGGCTTCGGCGACCGGCCACCGGGCAGGTAGACCTCGCCGGAGCCGGTCCACTCTTCGCGGAACAGCGGCGCGAGGACGTCGATCATGTCCGCCGCCTTGGGCAGCAGCGGGTACCCGTGCTCGGCGTAGTCGATGGCCGGGGCGAGCACCGTGCCGAGGTCGAGGCGGCCGCGGTCGCGCAGCAGGCGCAGCCAGGCGCCGAACGCGCCGGGGACGACCGCCGGGAGCAGTCCCGAACCGGGGATGGCGTCGACGCCGCGGTCGCGGAACGCCTGGGGTGTCGCGGCTTCCGGCATCGGGCCCTGCCCGCAGATCACCTCGGCTTCGCCGGTCGCGCCGTCGTGGACCAGGATCGGGACGTCGCCGCCCGGGCCGTTGAGGTGGGGTTCCACGACCTGGATGACGAACGCCGCGGCGACGGCGGCGTCGAAGGCGTTGCCGCCCAGGTCGAACATCGCCGTCCCGGCGGCGGAGCCCAGCCAGTGCGTGGCGGAAACGGCACCCCGGGTGCCGAGCAGTTCGGGTCGGTCGAGCACGTCAGCTTCCCTTCTCGCGGTCCGGATCGGCGAGCTCGCCGGCTCCCGCCGGCAGCACGGCGCCCGACACCGAGGCCGACACCGGCCGGCCGCCGGTGACCTGGACCGAGCAGTACAAAGTGGACGGACGGCCCTGTTCGCGGCCCTGTCGCAGCGTGAAGTCATGGGTGCCGTCGCCGGTGAGCCGGCCCGCTTCGACGAGCCAGACGCCGAGGCCGAGTGCGGCCGAGGCACAGGCCGGGTCCTCGGGCATCCCGTAACCCGGCGCGAACAGGCGGCCGTGCGCGGTGTTCGTCGCCGGGTCCCAGCCGAACACCAGGACGTCGGCGAGATCGGCGTCGGCCATCCGGGCGAAGTCGGGCGTCGCCGCCGCGACGGCGTCGGCGCGCACGGGCAGGAAGTGGAACGCCGGGCCGAACCCGCAGGCCGCGGGGACGGCGCCGCCGGCTGCGGAGGCGGGCAGGCCGACGGCGCCGAGCAGTACCCTGGCGTCGAGCTTTTCGCTGGCCAGGGGGTCTTTCGCGGTGATCTTGCCCGCTTCGGCGGAGACGTCCAGGGGCAGCAGCTTCGGGCCGCACTCCTGCACGACCCGCCCGGCGGGCACCAGGCCCAGCCGCGCGAGCGTCACCGCGGTGCCGACGCTCGAATGCCCGCCGAACGGCGACTCCGCCTCCGGGGTGAACACGCGGACGCGGTAGTCGGCGCCGGTTCCGGTGGGCGGCAATACGAACGCCGTCTCGGTGTGGTTGATCTCGCGGGCCAGCGCCTGCATGCCCGCGGTGTCGAGGTCACCGGCCCTTGGGACGACGCCGAGCGCGCTGCCGGCGTAGACGTGGTCGGCGAACATGTTGACGATCTCGTACGCGGGCATGCTGCTCCCTTCAGACCAGGTCCAGCTTGTCGAGGACCCGCTCGTCCCCTCGGTAGGGCTCGGCTTGCCGCGGCCAGTGCACGACCAGGTCGGTGAAGCCGAGGTCGGCGAACGTGCCCGAGGCGTCCCGGAAGGACTGGGCGGAATCCAGCACGCCCCCGACGGTCGCGCCGGTCACCAGCAGCTTCCCCGCCGACGCCGGATCGCGGCCCGCCGCGGCGCAGGTGTCCTCGAACGCCCGGAGCTGGTCCTTCAGCTCCGGCACGACCAGGTCCCAGCGCCGCGCGTCGAACCGGCCCGGCGCGCCCGCGGTGATCCAGGTTTCGGCGTACCGCGCGGCCAGGCCCATCGCCTTCGGGCCGGTCGCGGCGACCGCGAACGGCAGCCGCGGACGTTGTACGCAGCCCGGGACCATCCGGGCGCCTTCGCAGCGGTAGTACTTGCCCTCGTACGACGTCACCGGCTGCCGCAGCAGCAGTTCCGTCAGCTCGAGGAACTCCGCGAACCGCCCGGCGCGGCTGCCTTCCTGCTCCGCGCCGAAGACGCTCTCGTCGTACCCGCCGGCTCCGGAACCGACGCCGCAGATCAGCCGCCCGTCGGAGATGTCGTCGAGCGTCATCAGCTCCTTGGCGAAGGACACCGGGTGGCGGAACGTCGGGGTCGCGACGAGCGAGCCGAGCCGCATCTTCGACGTCACCCCGGCCGCGGCGGTGAGCGTCGGCAGGCAGCCGAACCAGGTCTCGTCGCGCAGCCAGCGCCACATCAGGTGGTCGTAGGTCCAGGCGTGGTCGAACCCGAGCTCTTCGGCGCGGCGCCAGCGGTCCCGCGCGGCGGACCAGCGCTGTTCGGGCAGCAACACGATGCCGTGGCGCACGGCTCAGTCCGCCGGGGCGCCGGCGGCGCACGCCGCGACGTCGGCGAGGAGGCCGACGAACCCGGCCTCACAGGAGCGGACCTCGGGACTGGTCAGCTCGGCGGGCGGGTCCTCGGCGTCGGACACCGCGTCGACGCCGTTCTGCGTGACGTCCAGCGCCACGGCGTTGAGCCGCCGCAGCAGCTGGGCCACCACATCCGGCAGGGACGTCGGCGCCCGCAGCGTCATGAAGTAGTTGTCGTAGACGACGCTCAGCACGTCCGGGTGCGGTGCCTCGGCCGCGCCCGCCGCGTCCTGCAGCAGCGACCGGCCACTCGGCACCAGCTTGGCCGCGATCCCGCCGTGGACGCGCTGGTAGAAGCCGACTTCGTCGCGCAGCGCCTTCACTCCGGGCGAGTCGTCGTCGGGCAGGCCTTTGCCGCGGTAGAGGTCGCGGACCGGCGCGAAGTCCGGCGCCCACGTGCCGCTGAACCCGCGGTGCTGCAGGAACATGCTCGGCCGGATCACCTCGTGGTAGACGTTGACCGGCGTCGAGCTGGTGTAGAGCAGCATCGCGCTGAAGCCGCGGGTGAACAGCGCCGCCGAGGCCAGCGCGGCCTCGCGGTCCCGCTCGCCGCGCTCGGCCAGCGCCAGTTCGCGGGCGACGAGCTGCCACAGCACGAACGTCACCTGGTGGCCGGTGATCCAGCGGAACCAGTACAGCCGGTCGGACGACTCGACGGGTTCGACCGGGCCCGGCACCCCGCTGCGGGAGATGTGCTCCAGGTGGGTGCACAGCCCGGCGAAGCGGGAGCACGGGCCGTCGCCGTCGGGTCCGGTGCCCGCGTCGGGGATGGTCAGCGGTTCGAGGCCGTAGGGGAAGTCGCCGAAGTCCCACCCCTCGCGCACGGGGACTCCGGTCAGCACGGGAACGGTCATGACGCGGCCTCCGGGATCCAGGTGAACTCGTATTCCAGGCCGTTCACGTCGAATGCGTAGAAACTCTGCACGCCGTCGTCGTCGGTGACGATCTCCGTCGCGGGTTCGTCGCGCGTGAAATGAAATCGCCCGGATTCGTACAACCGGGTCCAGTGCCGCTGCCAGGCGAGCATTTCTTCCGGCGAACCGACCTCCATGCAGACGTGCTGGAATTGCGCGTCGCCGGGGTCGGGCGGTTCAGTGCCTCGGCCCGCGCGCTCGAAGAGGTGGAACCGGGTGCCGCCGGCCCTCAGTTCGACGAGCTCGACGATGCCGGGCAGCCGGCTGGTGGTCAGCTCGGAGAACTCGTCGAGGGCCCAGTTTTCCTTGCAGCCGAAGAACTCCTGGTACCAGGAGACGCAGTTGGCGAGATCGGCGGTCTGGATCCCCAGGTGGTGGAACGTGGCCGCGCGGAGCGGGGCAAGGCGGGGCGACTCGAGGGTCGCCACGGCGTTCTCGGACATGTCGCCATCCTTTCTTCCGGCGCCGGGAGAGCATTCCCAGACGGCGCCTCGGAGAGTGGCCTTGATCGATCATCGGGGGCGGCGGCGAAAACAACCGCCCGATCTCTTCCGAGACTACAGTGGTTGCCGACAGGAAATCAACCTGACGGGAAAAATAGTTCCATTATCCCTATAGCCGAGCGCCTTACTCAAGTAGCATCGGGAGACATGAGCGAAGACCAGTGGACGAAAATCGACACCTACACCTCGAACCTGATGGTGGAACACGACGCCGCCCTGGACCTCGCGGCCAAGGCCAGCTCCGAGGCCGGGCTGCCGGAGATCGCGGTGGCACCCAACCAGGGCAAGTTCCTCCACCTGCTCGCCCGCACCCACGGCGCGCGCCGCATCCTCGAGATCGGCGCGTTCGGCGGCTACAGCGCCATCTGGCTGGCCCGGGCGCTGCCGGAGGGCGGCACGCTGACCACGCTGGAGGCCGAACCGTCCTTCGCCGAGGTCGCGCAGCGCAACATCGACAACGCCGGCCTGTCCGACGTCGTCGACCTGCGCGTCGGCAAGGCGCTCGACACCCTGCCGCAGCTGGCGGGCGGCGAGCCGTTCGACCTCGTGTTCATCGACGCCGACAAGGCGAACATCCCGGAGTACTTCGGCTGGGCCCTGAAGCTGACCCGCCCGGGCAGCGTCATCGTCGTGGACAACGTGGTGCTCGACGGGCTCGTCATCGAGGCCGACAGCCCCAACCCTGCCGTACAGGGCGTGCGGCGGTTCAACCAGCTGGTGGCCGACGAACCGCGTGTCACCGCGACGACCGTGCAGACCGTCGGCAGCCGCGGCCACGACGGGTTCTGCCTGATGCTCGTCGAGAGCTGACGGGCCGGCTGGGAAACCTACGACCGGAGGGCCTTCCCGCACCGCGGGGAGGCCCTCCGTCACGTCGTGGCTCATGTCAGAGCCGATCGGGGTTGATCAGGTCCGGCGCGGTCCAGCCGTCGAGGTCGTACTCGGCCAGGCACTGCTCGGCGAAGCCCTTGTAGCCGTCGACCTGCCCGGACGCCTGCTGCGCGGTGAGCATCTCGATCCGGACGTTCTCGTGGTTGCCCGAGAAGTTCCGCTCGTAGAGCTCGTTGCGGCCGGCGAACTCCGTGCCGACGGAGTCCCAGATCAGCTTCATCAGCTTGACCCGCTCCACCGCGTCGTAGCCCGACGAGCCCCGGACGTACTTGTCGAGGTAGGGCCGCAGCTCCGGGTTCTGGAAGTCGCTGGCGTGCGAGTTCAGGTAGATCAGCGCGCTGCCCAGGTCCTGGTGGATGATCTCCCGCACCCGCGGGTAGCCGATCGTCATGAACCAGCGGTAGGCCATGCCGTAGTCGAGCTTCGGCAGCAGCGCGCCGTCCTTCCACGGGTCCGGGTTGAGCGCCATCGCGTCGCTCAGCCCCCAGAACATGTTCCGCCAGGCCAGCACCTCGCCGATGCGGGTCTGGATGCCGCGGAAGTCCTTCGTGCCGGTGACGTCGACGCCCTTGAGCAGCAGCCCGGCCAGGAAGTCCAGCTTCACGGCCAGCCGCGTCACGCCGTGGAACGTCGAGCGGTTCAGGAACCCGGACGCCGACAGGAACGTCGCCGCCTTGGCCTGGTCGCCGTAGACGAACACGTTCTCCCAGGGGATCTTCACCTTGTCGAGCACGAAGATCGTGTCGTTCTCGTCGAGCCGGCTCGACAGCGGGTAGTCGAACGGGCTGCCCGTCGTGTCCGCCTGCAGCGCGTACGACGGCCGGCAGATCAGCTTCAGCCCCGGCGAGTCCATCGGCAGGGTCGCCACCAGGGCGAATTCGCGCTTCTTCACGGGAAGCCCGTAGTGGGCGATGAAGTTGCCGTGCGTCAGCGCCGAGCCGGTCGCGACGACCTTGGCGCCGCTGACGACCAGGCCGTCGTCACGCTCCTCTTCGACGTGCACGAACACGTCCCCGACGTCGTCGGCCGCCTTGTGCCGGTCGACCGGCGGGTTGATGATCGCGTGGTTCCAGAAGAGGACCTTCTCCTGCGCCTCGGCGTACCAGCGGCGCGCGTTGCCCTCGAACTCGCCGTAGTAGCCCGGGTCGACGCCGAGGGTGGCGAGGAAGCTCGCCTTGTAGTCGGGGCTGCGGCCGAGCCAGCCGTAACTCATCCGGGCCCACTCGGCGATCGCGTCACGGTCACCGATCAGGTCCTGAGTGGACTTCGGGGCGCGGAAGAACTTGTGCGTGAACCCGCCACTGCCGGTGTCGGTCGGCGTGGTCAGCACGTCCTTCTTCTCCGGGTCGTGCAGCGCGTCGTACAGCCGCGCGGTCATCCGGGCGGTGTTGCGGAACGCCGGATGCTTGGTCACGTCGTCGACGCGCTCGCCGTAGGCCCAGATCTCCCGGCCGTCGCGGATGCTCTCCAGGTACTCGTCCCCGGTCAACGGCCGGGTCGTCGTCTCGCTCACTTGCCTGCCTCCCATCGGTGCGGCGCAGCAAAGGGCTGCGGCGCGATCGGGTCGTCCAGCGACCACGACCAGTGCGGTGCTTCGGGGTCTTCGGCCAGCCGCGGGAACTCGCCGCCGAAGAACAGCAGCGGCCGCCCGCCGGCCAGGTCGAGGCCGGTCACCTCGCCGACGTGCAGCACGTGGTCGCCGCCGTCGTAGGCGCGCCACGGGGTGCACTCGACGTGCCCGACCGTGCCGCCCAGCCGCGGCACCGGCGAGTCGAGGTCGACCCACGGCACGTCGTCGTCCGCGAGGGGTTTGCCCGCGAAGTGCATCGCGACGTCCTGCTGGTCCTCGGCGAGGATGTTCACCACGAACGGCCCGCTGTCGAGGTGCTGGACCGAGCGGCTGCGCCGGTCGAGCGAGACCAGCACGAGCGGCGGATCCAGCGACACCGACGTGAACGCGTTGACGGTCGCGCCGCGCACCTGCTCGCCGCGCCGGTAGGTCACCACGGTGACGCCGGTGGTGAAGTGGCCGAGGAAGGCCCTCAGCCGGGCGCGGTCGAACGCCGGAGCGGTGGTGGTCATGAGTTGCCTCCTCCTGTGGTCGCGTGGTCGACGACGTCGCGCAGGATGGCCGGGCCGTCCTCGGTGAGGAACGACTCGGCGTGGAACTGGATGGTCGCCAGTCCCGGCCCGCGCAGGCCGATGACCTGGTCGTCGAGGCCACGCACGACTTCCGCGTCGGCACGGCCGGGCACCGCGACGCGGTCGTCGGCCGTACGCGCGGCGAAACTGTTGTAGAACCCGACCGCGCGGCGCGTGCCGTCGATCGTCACGTGTGCCTGACGGCCTTGGTTGGGCCGCGCCAGCCGCTGGACGGGGAGCCCGAGTTCGGCGCAGAGCACCTGGTGGCCCAGGCAGACGCCGACCAGCGGACGGCCTTCTCGCAGCAGGTCCGCGGCCAGCGCGCGCAGCCGGCCGACCTTCGCGCCGGCGACGTCGTTGGGGTCGCCCGGCCCGGGGCCGAGCAGCACGAGGTCGTTCTCCGGCAGCTCCCGCGCGTCCCACGGCACGGTCGTCACGTCGCAGTTCACCGACTTGAGCTGGTAGGCCAGCATCGAGGTGAACGCGTCTTCGGCGTCGACGACGGTGATCCGCACCCGGGACCCGGTGCCGGGCCGGGCGCCGTCGAGCCAGAACCGCGACTTCCCGTCGTTGCGTGCTTTCAGCGCCGAGCGCACCTCGTCGGACGACGTCGACGGCGGCGGTGTCGCGGACCGGCGGGCTTCGCCGGAGAGCGACTTCAGCACGGCCGACACCTTCGCCGTCGTCTCCGCGGCTTCCGACAGCGGCGCCGACTCGCGCACGATCGTCGACCCGGCGGCCAGCCGGACGTCACCGCCCGGCGAGATGTCCGCGGTGCGGATGAGGATCGCCGAGTCCAGGGAGCGGCGGCCGTCGTCGTCACTGCCGACGAGCCCGATGACGCCGCTGTAGTAGCCGCGCCCCTTCGGCTCGTAGCGGCGGATCACCCGGCAGGCGTTGACCAGCGGGCTGCCGGTGACGGTCGGCGCGAGCAGTGTGTGCCGCAGCACCTCCGTCAGCGGCTTCCCGGTCTCGCCCTCCAGGGAGTACTCGGTGTGCGCCAGCCGCGACATGCGCCGCAGCCGTGGCCCGGACACCCGGATGCCGCGGTCGCACAGCTCGGCCATCATCTTCAGTTCCTCGTCGACGACCATGCAGAGCTCGTCGGCCTCCTTCTCGTCGTGGAGGAACTCGAGCAGGCCTTCGGTGTCGGCGCCGCCTTCCGGGTAGCGGTAGGTGCCGCTGATCGGGTTCATGGTCACCGTGCGGTCGAACAGCCGGACGTGCTGCTCGGGCGTGCTGCCCAGCAGGTAGCGCTCGCCGGTGAAGACCAGGAACGTCCAGTACGCGCCGGCTTCCGCGCCCAGCAGGCGCTTGAAGACCGCCCGGGCGACGTCGTCGTCGAAGCCGGGGAACCGGCCGCGCAGGCTGCGCGAGAGCACGAAGTTCGCGCCCTCGCCGGCGCCGATCTCGTAGTCGAGGATCCGCTCGACGGTGCGGGCGTACTCGTCGTCACCGAGGTCGAACGCGCGGTCTTCCAGCGGCGGGACGGCGTCGGGCAGCGCCGCGAGGGTCTCGGCGACGGTGAGCGTCGCCTGGGACTCGATGTCCATCACCTGCAACGGGACCTGGTCGTCCGGGCAGTCGTACCCGCGCTCGGCGAGCTGCCGGTACGGGAGCAGGACCAGCTTCGTGTGCCGGCCCCGGCCTTCCCAGGTCCCGTCGTCCAGGGTCAGGTCGGCCAGCCGCTCGGCCGTGCGGACCGGGCCGGAGACGATCTCGACCTGGTCGCCGCGGCCGCTGCCGGGCCGGTGCAGGATCGCGTACGGCGAGCCGGCGCGGATGGGCAGGGGACTCACGTGACCACCGCGCCTTCCAGCTCGCCGACCAGCGCCGACGTCGTGGTCGCTACCGCGCAGTTGGCGGCCGCGTAGTCGACGGCGAGCCGGTGCTGGTCCGGGCCGAAGTCGGCGACCGCGTCGGCGACGAAGAACGTCTCGATGTCGTGCGTGAACGCCTCGACCGCGGTGATCAGGCAGCCGACGTGGGCGTAGATCCCGCAGACGATCAGCTGGTCGCGCCCGGCCGCCCGCAGCCGTTCGAGCAGGTCGGTGCGGTGGAACGCGCTGTAGCGCCACTTGGTCAGGACGACGTCGGCCGGGGTCGGCGTGAGCTCGTCGATCACCTGCCGGTCGGCGGGCGTGGCTTTCATGCCCGGGCCCCAGATGTCCTGCAGCAGCCCGCGGTCCTCGGGCGTCATCGAGCCGGGCTGGGCGGTGTAGAACACCGGGATGCCCAGCCGGTCGGCCGTTTCCCGCGCCTGGACGACGTTGCGGACGAGCGTGCGCCGCAGTTCGCCGTCTTCGGGGTAGAAGCCGAGGAAGTAGCGCTGCATGTCGTGGATCAGCAGGGCCGCGCGGCCCGGGTGGGGCCGCCAGGTCGCGGTGCTGGCCGGGACGCTGGTGGGCAGGTCGTACGGTTCGATCGTGATGCTCATCAGGCCTCCTCAGACGGCGCCGAGTGCGGCGCCGCCGTCGACGAGCAGCGTGGCCAGGGTGACGTGCCGGGCCTCGTCCGACAGCAGGAACGCCACGCTGCGGGCGACGTCCTCGGCGGCGCCGATCCGCCCCAGCGGGATGCCGAGCCGGAACTGGCCGGAGTCGCCTTCGAGCGTCGCGGCGGCCCCGGTGTCGTCCGTCCACATGGAACGCAGCATCGGGGTGTCGGTCGAGCCCGGCGCGACGACGTTGCAGCGGATGCCGAGCGGCGCGAGGTCCAGGCCGAGGCTGTGGGTCAGGCTGGTCGCGGCGGACTTCGACGCGGCGTAGGCGGCCATGTGGCTGCGGGGTACCCCCGCGGCGTTCGACGCCACCGTGACGATCGAGCCGCTCTTCCGCGACGCCATCCGGCGGGAAGCCGCCCGGCAGACGTGGAACACGCCGGTCGCGTTGACCGCGAAAGTCTCGTTCCAGTCCTCGTCGGTCAGTTCGGCCACCCGGCCCATCCGCAGCACGCCGGCGACGTTCGCCAGGCCTTCGATCGGCCCGAAGCCGGACTCGACGCGCTCGACGGAGGCGTCGACCTCCGTGCTCGAGGTGACGTCGACGACGTGCGTCTCGACGCTGCGGCCGTCGTCCAGCAACGGCTTCGCGACCTCGGCGAGGGCGTCCTCGTCGCGGTCGAACAGCGCGAGGGTGTGCCCGCGTCCGGCGAGCAGGGTCGCGGTGGCGGCGCCGATGCCGCTGCCCGCGCCGGTCACGAGAGTCACGGGGGTCATGACGCCAGCTCCGTCCTGAGTTCGTGGGCGGCCTCGGGCTGCCAGTGCGCGGTCAGCGCGACGGCCTGGGTGAGGTTCAGGCGCGGGTCGCACAGCGTCGTGTAGCCGGGCCCGCGGGCGGCGGTGATGCCGGCGCCGTGGCACTCGGAGATCTCGCTCGGCGAGGCCTCCATGTGCAGGCCGGCGCACGCGCCGCCCTCCCCGGTGACGATCCGGACGAACTGGCGCAGCTCGTTCATGATGTCCTCGAGCCAGCGGACCTTGAGCCCGTCGTCGGCGACGACGGTGTTGCCGTGCATCGGGTCGCACAGCCACAGCACCGGGTGCCCGGCGTCGCGCACCGCCCGGACCAGCGGCGCGAGCTCGCCGATGCGGGCCGCGCCGAACCGCGGGATCAGCGTCAGCCGCCCGGGTGTGCGGTACGGGTCGATCTGCTGGCAGAGCTTCAGCACGTCCTCGATCGGCGCCTTCGCGCTGACCTTCGCCGCCACCGGGTTGACCACAGTGGACAGCAGGTGCACGTGGGCGCCGTCCGAGCGCCGGGTGCGCTCGCCGATCCACGGCCAGTGCGTCGAAGCGAGGTAGCTGCGGCCGCCGGGCATCCGGCGCACCAGCGGGACCTCGTAGTCCAGCAGCAGTGCCTCGTGACTGGTCCAGATCCGGCCGGCCGGCTCGGCTCCGGTCCCCCGGCCCAGCTGCCCGATCGACGCGCGGACGCCGAGCGCGGCCTCGTGCGCGTCCAGGATCCGGGTGGGGTCGGGCCGCCGGGCTTCGGACGTCGGTTCGGGGCTGTTGACGATCGGCCCGCGGTAGACGGGCAGCTCGTGGCCGTCGACGTTCTCGACGTTCTGCGAGCGGGGTTTGGCGTACTGGCCGGCGATCCGGCCGACTTCGAGGACCGGGCGGCCGGAGCCGACCCGCATCACCTCGGCGAGCGTGTCGAGCATGCCGATCTTGCGGGCCACGGCCCCGACGCCGGTGTCGGCCGGGTCTTCGGCGCAGTCGCCTGCCTGCAGCACGCAGAACTCGCCTTCGGCGGCGCGGGCCAGCAGGGACCGCAGTTGCAGCACTTCGGCGGGGCCGACGACGTCCTCACGCTCGGACAGCGTGTCGCGGACGCCGGCGAGTTCGGCCTGGTCGGGCCAGTCGGGTTGCTGGGCGGCGGGGTAGTCGGACAGGGTCTCGTCGCACTGATCGGCGGCGCGGTGCAGGACCGGCCGGGCTCGTGCGGGCAGCGTCTTCCTCATCACGCATTCCTTGCTTGAGCCGGATATCGGGAGAACGGGGGCGACCGGGATCAGCCGGTGAATTCGCCCGTTTCACGGAAATAGCCGATCATTTTCGTGAACACGGCCGGAGTGATCTCCGGCCAGCACAGGCCCAGCCGGGCGAGCTCGCGCCCGGTGCGCTCGTTGCCGTAGACGTTGTCGCCGATGTCGAGCGCCCCTTCCTGGTAGAGCGGGGCCATCGCGGACAACGGGTTGTCGCCGTCGGCCAGCGCGGTACGCCATTCGGCGACCGGGATCTCGCGCAGCGGGTAACCGAGCTCGCGAATGGCCTCGTAAACGACGTCGAAGGTCTTGATGCCGGGGTTGAACAGGTGCCAGGTGCCGTTTTCCGCGGGGCGGGCCCGTGACAGCCGGACCAGCGCGCGCCCGACGAAGTCGACCGGCAGGAGGTCGGTGTCGTGTTCCTCGGGCGGCGGGACGACGCCGAGTTCGAGGAAGCTCTTGACCTGCCGCCAGAGGAAGTCCTCGGACTGCAGCGCGCCGGTCTCGCTGTCGCCGGCGATCCGGCCGATGCGGTAGATCGTCACCGGCACCCCGCGGTCGCGGGCCAGCCGCGCGACCTCTTCGGCGACCCATTTGCTCTGGGTGTAGCCGATCGTGAGGTCTTGCGCGTCGTCCGGGACGTCGTCCTCGGTGATCGCTTCGGGCCGCGGCTTCGGCGAGAACACCGCCACGGTGGAGGTGTAGTGCACCGGCTTGACCGGCCCGGCCGCGGCGAACTCGACGATCCGGGCGAGGCCGTCCACATTGGCCTGTTTCACCGAGGCGTACGGCGCGACGAAGTTGATGTGCGCCGCCGTGTGGTGGATCGTCCCGACGCGGTGGGTGAGGTCGTCGTAGTCCGTTTCGGGCAGTCCCAGCCGGTCGGCGGTGAGATCGCCGGCCACGGCCGTGACGCGGTCGCGGTCCAGGAACTTCCCGATGCCGTAGCGGTCGGCCGTCGCGGCGATCCGCTCCCACGCGCTGCCGGCGTCCGCGGCCCGGACCAGGCAGTGCACCCGGCCGGTGGTCTCGGCCAGCAGCTCGCGCAGCAGGTGGATCCCCAGGAAGCCCGTCGCCCCGGTGAGCAGGACGTCCTCGGCGGTGGCGCGCGGCGCGCCTTCGGCGACGCGGACGTGCTCGGACAGCCGGACGTCGGCCCGCAGGTCGACGCGGTCGCCGGTGTCCTCGCCGGAGCGCAGCGCGTCGATGCGTGCGGCCATGCCGCCGACGGTCGGGTTGTCGAAGAGCACGCGCAGCGGCACGTCGACGTCGAACCGCTTGCGCAGCCGGTACATCAGTTCGGTGGCGAGGATCGAGTGGCCGCCCGCGGCGAAGAAGTCCTCGTCGAGGCCGACACCGCCGGTGCCCAGCAGGTCGGTCCACGCTTCGGCGACGGTCTGCTCGGTCGGTGTCTCGGGCGGCCGCGACGCGGTCGTGGTGCCCGGGTCGAACAGGTCCGGCAGTGCCTTGCGGTCGATCTTGCCGCTGGGCGCGATCGGCAGGGCGGCGAGCCGCAAGAAGTGGGACGGGACCAGGTAGTCCGGCAGCGTGCCGGACAGCGCCGCCCGCACCCGCACCGGGTCGGGCTCCCGCTCGGTGACGAGGTAGCCGACCAGCCGGCGGTCGCCGGCGCCGAACGGCACCGGGGCCACCGCGGACGCGCTGACCTCGGGCAGTTCGTTCAGCGCCGCCTCGACCTCGGCCGGTTCGACGCGGTAGCCGCGGATCTTGATCTGGGTGTCCGCTCGGCCGAGGTAGTCGAACTCCCCGTGGCGGTCGTAGCGGACCAGGTCACCGGTGCGGTAGAGGCGCCCGAACGGCGTCTCCACGAACCGTTCGCGGGTCTGTTCGGGCAGGCCGTGGTAGCCCGGCGAGACGAGGTCACCGCCGAGGTACAGCTCCCCCGGCACGCCGGGCGGGACGAGCCGGCCGCCGTCGTCGAGGGCCAGCATCGACAGGCCCCCGATCGGGCCGCCGATCGACGGCGCCTCCGGCCAGGCCGCCGGGTCGCCGCTCAGTTCGTGCGCGGACGCTAGGTGCGTCTCGGACGGCCCGTACATGTTCAGGAACCGGATTTCCGGCCGGCGGGCGAAGAACTCGCGGATCTGCGGGGTGATCACCAGCTGTTCGCCGACGGAGGCGACCTCGACCAGGTCGGGGAAGGGCTTGTCCTCGGCGACCGCGGCCAGCTGCTGCACGGCGACGTACGGCAGGTAGGTCCGGGTGATCCGGTGATCGCGCAGGAAGCCGCTGAGCCGGTGCAGGTCCTTCTGCAGGTCTTCGTCGATCAGCACGAGCGTGCCGCCGGCGCAGAGCGTCCCCAGGATCTCCATCACCGAGACGTCGAAGGACAACGTCATGTACTGCAGCGTCCGCCCGGTCGCGCCGACCGGTGAGGTGCGGCGCATGTATTCGACGAGGTTGGTGACCGTGGCCTCGGTGAGCACGACACCCTTGGGTCGTCCGGTGGACCCGGACGTGTAGATCACGTAGATCTCGTCGTCGCCGGTCTTCAGCCGCCCCAGGTCGGTCTCGTCGGTCGCTTCCGGCTGCGCCGATTCCAGCACCAGCGCGACGCCGGAGTCCTCGAGCATGTATTCGATCCGCTCGGCCGGGTAGGACGGGTCGACCGGCACGTACGCGGCCCCAGCTTTCAGGACGCCTAGCAGCGCGACGATCATCTCGGGCGACCGCGGGACGTGGATGCCGACGCGGTCACCGCGTCCGACGCCCTTCGCCCGCAGGTCACGGGCCAGCCGGTTGGCGCGGCCGTTGAGTTCCCGGTAGGTCAGGACGCGGTCGCCGTGCTCCAGCGCCGGCGCGTCCGGCGTGACCGCGGCCTGCGACTCGAACAGCTCCGCGACCGGGCGGCGGGTGGTGTCCTCCGCCGGCGGCGCGCACCACGCGAGGACTTCCTGCTCCTGTTCGGCGGACAGCAGCCCCAGTTCGCCGACGGTGCCGCCGGGGTGCGCGACGAGGGCTTCGAGCAGCCGGACGTACCGGTCGCCGAACTCCTCGACGGTCTCGCGGTCGAACAACGCCGTGTCGTACTCGAACACCCCGCGCAGCACGCTGCCGTCCTGTTCGACGATCAGCGAGAGGTCGTACTTCGAGCTGCGGCTGACGTAGAGGTCGAGATCGGCGTCCAGGCCGAGCCGGTCGAGGGCCGCCCAGTCGGAGTCCGGCAGCACGAACATGGTCTGGAAGACCGGCGCGTGGCTCGGGCTGCGGGGCGGGTTGACCCGCTCGATGACCTTCTCGAACGGCGCGTCCTTGTGCCGCAGGGCTTCGGTGATCTCGGTGCCGGCCTGTGCGTACAGCTCCCGCAGCGGCTGGTCGGCGCGCACGCCGTGGCGGAAGACGACCATGTTGACGAAGTAGCCGAGCATGTCGGCCGTCTCGGGCAGGTCCCGCAGCGAGACCGGGCTGCCGATGAGGACGTCGTCCTGGCGGGTGTGCCGGTGCAGGAACGCCGCGTACGCCGCTTCCAGCAGCATGAACAGCGTGACGCCTTCGTCGGCGGCGAGCGCGCGGACCTGTTCGGTCAGCGCCGGCGGGAGGTCGAACCGGACGATGTCGCCGCGGTGCGACTGCTCCAGCGGCCGCGGCCGGTCCGTCGGCAGGTCGAGCAGCGGCAGCGGCCCGGCGAGCCGCTCTTCCCAGTACCCCAGCAGGTCGTTCAGCTTGTCGTCGCGGACGGTCTCCCGCTGGCGGCGGGCGAAGTCGCGGTACTGCGGCCGGGCCGGGCCCTCGTCGAACGGGTCCCCGGCGAGCGCGGCGTGGTAGCGGGTGAACCACTCGGTGAGGAACACCCCGGCCGAGGCCGCGTCGAAGACGATGTGGTGGATGCTGCACACGACGTGCACCGGCCCGTCCGGCTCGGCCGCGCAGACCACCTTGACGAGCGGGCCGCGGCGCAGGTCGAACTCGGTGTCGACGACTTCGGCGACGACGTCGTCCAGCGGCCGGTCGGCGCCGAGTTCGACGGTCGAGAAGTCGCAGGTGGGCTCCGGGCCGACGTGCTGGAAGACGTCGCGGTCTTCGGAGGTGAACGTCGTGCGCAGGATCTCGTGACGGGCCAGCACGGCCCGCAGGCTTTCGTGCAGCACGCCGGTGTCCAGCGGGGTTTTGACGGTGAACACGAACGGTGCGTTGTAGGCCGCCGGGCGCGGCGAGTACTGGTCGATGAACCAGATGCCCCGCTGGCCGTAGGACGCGGGCGCCGGGCCGGTGCCGGCCCCGGCGGTGAGGCCGGGCGGGCCGCCGCGCAGGTCGTCGATGTGCCGGGCCAGGTCCGCGGGGTCCTCGTGGCGCCGGATGTCCTCGGCCCCCAGCGTGATCCCCAGCAGCGCGCTGAGCAGCCCGGCGAACTGCTCGTGGCCGGCCACACCTTCGGCGGTGACGCCGGAACGGGCCCGGCGGATCACCGACTCGAGTGGGTTCTCCATGGTGTCAGTACCTCTCCGATCATCGCGGCCCCCCGTGCGTCGGTTCGGTCTGCCGCTCACCTGGCGGCGGCGCCGGTTCGCAGGGACTCGACGTGCTCGGCGAGCTTGCGGACGTCGCCGTGCCGGAAGACGTCCTCGGGCCGGACCTCGACCGCGAAGACCGACTGCAGGCCGGCAGCGAACTTCACGAAGTGCAGGGAATTGCCGCCGTGCCCGACGAACGGGTCGGTGACCGAATAGTCGTCATTGCCGATGATGTCGCGCCACATCTGCAGGATGACCGTTTCGAGGGGGTTCGTCATGCGTTGCTCCGTTTCTGCTCGGGGATCTTCCGGCGGCCGGGCGCGCGGGTCGTGCAGTGCGGCCCGGTCGATCTTTCCGTTGAGGTTCGCCGGCATCGCTTCGAGCCGGCGGAAGTCGGACGGGATCATGTGGTCCGGCAACGAATCGGCGAGTTGCGCGATCAGTTCGCCGGTGCCGATTTCCTGCCCGCTCCACGTCGTGTAGAACGCGACGAGGCTCTTTTCGTTCGCTTCGTTCCCGAACGCCTTGACGACCGCGTGCTCGACGTCGTCGAAGGACTTCAGGGCGAGTTCGACCGCGCTGGTCTCGACCCGGAAGCCGCGGATCTTGACGAGACTGTCGGACCGGCCGACCAGGACGACGTCGCCGTCGGGGGTGAGCCGGGCGAGGTCGCCGGTGCGGTAGCGGGTCCCACCGTCGACGAACTTCGCGGCCTGCGTGTCGGGCAGGTTCAGGTAGCCGTTGGCGACGCCGGTGCCGCCGATGCACAGCTCGCCGACGTCGCCGGGCGGGCACGGCTTGAGGTCCTGGTCGAGCACGTCCATGGTGACGCCGGTCAGTGGCTTGCCGACCGGCACCCGGTCCAGGTCGCGGACCGCCGGCGTGATCGGGTACAGCGAGGAGATCGCGGAGTTCTCGGTGCAGCCGTAGCCGTTGAAGATCGCGGCGGTGGTGTGCTCGGCCGCGGTCGCCAGGTGCGCCGGGGACGGGAAGTCGCCGCTGACCATGATGACGCGCAGTTCGCGCAGGGCGTCCAGTTCGTTGTCGACCAAGAGGTTGAACAATCCACAAGGCAGGCTCAGCACGCTGACGCCGTGTTTCGTGATGACGTCGCGCAGGTCGGACAGCGACGGCAGGCCGGGCGGCAGCAGGACGAGCTCGGCGCCGTTGAGCAGGCTCAGCCAGAACTCGTTGCCGGACGCGGCGAAGGAGAACGCCGCCAGCTGCACCAGGCAGTCGTCCGGCGTGATCGTCAGCTTCGGGTCCGCGACGGCGAGCCGGGCGAGGCCGCGGTGGGCGAGCCGGACGCCCTTGGGCCGGCCGGTGGAGCCGGAGGTGAACAGGACGAACGCGTCGTCCTCGGCGGCCGGTGCCGCGGGCAGGTTCCCGTCCGCCTGTGAAGCGCTTTCCCCGATCAGGTCGGCGACGTGCGCCTGCCGGACCGGGAGGTCCGCCTCGGCCAGCGACGGCTGTCCCTGGTGGACGACCGTGCGCAGGCCGGTCTCCTCGACGATGTGGCGGATCATCTTGGCCGGGTAGGCCGGGTTGAGCGGGACGACGCAGCCGCCCGCCTTGAGCACCGCGAGCAGCGTCACGACGAGGTCGGCCGAGCGGTCCAGGTAGAGGCCGGCCGGGGCGCCGTCGCGCACCTGCATCAGGCGCAGCGTGCGGGCCAGCCGGTTGGCGCGGGCGTTGAGGTCCGCATAGGACACTTCGGGGCCGTCACCGCTCAGTGCCGTCCGATGTGGATGGTCCGCGGCGGCGCGTTCGAACAACCGCGGCAGCACGAGTCCGGGTACGGCCGGGTTCCCGTCGACGGGCATGGATCCCCCTGTTCGGTGCCGATGGCGATCGCCTTTACCGCGAGAAGCGGCACTAATGATCAATTCAGGCGAGATGATTTCTTTTCAGCAACCAGTATGCAAAGGGCTCCGAAGCCTGTCAACCACGGGCAATATCAATGACCCAGCGTGGCTTTTATTGCCTGAAAACGATTACCCGAGAAAATAAAAATTGCCTCGAGTTCGCGCGTGTACGGTACAGCTCATCGTGGTCACGGCAACCTGAGCGCGGGAATCCGATGTGGATTTCCGACGGTCAGCGGTGCGCGCTGCTCCGATCGGCGGAGAGGGCCGCGCGGGGCGGCGGCGTGCACACCGGGTGACGTCGGCGCGAGCACGTTTGAGCCGGCCGCGGCCGGGGAAATCGCAACGGGATGTGAGCGTCTGGGGGCCAGGCGTGACCGCGCGGCTCAGACGTCGCGAAGCGGGAAAGGCTGGGGTGTGGAGTGCAGGGCGTCGGCGACCTTCTGGCAGAGCTCGGCGAAGAGCTGCGCTTCGCCCGAGGTCAGGGCCACGCCGGCGACCTTGGCCGTCTCGCGGCGCCCCTGGGCGGCCCGCATCAGGAACTCTTCGCCTTCGGCGGTCAGCGAGGTCGTCTGCTCGCGCCGGTCGGTGCCGCGGGAGGCCTGCTCGATCAGGAACTGGTCCTTGAGCACGCGCAGCACCTTGGACGTGCTCTGCCGCGAGATGCCCAGGGACTCACCGATCGCCGACGGCGTCAGGGGGCCGTGGATCCGCAGCGTTTCGAGCACGTCGTACTGCGACCAGGTGATCTTCTCCGGAGTCGCGCGCGTGCGCCGGGCCACCAGGACGCATTGCATGTAGGACAACGCGTTCTCGAGCTCGCCGGGACGACCCGGCGGGGCGGTCGGGGAACCGTGGAACTTGGTCATTGCCCACCTCAGCTTTCGAGGGAAAGCGCGCCGCAATCGGAAAATCCGAGGATATCATCCTCCGTTCGCCCATAGGCCACACGGCGGTCGCGATACACCGACAGCCGGTTCGTCACTCGGCCGGCAAAGACTCGGGATGGTAAAGTGGTTGCCGAGAGGCAATCAATCGTCCGATCGACCACCAGGTCGCGCGGCTTCGGCCCCGGGACGAGGAGGCGCAGGTCATGGCGAACCAGCAGACACGGCGCACCGGCGGCCACATCGAGCTCGAAGGTGCGTGCGAGAACAACCTGAAGAACGTCTCGCTCAGCATCCCCAAGGGCGAGATCACCGTGTTCACGGGCGTATCGGGCTCGGGGAAATCGTCGATCGTGTTCGACACGATCGCGGTCGAGTCCCAGCGTCAGCTCAGCGAGACCTT
This sequence comes from Amycolatopsis sp. NBC_00355, assembly GCF_036104975.1. Lineage (GTDB taxonomy): Bacteria > Actinomycetota > Actinomycetes > Mycobacteriales > Pseudonocardiaceae > Amycolatopsis. The sequence continues at coordinate 1,417,942 of NZ_CP107982.1, read as the reverse complement.
CAGCTGGTACATCCGCAACCGGCTGCCCAAGCACGAACGTCCGCGCGCGGAACGGATGTCGAACCTGTCGACGGCGATCGTGGTCGACCAGAAGCCGATCGGCGGCAACGCCCGCTCCACGGTCGGCACGATGAGCGAGATCCACGCGATGCTGCGCGTGCTGTTCTCCCGGTACGGGAAGCCGAGCGCCGGGTCGTCGAACCTCTACTCGTTCAACGACCCGCAGGGCATGTGCGAGGAGTGCCAGGGCCTGGGCAAGACCACCAAGCTGGACCTGGACCTGCTGATCGACCAGGACAAGACGCTCAACGAGGGCGCGCTGGACTCCCCCCTGTTCGCCATCGGCACCTACATGTGGCAGCTCTACGCGCAGTCCGGGCTGTTCGACCCGGACAAACCGCTCAAGAAGTTCACGAAGAAGGAATGGGAGCTGCTGCTGCACGGCGGCGGCTTCCGGGTGGACCGCTCGGGCAAGCGGCAGAACTACTCGAACGAGTACGAGGGTGTCGTCACCAAGCTCAACCGCCGGTACCTCAAGAACGGCCTCGACACGCTCAAGGAGCGCGACCGCCGCGAGGTGGAGAAGATCGTCGTCGCCGGCCCGTGCGCCGTCTGCAAGGGCGGCCGGCTGAACCAGGCGGCGCTGGCGTCGAAGATCAACGGCAAGAACATCGCCGACCACTGCGCACTGGAGGTCAGCGAGCTGATCGCCGAGCTGAAGGCGATCGACATCCCCGCGGCGAAATCGGTGCTCACGGGCGCGCTCGCGGCCCTCGAACGCGTCGAATCGATCGGGCTGGGCTACCTCAGCCTCGACCGCGAGACCTCGACGCTCTCCGGTGGTGAGGGGCAGCGGCTCAAGACCGTGAAGCACCTGGGCAGCAGCCTCACCGACCTCACCTACGTCTTCGACGAGCCGAGCGTCGGGCTGCACCCGCGGGACGTGCACCGGCTCAACGAGCTGCTGTGCGCGCTGCGGGACAAGGGCAACACGGTGCTGGTCGTCGAGCACGACCGCGACGTCATCGACATCGCCGACCACGTCGTCGACATGGGACCCGGCGCCGGCACGCACGGCGGCGAGGTCGTGTTCGAGGGCACGGTCAAGCAGCTGCGCCGCTCGTCGACGCTCACCGGCAAGTGCCTGACGCACATCCCGGGGCTCAAGGAGGGCTTCCGCGAGCCGACCGGGCAGCTGCCGATCAAGAAGGCCGACCTGCACAACCTGCACGACGTGTCGGTCGACGTCCCGACCGGCGTGCTCACCGTGGTGACCGGGGTGGCCGGCTCGGGCAAGAGCACGCTGATCTCGGGTTCCTTCCGCCGGCAGCACCCGGACGCCGTCATGATCGACCAGTCGGCCATCGGGGTTTCGACGCGGTCGACGCCCGCGACCTACCTGGACGTCATGGACGTGATCCGGAAGCTGTTCGCCGAGGCCAACAACGCGCAGCCGGGGTTGTTCAGCTTCAACTCCGAAGGCGGCTGCCCGGAGTGCAAGGGCCGCGGGGTCATCGAGACCGACCTGGCCTACATGGACCCCGTGACGACGATCTGCGAGGCCTGCGAAGGCCGCCGCTACCGGCCCGAGGTGCTGGACAAGACGCTGCGGGGCAAGAACATCGTCGAGGTCCTGGCGCTGACCGTCGAGGAGGCCCTCGGCTACTTCACCGAAGAGCCGATCACGAAGAAGCTGGAGCTGCTGACCGAGGTCGGCCTGTCGTACCTGACCCTGGGGCAGCCGCTGTCGACGCTGTCCGGCGGTGAACGGCAGCGCGTCAAGCTCGCGCACCGGCTGCGGGAAACCGGCAACGTCTACCTCTTCGACGAACCGACCACCGGCCTGCACATGGCCGACATCGGGCACCTGCTGGACCTGCTCGACCGCTTGGTGGACGGCGGTAACACCGTCGTGGTGATCGAGCACGACCTCGACGTCGTCAAACACGCGGACTGGGTGATCGACCTGGGCCCGGAGGCCGGCCGCCACGGTGGCCGGGTGCTGTTCGAGGGCACTCCGGAAAAACTGCTCCGGGAGCGCAAGTCCTACACCGCCGAATACCTGCGGGCAGACCTCGATCACGCGAAGTGATTTCCTGACGTATTCACGCGCCGTCCATTGAGGATGATCATTTGATTCGCGCGGTCGGTAATTAGGTTGGCAAATAGAGTCTTTCCCCGAAAGTGCGCGCCGAACGGTTGACACCCGGCTGTGCGACGCGGTTAGCATGATTGCCAAATTGCAACTATCGAACAGGAGATGCGCCATGTCCCGCGGCACGACCAAGGACCGCCTCCCCGACGGGCAGCTGCGATTCGGCTTCATGTGGCTCAGCTCGCCGACGCCCACCGCGACGTCCAAGGCGGTCGCCGACCGCAACCCGGACGCCCTCGACCCCGCCACGCAGATGGACCTGGCCCGCCGGGTCGAGAACATCGGCATGGACTACGTCTTCTTCGCCGACGGCTACATCACCCACGGCGAGAACAGCGCGCGGATCGGGCACGCCCAGCCGCACATCTCGGCGCCGATCTACGCGCCGGTCGTGATGGCCGCGACGCAGCACATCGGCGTCGTCACCACCATGCACACCCGCTACCTCTCCCCCGGGGTCATCGCCCGCCTCGGCGCCAACCTGGACGCGCTCAGCGGCGGCCGCTGGGGCTGGAACATCGTGCCGGGCTGGAAGACGCCGGAGGCCGAGCTGGTCGGCGCGCCCACCGACACCGACCACGCGCTGCGCTACAAGATCACCACCGAGGCCGTCGAAGCCGTCAAGACGCTGTGGGCCGCGCGCGGCGAGCACGTCGAATTCCACGGCGAGTACCACGACCTGCGCGGCAGCCTGATCGGCCCGCACATCGAGCAGCAGCCGTGGCCGTGCCTGTTCAACGCCGGCGTCTCGGCGGCCGGGCAGGAGCTGATCGCGGGCACCTGCGACTTCGCGTTCACCCCGCTGCCCGACGACTACTCGAAGGTCCGCAAGACGGTCGACTCGCTCGCCGGACGCACCGAGGCGGCCGGGCGCGACCCCTTGGACGTCAACATGGCCGGCGCGGTCGGCGTGCTGCTCGGCAAGACCGACGCCGAAGCCCAGGAGAAGTTCGAGTGGGTCCGCGACTCGCTCGACATGGGCGCCGCCCGCGACATCGCGACCGAGCTGATGGGTGGCAGCGAGACCTACCAGGAGAACTACGAGGGCGAGTTCGACGACATCGCCCGCACGATCGGCCTCGCCTGCGGCAGCAAGGTGCTGGTCGGCTCGCCGGAGACGGTCGCCGAGCAGCTGCTGGACCTGCACCGCGAGACCGGCGTCCGCGGCTTCATGTTCCTGCCGGTGATGTACGACGCCGAGCAGATCCAGCTGATGGGCGAGGTCTTCCCGTATCTGCAGAAGGCGAACGTCTGGACCCCGCCCGCCGACCGTGGCTGGAGCTGGTGACCGTGACCGGGGCACCCGACTGGTTCGAGATCATCAGCACCGACCCGTGGGCCAGCCGCCGTTTCCACCGCGAGGTGTTCGACTGGGCTTTCCCGGTGGTGATCGGCGCGCCCGGCTACGAGCGCATCCGCCCGCCGGACTCCGCCGGGGTGATGGGTGCGCTGCGCGCCGACCGGCACCGCGACGCGCTCGCGCTGAGCGTGCCGTGCGAGGACGTGACGGAGTCGGCCGAGCGCGCCGAGGAGCTGGGCGCCGACGTCCTGCGACCGGTGGCCGAGACACCCGGCGGCGGCGCGGACGCGATGGTCGCCGACGTGCTCGGCAACCCGCTCACGCTGCGGGAACGTCCACAGGGGACACGCGAGCCGGCACCGTCGATCCCGAACGTCATGCGGTTCTTCGAGTTCGGCAGCACCGACCCGGACGCGACGCGCGAGTTCTACGCGGGGTTGTTCGGCTGGCGGTTCGAACCCGGCGGCGATGTCGTGGCCGACGACGTCCCGTGTGGCCGGTTGTGCGCGGCACCGGTGGACTACACGAGCCCGGTGCTGACCGTCGAGGACGTCGATGGCGTGCTCGACGCGGTCCGCGACCACGGCGGTGACGCCGAGTCCGCGGGCGCGGGCCGGGGTGGGTTCCGCGACCCGCGGGGTCACCTCTGGGGTGTGGCCGCGGCCTGAGCCCGTTTCCGCTCCAGCAGCGCCGTTTCCGCGGTGTTGCCGGTCAGCTCGATCGCCGCCGTGTACGCCGCGACCGCGTCCTCGCCGCGGCCCACGCGGTCGAGCAGGTCCGCGCGGATCGCGTGGAACAGCGGGAATCCGCCGAGGTCGAGGTCGTCGACCACGGCCAGCGCGGCAGCGGGCCCGTCGACCTCGGCGACGGCGACCGCGCGGTTGAGCGCCACCACCGGAGTCGGCGTCAGCGCGAGAAGGTGGTCGTAGAGCTGCTTGACCTGCACCCAGTCGGTGGGGGCGTCGCTGTGCACGGCGTTGATCGCCGCCTGGATCTGGTACGGGCCCGGCTGGTTCCGCCGCAGGCAGCGGCGGACGATCTCCTGTCCCTCGGCGATCAGGGCGGCGTCCCACCGGGACCGGTCCTGATCGGCCAGCAGGACGAGGTCGCCGTCGGCGGTGGTGCGGGCCGCGCGCCGGGAGTCGACGAGCAGCATCAGCGCGAGCAGGCCCCAGACCTCGGGTTCGTCCGGCATCAATCCCGTGAGGACCCGGGTGAGGCGGATCGCCTCGCGGCACAGGTCTTCGCGGACCAGGTCGTCACCGATGCCGGCCGTGTACCCCTCGGTGAAGATCAGGTAGAGCACGGCGAGCACCGCCGACAGCCGATCCGGCAGGTCGGCGTCCTGGGGGACGCGGTACGGGATACCGGCGTCGCGGATCTTGTTCTTCGCGCGGACGATGCGCTGGGCCATCGCAGGCTCGCCGACCAGGAACGCGCTCGCGATCTCGGCGGTGGTCAGGCCGCCGAGCAACCGCAGGGTCAGCGCGACCTGGCTCGCGCGGGCCAGCGCGGGGTGGCAGCACGTGAAGATCAGCCGGAGCCGGTCGTCGGGCACGGCACCCTCCTTCACCGGCTCGGCTCCGGTGTTCGAAACAGTGGCGTGCAGCAGCGCCGCCTGGGCGTGCTTGTCCTCGCGCGAGGACTCGCGGCGCAGCCGGTCGATGGCCCGGTTGCGGGCGGTGGTGATGATCCAGCCGGCCGGACTCGGCGGTACGCCGCTGTCCGGCCAGCGCCGGACGGCCTCGGCGAACGCGTCCTGGACGGCTTCCTCGGCGAGGTCGATGCTCCCGAAGACCCGCACCAGCACGGAAACCGCCCGGCCGTATTCCTCGGCGAAGACGCGCTCGACGCTCATGTGCCGTCGTTGAAGGGCCGCACCTCGACGGGCAGCGGCGCGACGGCCTCGGCGAGCCGGCGCCCCCACCCGAGCGCGGCGTCGAGGTCGGGCGCGGTGATGATGGTGAACCCGCCGAGGTGTTCGCGCCCTTCGGCGAAGGGTCCGTCGGTGAGAAGCGGCTCCCCGGCCCGCACGACGGTGGCGGACGACGGCGGGTGCAGTCCCCCGGCGAACACCCAGGCCCCGGCGGCCTTGAGGTCGGCGTTGAGCGCGTCGAGCTTCCCGGTGACCTCGGCGAGCACGTCCGGCGGCGGGGTCGGGCCGTCGGGCTGGTAGATGCTGAGCAGGTACTGCGTCACGGTGTCCTCCTCGGATCGGTGCCTCCACCGCTGATACGAACGGCGACCGCGTGGATCGACACCGAACCCGGTCAAGGTAACGCGGGATCCCGCCGGGCGCGTTCCGGTCCGTGGAGATCGACATCCCGTAACCTCGGCGGGTGCCTGGCGACCTGGAACCGGTGATCGACGCGACGCTGGCCGCCGCGAGCCCGGAGGATCGGCTCGCGCTGCTGGACGAGGCCGCCGCGCGGCACGTCGACGGGCAGCGGCCGCCGAACACGCTCAAGGCCTACGCGCAGGACTGGCAGGTGTGGCAGGACTACACCGCCGAGACGGGGATCCCGCCGCTGTCGGCGTCGATCGGCGCGCTGACCGGGTTCGTCGTGTGGCTCGAACGCGGGCGGACGCTGCGCCCGGACGAACGCGCCGTGCCCGAAGTGCCGGAGCGGGCCGCTCCGGCGGCGCCGTCGACGATCGAACGGCGGCTCACCGGCGCGCTCGCCGGGCTGCGGCACCACAAGGTCGTCATCGACACCGAAGCGAGCCGCGCGGCCTGGCGGGCGTTGAAGGGCTACCGGCAGCGGCTCGCGCGCGAAGGTGTCAAACGCGGCCGCGGCAAGGCCACCATGGTGACGCTGCCCGACCTGCGGGCGATGTCGCGGGCCTGCCCCGACACCCTCGCCGGCGCGCGCGACCGGGCCATGCTGCTGATCGGGTTCCCGATCGCCGCGCGCTGCTCGGATCTGGCGAACCTGCTGGTCACCGACGTCGATCCGGTCGACGACCGCGGTCTGTCGATCACCGTGCGGCACGGCAAGAGCACCGGCGACATGGTCGTGCCGCGCCGGGAGAGCCCGGACACCGATCCGGTCCGCGCGTGGCACGCGTGGCGCTCGGGCGCCGGGATCGGCGACGGGCCCGCGTTCCGCCGCGTCGACCGGCACGGCAACGTCGGGGTGCCGGCGCTGAGCACGACCGGCGTCAACCAGATCCTCACCCGGGCGGGCGTCCGCGCCGGGCTGCCGTACCCGGTGACCGGGCACTCCCTGCGGTCCGGCTTCGCCACCGAGGCGCGCCGGGCCGGGGCCGACGACCTCGCGATCGCCGACCAGGGCCGCTGGGTGCGCGGCAGCCGCGCGCTGTACGAGTACATCCGGCGCGTCGACCAGTGGGACGACAACGCGGCGGGCGTGCTCGACCTCTGATTCACCGGGTCAGCTGCCCCTTCGTCGCGCCGACGACTTCGCCGTCGAGGCGCGCGAGCCAGCTGCCGCAGACGCAGCGGACGTACTCGAGCCGGTGGGAAACGGGCTGGGCCGCGGGCAGTTCGGCGAGCGGCCAGCCGCAGCGGGGGCAGCGGTTGGTGTCCATGCCCCGATCGTGCTGTAATGACTTAGTGCACTTCAACCCTTACGGCGGTCCGGCGGCGTCGGTCGCCGCCGACCTGGTCAACGCGGGGTCGGCGGGCGAGCTGGTCGACGCGATGGTCCGCAACGGCATGGTCATCCCGACATTGACCGCCGGCGAGGCCGCGCGCATCGGCGCCTGGGCCGCCCGGCTGCGGCCGGTGTTCGCCGCGACGCCGGCCGAGCGCGTCGACCTGGTCAACGCGCTGCTCGCCGAGTCGGCGTGCCGGCCCTACATCACCAGCCACGACGGCAAACCGCCCCACCTGCACTACTCCGAGGAGGACGCCGGGCCGGTCGGCCGCGTCCGCGCGTACACCTCCGGCGGCCTCGCCCACCTGGTGTGCGAGGCCCCGGACCGGCTCGGCATCTGCGGCCGCGAAGGCTGCGAAACGGCGTACGTGGACACCTCACGCAACGGCCGCCGACGGTTCTGCTCGACGCGCTGCGCGACTCGCGTCCACGTCGCCGACCACCGCGCCCGGCAGCTCACGGCCTAACCGAAGACCTCCGCCAGCCAGGCCGCCCAGTCACGGTCGTCGGCGTCGCCGAAGTAGTGCCGGCCGACGCCGATCGGCCAGCCGAAGGCGTTGCGGCCGTAGAAGCGGTAGAGCGTGTCCGCGGTCCGGACGCCGAGGAAGTTCGGCGTCGCGTAGTCGACGACGCCCTCTTCGCCCAGCACGACGATTCGGTCGCCGACCGCGCCGGGGGCGCCCAGCGCCTTCTTCAGTGTGGTGAAGCCGTCCCGGCTCGCGGACGCCGCCGGCGCCTCGGTCATCGCGTAGACCGCGGGACGGCCGTTGAAATGCGTCAGGTACTCGCCGAGCGAGTGGTAGTAGAACGCGGTGTGCTGGCGGCAGGCGTCGTAGTTGGTGTCCCAGTCCTCGAGGAACACCCCGCGGTGCACGAACTTCAGGTGGGTTCCGTCGCCCCGGGGTTCGAAGGTGTAGTCGAGCTCGTTGAACCAGCCGTCCTTCTCGCAGCGGGTCGCGAAGCGCTCCCCCGGCTCCCACGTGGTGACCTCGCCGCCGTAGAACGTCAGCCCGGACTCCGAACCGCCGACGCGCGGCTCGTACCGGACGGGCCACGACCAGCTCCCGGCGTCGACGGTGATCGCGCGCCAGCAGTCCTCCGGCGTGGCGGGCAGCGTGCCCTCGAACCCGGCTTCGAATTCCTTGGTCATGGTGTCCAGCTCCCTTGTCTCGTCACGAAGACGTCATCCGGGAGCGACCGGATTCGACAACCGGTCCGGAGATTTTTTCGCGCGCCAGGCGAGGACCAGCGGGCTGGGTTCGCCGCCCTCGGCGAACCGCTCGAACGTCAGGCCCGCGTCGAGGACCGCGTGCAGCAGCTCCGGCAGCGGCAGGTGGGCGGCGCCGACCTTGTCGCGCAGGCCTTGGTCGGTCCACGACGCCGTCGTCCAGCCGGCCTCCCGGTAGCCGGGCCGGATCACCACGGCCCGCTCGTCGGAGCGGTCGGCGAACCCGCCGCAGAAGCACGGGTGCACGCCGACGTGCACGAACACCCCGCCGGGCGCCAGGACCCGGGCGGCTTCGCGCAGCACGGCCGGGTAGGCGGGCATGTCGGTGTGCACCATGACCGCCACGACGGCGGGCAGCGATCCGGTGGTGAACGGAAGGGCGCCGGCGTCTCCGCGAGCCGCCGGCAGCCGGTCCGTCGCGTACCGCAGCATGCCCTCGGAGACGTCGACGCCGAGCGGGGTCCGCCCGAGCGACCGGATCAGCTCGGCGTGGACGCCGGTCCCGCAGCCCACCTCCAGGCACGGCCCGGATCCCGGCCCGAGCAGGTCCCGCACGATCGGCCGGATGGCCAGCGGATCTTCGCGCTGCCCGGCGAGGAAGGACGTCTCGTACCACTCGGCGATCGCGTCGTAAGCCGTCATGCCTCCCGTGTACCGCGCGGCTCCGGGGCGGAGCCACGGATTCCGCGACGGGCGGAACTCACCACAGGGAACTCACCACAGGGACCGGACCGCGTCCGCGAACGCCTCGGGAGCCTCCTGCGGCGCGTTGTGCCCCACGCCGGGCAGGACGCGGTGCTCGTACGGGCCGGTGAAGTACTCGCGGTCCTCGGCCGCGCCCGGGCCGCCGATGCCGTCGGCGTCGCCTTCGAGCACGACCGTCGGGACGCCGATGCGCGGTGCGGCGGCGATCAGCTCTTCGAGGCGGTCGTACCGCGGGTCGCCGTCGGCCAGGCCGAAGCGGTGCCGGTAGGAGTGGATCACGACGTCGACGAAGTCCGGGTTGTGCAGGCTCGCCGCGCTGGCACGGAAGGCCTCGGCGGCGCCGGCCCAGGTCGGTGACCACGTGCGCCACAGCAGTTCGCACAGCTCGTCCCGGTTGCGCTCCAGGCCGCGGCGGCCGCGTTCGCCGTGGAAGTAGTACTGGTACCAGTACGTCCGCTCCCACTCCGGCCGCGTGGGCTCGCCGGAGTGGGCGATGAGCTGGACGTTGTAGCCGTCGACCGACACCAGCCCCCGCACGCGATCCGGCCACAGCGCCGCCGCGATGCACGCCGCGCGGCCGCCCCAGTCGTAGCCGGCGACGACGGCGCGGTCGATGTCCAGCGCGTCGAGGAAGTCCAGCAGGTCCTGGGCGAGCGCCGCCTGCTGGCCCGAGCGAAGCGTGTCCGCGGCGAGGAACCGCGTCCCGCCGAAGCCGCGCAGGTACGGGACGAGCACCCGGGCGCCGGCGGCCGCGAGCGAACCCGCGACGTCGTCGTAAGCCCGGACGTCGTAGGGGAAGCCGTGCAGCAGGACCACCGGTGTCCCGTCCGGCTCGCCGGACTGGTCGTAGGCGACGTCGAGCAACGGTGTGGTGACGTGGGAACCCATGCCGGTGATCCTCCCAGCCGGGTCCGCGCCGCCGAAGTCGATCAGTTGTCGACGAGTTGTCGACGGCTGCTGCCACAGTCGGCCCGGCCAGCGAACCCGGGGGGACCGCATGACCATCGTCCGGCTGAAGTGGGCCGACACCGCCGCCACCGACCTGCACCTGATACCCGGCGTCTCGTCGCCGGAGCTCGTCCGGCTGCTGCGCGTCGACGACCTGACCGGGGAGACGCTCACGCCGGACCTGCCCTTGCCGGCGGGGAACACGGTGACGTTCACCCCGCAGCTGACGGTCGCCGACGACCACGGTATCGAGCTGACGGCCGCCGGCGAAGTCACGGTGAAGACACTCGCCCTGCGCGGGCACTCGTTCCTCCTCAACGTCGCGCTGGACCAGGACCCGGCGATCACCAACCGGATCCGGGTCCACGTGCACGAGAAGCTCTCCTCGCTCTGGCTCACCCCGTCGCGCCTGACCGTGCGCCAGGGCGCCGACCAGGCGCGGTTCTCGGTGCTCGGCCTGTTCGACCAGGTCATCGACGGGACCGTGGTCCTCGAAGACGGGGTCATCGGCGACATCACCAACTGGTCGCCGTTCCGGCCGCCGGGCGCGAACGAACTCACCTACGTCCACCTCCCGCACACGACCACCCCCGCGCTCACCTGGTCGGCGACCGGCGGTCCGATCACCGTCGACGCCCGGACCGGCGTCCTCACCGCACCGGTCGAAGCGGGCCCGGACACCAAGGTGACGGCCACGACCGCCGGGCAGCACGCCGACGGCACCGCCGTCTGCGCCCCGTCCTGGTCCACCCACGTGCGGCTGGCGCACCTCGGCGGCCCCGGCGTGCAGCAGGCCGGCACCGTGCCGAACATCCTCTTCCTGCCCGACGGTTTCCAGGACACCGCCGCCGACCAGGCGCTGTACAACCGGCTCGTCGGCATCGTCAAGGACCGGCTGGAGAGCCGGACCGAGACCCGGCCGTTCGCCGCCCTCACCGGCCGCGTCAACTACTGGCGGGGCTGGGTGCCCTCGCCCGACGCGGGGGTCACGGTGCTCGACGAACTCGATCCGAGCCCGGCTCCGGGAGAACTGCCGACGAAGGCGGTGCCCCTGCCCCTGCCGAGCACGGCCCGCCCGGCCGCCGGCTGGTCGCTCGCCGACGTCGTCAACGCCATCGGCCTGCCGAACGCGGCCGACTACCCCACCGGCACCACTGTGGAGACCAAGATCGGCTTCCTGCAGACCGTCTACGGCAACTCCATCACCGCGGACCTGCTCCGGCCGCGGTTCGACCAATGGGTCGGCCTCAACGACCGGCTGCTGCTCAACGAGCGCGACACCGCGTTCCACATGGCGTTCAGCGAGCGGCCGTCGGCCGACGCGATCCTGCTCGGGCACTACATCTCGCCGAATCCCCGGCGGATCTCGGACAACGACCTCACCAAATTCCTGGACGCGCTCCGGGGTCCGAACGACGACATCCTCCCGGCCGGGCTCTGGTCGACCGGCAAGGACCGGAACCGGGTCGTCATGCTCTGCCGGTCCTCCAAGGACGGCGGTCTCGCGAGCCGGCGCAAGGTGAGCGAGACCTCGAACGGGATCACCATCGGGGTGAGCTCGGCCGCCCGCCCGTTCCACCAGGTGCGGCCGAACTCCCGTGGTGACGGCTTCGACCTGAAGCCGGACGACATCCCCACCGACGTCTTCTACTCGGTGTGGCTGACCGTCGCCCACGAACTCGGGCACTCCTTCGGCCTCGGCGACGAGTACGGCAGGCGGACCGACGCGCCGACGCCGCTCAAGATCCGCCAGGTGCGGAGCAACCCCAACGTCCAGGACCGCGGTTCGCTCACCGTGGACGGGACCCCGGAGGGCCTGATCGACGCCGGGAAGATCAAGTGGTCGGACTGGCCGCGGATCGACCGGGCCGGGGTGCTGAAGAACGGGCTGACGGACCCGGTCGGCGGCCGGTTCACCGTCGACCTCGTCGACGCCAAGGCGAGCGGGCTGCAGACCGACGACATCGTCATGTTCCGCCGCCGCCCGCTGGCCACGGCCGGCAAGCCGTCGGACATCTGCAAGATCGTCGGGGTCGACGTGCCCGCCAACCGGGTGTTCGTCGCGCCGCTGCTGGGCGGCACCGTCGTCCCAACGGCGTTCCCGGCCGGGAGCATCCTGCTGGCCTACGTCCGCAAGCCCGACCCCGACTTCGCGCACGACAAGTTCGGCGGTGTCCTGACCCTGGCGGACCCGGTCGTGCTCCAGCGGATCGCCGAGACGCAGAACCCGCTGAACGCGCAGCCGAGGGCCGGCGAAGCCGATCCACCGAACGACGTCGAAGGCCGGCCCTGTGGCAACGTCCGCCTGCCGGTGCCGACCTTCGCGACCAACTTCCCCCACCGCGCGGCGCCGAGGAAACCCGACTTCTCGTACTGGACGATCGGGCTCTACGAGAACGGCAGCGAACACAACTGCGGGATCTACCGCCCGACCGGCACCTGCGTGATGAACCGCCAGTTCTTCGAGGACCCGAAGACGAAGACCGTGAAGCTGGCCGACTTCTGCATCATCTGCCGCTACGCCTTCGTCGACAGCGCCGATCCGACCCTGCACCACGCGGTGGAGGCGGACTTCCGCGAGCGGTACGGGATCCGAGGAGCGAGATGACCGACCCCACCGGCGATCGCGGCACCCTGGGCCTGATCGCCCACCACCTCGTCGAGGCCGTCCGGCCCCTCGAGGACGCGTTCTCGGACGCGGCCGCTTTCACGACGCTGATGCGTCAGCTCGGCTGGCAGGTGCCCGGCCTGCCGCCGTCCTACCCCGCCGTCGCGGCGGCGGTCACCCAGGCCGTCAACGCGCTCGAACTGCTCGCCGACGGCGCCACCGCCGACGAGATCTTCGCCGTCATCGGCAAAGCCGGGGACGTCTACCGGGCGATCTCGGCGCTGACCCAGGCGCCCGCCGGGATCGACCCCGCGGTGTTCCTCCCCGAGCTGGCCCGCCGGCTCTTCGAGTACCTGCTGGGCCGGCAGCTCCTGGCCGAAGCGCCCGACTGGTACGCCGCGCTCGAGGCACTCGGGATCATCGCGCACGAGTTTCAGCCGGCCACCGCCGGCCGCGCCGACCACACGCGGGTCCGCTTCGACTGGGACCTGATCCCCGCGCTCCTGTCCGATCCGTCGCGGGTGCCGGCCGCGGTCTACGGCTGGGGCACGCCGGACCTGGCCTTCGGCAAGCTCGCCGAACTGCTCGCCGGGCTCGTCTCGGGCCTTGGTCTGCCGGTGACGCTCGACCGCCTGTCGGACGACGAAATCGCGCCCCTGCACGCCGGTGCGACCCAGCCACCGGACGAAACCGCCGGCCAGGGCCTGACCCTGATGCTCGGCGAGATCGCCCTGCCCGGCGGGGTGGTGGCGCCACTCGGGCTCCAGCTCACCGGGCTGCCCGCCGACGGTGCCGCGTTGCCCGGCATGATTCTGCTGCCGCAGGTGCCGGACGGCGTCGACGCGGCCGTCCCGCTCGGCGGCGACTGGACGCTCGTCGTGCGCGCCGGCACGGATCTGGGCCGGCAGCTCGCCGTGTTCGCACGGCCCGGGGACGTCGGCGTGCGCTACCCGGGCGCACCCGGCCGGCCGCTGCCGGGTGCCGGGTTCGGGGTGTCGCTCGTGTTCGCCCCGGACACCGCCGTCCGGTTGTTCGGCCAGCCCGGCCAGACCCGCCTGGAACTGACCGGGGCGACGCTCGACGCGGCCGTCGACGTGCGTGGCGGCGAACCGGAGATCGGGTTCCGCGCCGCCGTCGACGGGCTGGCGCTCGTGCTCAGCGCCGCCGGGGCGGACGGATTCCTCGCCACCCTGCTGGGCGACACCGAGCTGCGGGTGGCGATCCCCGCCGAACTCGCCTGGTCGAGCCGTTCGGGGCTGCGGTTCAGCACCCAGGCCGGGCTCGAAGTGACCGTCGACCCGGACCTGGACCTCGGGTTCACGCACGTCGACCGCGTCACCCTGGCCGTGAAAGCCGACGTGGGCGACGGGACGGCCACCTCGCTGGCGGTCCGGGCCCAAGCGTCGTTCTCCGGCACCTTCGGCCCGTTCTCCTACGTCGTCGACGGCTTCGGTGTCGAGCTTCCGGTCGCCTTCACCGAGGGCAACGCCGGCCCGTTCGACGTCGGGCTGCGCGTCACACCGCCGACCGGGGCCGGGCTGGCGGTGGACGCCGGTGTGATCTCCGGTGGCGGCACCCTCTCGTTCCACCCGGAACGCGGGGAGTACTCCGGCTCGCTCGACCTGGAACTGGCGGACTTCGTGGCCGTCAAGGCGATCGGCGTGATCAGCACCCGCCGGCCCGACGGATCCCCGGGGTTCTCCCTGCTGATCGTGCTGACCGCCGAGTTCGGCACCGGACTGCAGCTGGGGGCGGGCTTCACGCTGCTGGCCGTCGGCGGTCTCGTCGGCCTCAACCGCGGGATGAACCTCGCCGCGCTGGTCGAAGGCGTCCGCACCGGCGCGATCGAATCCGTCGCGTTCCCCAAGGACGTCGTCGCCAACGCGCCCCGGATCCTCTCCGACCTCGCCCGGTACTTCCCGCCCGAACAAGGCACCTTCCTCATCGGGCCGATGGCCAAGATCGGCTGGGGCACGCCCACCCTGGTGACCGTCTCGCTCGGCGTGATCATCGAAATCCCGGGCAACATCGCGGTCCTCGGCGTCGTGAAGGCGGCGCTGCCCACCGCCGACAAGCCGCTGCTGGTCGTGCAGGCCCAGTTCGTCGGCGCCCTCGAACTCGACAAGTCCCGGCTGTGGTTCTTCGCGAAACTCTTCGACTCCCGCATCCTGACCATGACCATCGACGGCGGCATGGGCGTGCTCGTGGCGTGGGGTGACAACCCCGACCTCGTCCTCACCGTCGGCGGCTTCCACCCCGCCTACCGGCCACCGCCACTCCCCTTCCCGATCCCCGACCGGCTCACGGTCGACATCCTCAACCGCAACAACCAGCTCATCCGCGTCGCCGGATACTTCGCCGTCACCAGCAACACCGTCCAGTTCGGCGCGAAAGCCGAGCTGCGCCTCGGCTTCAGCGCGTTCCGCGTGGAAGGACACCTCGGGTTCGACGCCCTGTTCCAGCTTTCGCCGTTCCGGTTCGCCATCCACATCGACGCCCACGTAACCCTCAAGGCCTTCGGTGTCGGCGCGTTCGGCATCGACCTCGACTTCCAGCTCGAAGGCCCGGCGCCGTGGCGAGCCCATGGCAAGGGCTCGATCGGGTTCCTGTTCTTCTCGATCTCGGCGAACTTCGACATCACGTGGGGCGAAGACCGCGACACGACCTTGCCGCCCGTCGCCGTGCTTCCGTTGCTGGCCAACGAAATCGGCAAGACCGAAGGCTGGGAGACCCGGCTGCCCTCCGGCGGGAACCGGGCCCTGGTCAACCTCCGGGAGCTGCCCGACACCGGCGAACTCGTCCTGCACCCCCTCGGCACCCTGTTCGTCCGGCAGCGCGCCCTGCCCCTGAACGTGCGGCTCGACCGCGTCGGCGGGCAGAAAGCCTCGGACGGCAAGCGGTTCACCGTCAACCCGGTCGGCGACAGCGGCTTCACCCGGGTTTCGGACACCGGTGACCGCTTCGCCATGGGGCAGTTCCAGACCCTCTCCGACGCCGCCGCCCTGTCCCGGCCGTCCTACGAGACCCAGGACGCCGGGCTCGAACTGACGGGCGCGGCCACCTTGGCCACGGCCCGCGTCGTCCGCCGCAGCGCCCGCTACGAACTGCACGTCATCGACAGCACAGCGACCCGGACGACAGCTCGCGCGACCGCCGTGGCCGTGCCGCAGAAGCGGTTCCACAGCGTCAGCGGACCGGTCTTCGACGAACTCACCCGCGGCAGCAGCACCAGTCGCGCGGCGCTGTCGGCCCGCCAAGCCGCGCAGAAGCAGCCGTTCGCGGCGCAGGACACTGTCCGTGTCACGGAGCAGCGGTTCGTCGTCGCCTATCTCAAGAGCAACCGGCAGGCGTTCCCGCCCGCCGGGCCGGGCCGGGCGTCCCGCGCCGCGGCGGCGACCTTCCGCAGCCGGACCACGGCGGAGGACGCGCTCGCCGACTTCGTGGCCGCGGACCGGGGGCTGGACGGCCTGCTGCACGTGATCCCGGTGGCGGAAGCGGCGGTGGCACCGGGCGTGCCCGGCACGTGGTCCGACGCCGGGCCGCTGCCGGTGCCCGCGGCCGAGTCCGACGCGGTCCGGCTCGCCGACGGCCGCGTGCTGCTCGCCGGCGGCACCCGCCCGGACGGGGCGCCGGTCGCCGGCACCGCGTTGTTCGACCCGACCGCCGACGCGTGGTCGGCCGGACCGCCGCTGACGACCGGACGCCGGCTGCACACCACGACCCGGCTCGCCGACGGCCGGGTGCTCGTGGCCGGCGGCGGCGCGCTCGCCTCGGCCGAGGTCTTCGACCCCGCCGCGGGCGTTTGGACCCTCACCTCCGCGATGAGCACGGCCCGCCACGGCCACACGGCGACCGCGCTGCCCGACGGGCGGCTCCTCGTCACCGGGGGCAGCGGGGTCCGGCCCGGGCAGGAGGACGGCGCGCTCGCGTCGGCCGAGCTGTTCCACCCGGCCACCGGGACCTGGACCGCGGCCACCCCGATGGGCGACGCGCGCAGCGGGCACCAGGCGGTAGTCCTCGACGACGGCCGGGTCCTCGTCATCGGCGGGGCCACCCCCACCGGGAACGGCCGGGAGGAAGCACTGGCCTACTGCGAGCTGTACAACCCGGACAAGAACGAGTGGACCGCCACCGGAACCCTTGCTCAGGCGCGAAAAGGCCATCAGGCAACGGTGCTGCCCACCGGGTGGGTGCTCGTCACCGGCGGCGACCCGGTCGTCGCCGCCGACGGCACCGTCGACCCGCACAGCCTGGCCACCGCCGAACTGTTCGACCCCGCCATGCAGAAGTGGTCCGCCGCGGCGGACCTGCCCGGTGGCGGCCGTACCCGCCACCGGAGCCTGCTCCTGCGCTCGGAACTCGTCCTCGTGCTCGGCGGGACCGGGGCGCCGGAAGCGACGGCGGGCTACCGATCCGTCCTCGCCTACGACCCCGCCGACGGCTCGTGGTCCACAGTGGACGGCCTGGGTACCGGCCGGTCCGGCTTCGCCGTCGCGGAACTGGCCGACGACCGGGTCCTGGTCGCCGGTGGGACCGCGATCAAGGGCGCGGCCGCCGAAAACCCGGAAGCCGGTACGCCGGCCCAGCGCAGTGAGGTGCTCATACCGTGACTCCGCACCAGGATTTCCGCCTGCTGATCGGCCCGGAGCCGTTCGACCCCGTCGACGTCGCCCCCGGCGCGCTCGCGCCGGGCAAGAAGGCGACGATCGTCCAGTTCACGGCCGCGCTGACCGAGCCGGACGTGACCCGCCTGAAGAGCGCGTACGGCCTGGTCCTCGACCGGCTCATCCCGAACCTGGCCTACCTCGAACGCCTCGATGACGCGACCGTCGCCAAGGTGCGGGCCGACTTCCTCGTCCGGACCTGCACCGCGCTGGACCCGGCGCTGAAGCTCGCCCCGTGGATCCCCGCCACCGGCACGCCGCTCGAGCTGATCGTGACCCTGTTCGACGACACGGACCTCGCCGCCGCCCGGACGTCGTTGACCGCGGCCGGCGCCCGGGACGTCCAGGTCCTCGACAACCGCGAGATCGGTGCTCACCCCGTCGCGCAGTGCACGCTCGACGACCGGGCGGCGCTGCCGCTGGTCGCAGCGCTCGACGACGTCGTCTGGGTGGCGCCGGAGCAGGCCACTGTGGACTTCAACGTGGAAGCGGCGCAGACGATTCAGTCCGGCGGGGTCGGCGTGCACGGCGGCACGATCTGGGACCGGGGCCTGCACGGCGAGGGCCAGGTCATCGACATCATCGAGCAGGACGGAACGATCGACCTGAGCCACTGCTTCTTCGCCGACGACCCGGTGAACATCCCCGGCCCGGCCCACCGGAAGGTCCTCAAGCTCACCTCGAAGGCCGGCACCAAGGTGAGCGAGCACTGCATGTTCGTCGCGGGGATCGCGGCGGGCGACAAACTCACCGATCAGGGAGCGCACCCGCACCGGGGTGGGGCGTGGGCGGCCAAGATCGTCTTCCGCACCCGGGACACCCTCCTCGTGAACATGCTCGACGACGGGATGAAAGCGGGAGCCACGATTCACAACACCAGCTGGGGAGTCGAAAACCAACCACTCTACGACGATACCGCGCGGGACGCGGACGACTTCAGCTTCCGCAACGAAGACCACGTGGTCGTCGGCGCCGGCGCCGACTTCCCTGCGAATGACAACACGCCGCCCGGCATCGCCAAGAACGTGCTCTGCGTCGCGGCGACCGACGCCTTCCCCCTCGAGCGGCACCTGACCGAAGGGGTTCCCGGACCGACACCCCCCGACCGGCGCCGCAAGCCCGACATCATGGCCGTGGGGGCCGGGATCAGCTCGGCGCTGCCGAACTCCTCGCCGACCCCGGGCCCCTACTGCGAGACCGGTCCGCCGAAGGTGACCCAGGCGGCCGCCACGAGCTGGGCGGCCCCGAACGTCGCGGCCGCGGCCGCGCTCGTGCGCCAGTACTTCACCGAGGGGTTTTACCCCCGCGGTGAGAGGCTGGGCAACCGGCCGTTCTTCCCGACCGGTGCGCTGATCCGGGCCGTGCTGCTCAACTCGACCGTCGACGTGACCGCCTCCGATCTCCCCAGCGTCAGTGTCAAGGGCTACCCGACGAACGCCGAGGGCTGGGGACTCATCCGGCTCGATCGGACCCTCTTCTTCCCCGGCAGTCCTCGCAAGTTGTTCGTGAATGACATGCGGCACATCGCCGGCCTGACGCTCGCACAGGTGCAGTCCCGGCACGTGTTCGTCAACAGCTTCGTCGAACAACTCAAGATCACGCTGGTGTGGACGGACCGGCCGCCCGCACAGCAGTCCTACCAGCACCCGTCGTGGAACGTGCTCCGGCTGGAAGTGGAGGACTCCCAGGGAACCAGGTACTTCGGCAACGACATCGACGTGCCGACGGGCCTGTCGAAGCCGAACGGGGCCGGTCCGCTGGACCTGGTCAACAACGTCCAGATGGTCATCGTCGACGAGCCACCCGTCGGCAGTTGGAAGATCAGCGTCCGCGGCTCCGCTGTCTTCGGCACCCAAGGCTACGCACTCGTGGTGTCAGGAGCTCTGACATGACCGACTTCCGCGTGTGGATCGGCCCGGAGCCGTTCGATCCCGCCGAGGTACCGGCGGCCACCGAAGCATTGGCACCGGCCAAGAAGGCGATGATCGTGCAGTTCCGGGCGTCCCTGAACGAGCCCGACGTCGCCCGGGTGAAGGCCGCGTACGGGGTGCGCCTGGACCGGTTCGTCCCGAACTTCTCGTTCCTCGAACGGCTCGACGACGAGACCGCCGCGAGGGTGCGCGCCGACTTCCTGGTGCGCACGTGCATCCCGCTCGATCCGGCGTTGAAGCTCGCCTCCTGGATCCCCTCCGGCACCACCCCGCTCGACCTGATCGCGACCCTGTTCGACGACGCGGACCCCGCCGCCGTCACGGCCGCGCTCGGCGCGCTCGGCGCACGCGACGTCGTGCTCACCGACAACCGGTCCTTCGGGGGCAGCCAGTACGCCGACTTCACCCTCGACGACCGGGCGAAGCTGCCGCTGGTCGCCGCCATCGACGACGTGGTCCTGGTCGAGCCGGTGCCGGAGCGGGCGGTCACCGACCTCCCCGCGGCCCAGGTCTTCCAGTCGGGCGTCGCCGGCCTGAACGCCACCCCGATCTGGGATCACGACCTGCACGGCGAGGGCCAGATCCTCGGGCTCATCGACGAGGGGCACCTCGACCTGAACCACTGCTTCTTCAACGACGCCAAGGAAGCCAAGGCCGGCGAAGACCACCGCAAGGTGCTCGCCATGTTCGACCAGAACGACGTCGGGACCTCGCCGCACTTCATGTTCGTCGCCGGGATAGCGGCCGGCGACTCCCTCGACAAGAACGGCAAGGGCGGCGTCCACGAGCACCGAGGTGGCGCCTGGGCGGCCAAGATCGCCTGCCACAGCTTGAACGACATGTTAGGTGCGGTGGCAGTCAAGTTCCTGGTCATCCTCGGCAGGCTCAAGGACGCGGGTGCGTTCATCCACACCAACAGCTGGGCCGGCGGCATCCCGGCGTACAACGTCGACGCCGTCAACGCGGACACGTTCAGCTTCGAGAACGAGGACCACGTGGTGATCGCCGCCGCGGCGAACACGAACAACCACGTCACCGGCAACGGCGCGCCCGGGATCGCGAAGAACGTGCTGTGCGTGGCCGCTTCCCAGGGCCCGCCCGACCAGATGAGCTTCGGCAGCGGGAAACCCGGGCCGACCACCGACGGGCGCCGCAAACCCGATCTCATGGCGGTGGGCAACGGCATCCAGTCCGCGTCCTTGAAGCAGAACTCGACCGCCCTGTACTGCGACGCCGGCCCCTATTTCAAGAGCCCGGAGCTGGCGGCCACGAGCTGGGCGACCCCCAACGTGGCGGCCGCGGCCACTCTCGTGCGCCAGTACTTCACCGAGGGGTGGTACCCCGGTGGTGAGAAGCGGGGTGACCACCACCTGGTCCCGACCGGCGCCCTGATCAGGGCCGTGCTGCTCAACTCGACCACCAACATGACCGGCATCCCGGGCTACCCGTCCGACGTCGAGGGCTGGGGGCAGATCCAGCTCGACCGCACCCTCGTCTTCAAGGACGGCCGCGCTCGCCGGCTGCTGGTGAACGACGTGCGGCACGCCGCCGGGCTGTCGCTGGGGACGAAGGTCACGCGACGCTTCTTCGTCGGCAACGACCACGAACAGCTCAAGATCACGCTCGTGTGGACGGATCCGCCCGCGGCCGAGTCCTCGACCCAGCCCTCGCGGAACGTCCTCAAGCTGACGGCCCAGGACGCGCTGGGCGTCAGCTACCTGGGAAACGACTTCGACACCGTGGCCGGTGTGTCCCGCGAAGGCGGGACCGGCACCCAGGACCGGCTCAACAACGTCCAGATGATCGTCGTCGACAAGCCGTTCACCGGCCCTTGGACCATCACCGTCAGCGGCACCGTCGTCTTCGGCACACAGGGTTACGCCCTGGTCGTCACGGGCGCATGACATGAACGACTCCAGCACCGAGCCCGTCGGAGGCACCGGATGGCACTGACCGTCGAAACCCTGATGCTCGAAATCGGACGCGCGTTCGCGCCGCTCGAACAACGCCTTCGTGGTGGCGAAATCCCGCTCCTGTTCGCCGAGATCGGGCTGCCCGCGCCCGACGTCGTGCTCGGCGCGCAGGCCGTGCAGAACGCCGTCGGCGGCGCCGCGACCGCGCTGAGCACCCTGCCGCGCGTGGTGACGGACCTGGCCGCGGCGATCGACGCCCGCGACACCGCCAAGATCACCGCGGCGGTGGCCGCCGTGGTGCCGATCGTCGAGTCGGTCGCCACGGCCGTCGACGTGGTGTCGACCGCGATCACCGCGGCGGCGAGGACGGCGGGTCCGGGCCGGGCCGAGGTCGAGGCGTTCGCCGCCGAACTCGCGCAACGGCTCTTCGGCTTCGCGCTCATCACCTACCTCGAAGACCGGCTGCCGGTCGCCGGGTACCTGCTGGGCCTGCTCGGGATCCTCGAGTCGACGCCGCTGGCCGCGACGCCCGCGACGCCGGCGCACGTCCGCCGCGTCCTGCGGGTGGACCGGGTGACCGCGCTGCTGCGCGACCCGGTCGGCGTGCTCGCCGACCTCTACGCCTGGGGCAGCCCGGAGTTCGACTGGGACCTGCTGCTGCGGCGGCTCTCGATCTTCCTCGGCGCGGTCACGGACTTCGCCTTCGTGCAGACCGGCCCGCCGCCGTTCCTGCGCATCGCCGGGGTCGACGTCGGCGTCACGGATGATCCCGTCCCCGGTGTCGACGCCCAGTTGCGCCTCGCCGCCGACGAGCACCTGGACCTGACCATCCCGATCGGTGACACGGTCGCGCTGGTCGTGACGTCCGACGCGGCGCTGGAAGAGAAGGCCGCCGTCGAACTGCTGCCACCGGCGCAGCTGCGGGTCGTCCCGCCGGCGGCCGAAGTGCGCGGCGGGGTGCGGCTGGGCCTGCAGGCGCCGTACGCCGACGGGGCGCCGCCGATCGTCGTCCTGGGCACGGCGGGTGGTTCGCGGATCGAGGCGCGGCGCCTGCGCGCGACGGTCGGCGCGGATCTCGTGTGGAACCCCACCGAGCGGCGGGCCGACGGCGCGCTGGTGTTCGAAGCCGCCGTCGAGGGCGGCAAGGTCGTGCTGGACCTGGCGGAGGCGGACGGCTTCATCAGCACCCTCCTGCCCGCCGGAAAGCTCGAGTTCGACGTCGACTTCGTGCTGACGTGGTCGTCCGCGACCGGGTTGCGCTTCAAGGGGTCCGGCGGCGCCGAGGTGGACGTGCCGATCGACCTCAGCGCCGGGCCGGTGACCCTCACCGGCCTGCACCTGGCGCTGCTGCTGGGGGCCGGCGGCGTCACGTTCGAGGCGTCCGGCTCGATCACCGCCCAGCTCGGCCCGGTCTTCGCGGCCGTCGCGCGGACGGGTGCCGTGCTGCGCCTGGAGCAGCCCCCGAGCGGCGGCAGCCTGGGGCTCGCCGACTTCACCGTCGGGTTCAAACCGCCCACCGGCGTCGGCCTGTCGGTCGACGCGGGCGGGATCTCCGGCGGCGGCACCCTTTCGTTCGACCCGGACCGCGGCGAGTACTCCGGTTCGCTGGAACTCGAGTTCGCGGACTTCCTCGCGCTGAAGGCGATCGGGCTGATCACCACGCGCCAGCCGGACGGCTCGCCGGGCTTCTCCCTGCTGATGGTCCTCACCGCCGAGTTCGGCAGCGGCATCCAACTGGGGTACGGCTTCCGGCTGCTGGCGGTCGGCGGCCTCATCGGGCTCAACCGCGGGATGAACCTGGCCGCGCTGGTCGAAGGCGTCCGGACCGGCGCGATCGAATCCGTCGCGTTCCCGAAGGATGTCGTCGCCAACGCGCCGCGGATCCTCTCCGACCTGGCCCGGTTCTTCCCGCCCGAACAGGGCACCTTCCTCATCGGACCGATGGCCAAGATCGGCTGGGGCACACCGACGCTGGTGAGCATCTCGCTGGGGGTGATCATCGAGATTCCCGGCAACATCGCCGTGCTCGGCGTCCTCAAGGCCGCGCTGCCCACCGAGGACGATCCCCTGCTCGTGGTCCAGGCGCAGTTCGTCGGGGCTCTGGAGCTGGACAAGTCCCGGCTGTGGTTCTTCGCGAAGCTCTTCGACTCGCGCATCCTGACGATGACCATCGACGGCGGGATGGGGGTGCTGGTCGCGTGGGGTGACAACCCCGACCTGGTGCTGACCGTCGGTGGGTTCCACCCGGCTTACCGGCCGCCGCCGCTGCCGTTCCCGATCCCCGACCGGCTGTCGGTCGACATCCTCAACCGCGCCAACCAGCTGATCCGCGTCTCCGGGTACTTCGCCGTCACCAGCAACACGGTCCAGTTCGGCGCGAAAGCCGAGCTGAGGCTGGGGTTCAGCGCGTTCCGCGTCGAAGGACACCTCGGGTTCGACGCGCTGTTCCAGCTGTCCCCGTTCCGCTTCGCCATCCACATCGGCGCGCACGTGACGCTGAAGGCGTTCGGCGTGGGCGCGTTCGGGATCGACCTCGACTTCCAGCTCGAGGGCCCGGCGCCGTGGCGGGCGCACGGCAAGGGCTCGATCGGGTTCCTGTTCTTCTCGATCTCGGCGAACTTCGACATCACGTGGGGCGAAGACCGCGACACGACGCTGCCGCCCGTCGCGGTACTCCCGTTGCTGGCCGGCGAAATCGGCAAGCTCGAAGGCTGGGACACCCGGTTGCCGTCCGGGGACAGCCGCACGCTGGTCAACCTCCGGCAGCTGCCGGAGACCGGGGAGATCGTGCTGCACCCGCTCGGCACGCTGTTCGTCCGGCAGCGCGCGCTGCCCCTGGGCGTCCGGCTGGACCGCGTCGGCGGGCAGAAAGCCTCGGACGGCAAGCGGTTCACCGTCAACCCGGTCGGCAACACCGGCCTCAAGCGGGTGTCGTTCACCGGCGACCGGTTCGCGATGGGGCAGTTCCAGACCCTGTCCGACGCCGCCGCGCTGTCCCGGCCGTCCTACGAAACGCAGGACGCCGGGCTGGAGCTGACCGCCGATGCCGCCCTCGCGACGGCTCGCGTCGTCCGCCGCAGCGCCCGCTACGAGCTGCACCTGATCGACAGCGCCGCGACCCCGCGGCTCACCAGCCTGGCCGTGCCGCAGAAGCGGTTCCACAGCGTCAGCGGACCGGTCTTCGACGAACTCACCCGCGGCAGCAGCACCAGCCGGGCCGCCCTGTCGGCCCGGCAAGCCGCGCAGAAGCAGCCGTTCGCGGCGCAGGACACCGTCCGCGTCACCGAGCAGCGGTTCGTCGTGGCCTACCTCAAGAGCAACCGGCAGGCGTTCCCGCCCGGCTCGATCGCGCGGCCGGGCCGGACCACCGTGACGACGTTCCGCAGCCGGGCGACCGCCGAGGACGCGCTCGCGGACTTCGTGGCCGCGGACCGCGGGCTGGACGGCCTGCTGCACGTGATCCCCGCCGCCGAGGCGGTGGGCACCGCCGGCGTCCCGGGCACCTGGTCCGCCGCGGGTGTCCTGCCGGCTCCGGTGTCCACTGTGGACGCGGTGCCGCTGGCCACCGGTCGCGTGCTGCTCGCCGGCGGGACCGGTCCGGACGGCGCCGCCGTCGCCACGACGACCCTGTTCGACCCGACCGCCGACTCGTGGGCCTCCGGACCGGCCCTGGGCACCGCCCGCCGCGGGCACACCACGACCCGGCTCGACGACGGCCGGGTGCTCACGGCCGGCGGCCGCGGCCCGAACGCCGTGCTCGCGACGGCCGAGGTGGCCGACCCCGCCGCGAGCGCGTGGAAGCCGGCGGCGCACCTGGGTGTCGCCCGGCACGGCCATTCCGCGACGAAGCTGAGCGGCGGCCGGGTGCTGGTCGCCGGCGGCAGCGGTGTGCGGGCCGGGCAGGACGACGGCGCCCTCACCGCCTGCGAGGCGTTCGACCCCGACACCGGCTCCTGGGCGGCACTGCCGCCGATGACCGACGCGCGCACCGATCACCGGGCCGTCCTCCTGCAGAACGGCGACGTCCTGGTCGTCGGCGGCGCGGTCCCGTGCGGGACCGGCCGGCGCGGGCAGCTCGCCTACTGCGAGGTGTTCGACCGGGCGAAGCAGGACTGGGTCGTCACCGGCAGCCTCGCCCAGGCCCGCACCGGGCACCAGGCAACGCTGTTGCCGGACGGCACGGTCCTGGTCACCGGCGGCGACGCGGTCGTCGCGCCCGACGGCACGTTCGACCCGCACGGCCTCGCCACGGCCGAGCGGTACCACCCGAAGGACGGCACGTGGCGCGCGGCGGCCCCGATGCCGGGTGGCGGGCGCACCGGACACCGGGCCCTGCTGCTGAGCTCCGGGGTCGTCCTGGTGACCGGCGGCACCGGCGCCCCGGAACGGACGGCGGGCTACCGCTCGGCACTGCTCTACGACCCGGACCAGGACACCTGGACGACGGTCTCGGGCCTGCTCACCGGCCGCTCCGGCCACGCCGTCACCGAGTTGCCCGACGACCGGGTGCTCGTCGCCGCCGGTGTCGGCGGCCCCGACCCCGCCGGAACCGGCGAGGTGCTCATCCCATGACGTCAGCGAAGGAAACCACGATGACCACACCCACCGCGCCCGTCGGCACCTGGACCGGCGCCCCCGACCTGCCCACCCCCGCCGCCTGGTACGGCCAGCACGACGGCGCGGTCGCGCTCGGCGACGGGATCGTCCTGGTGGCCGGCGGGGCGGACGCCGGCGGCACCGCGCTCAGCACCGCCGCGACGCTCGACACGACGTCCGACCCCCTCGGCGCGTGGACCGCGACCGGCACGCTGCGCTCACCCCGGCAGCTGCACACGCTCACCCGCCTGAAGGACGGGACCGTCCTCGCCGCCGGCGGCCTCGGCGGCTCGTCCCCCACCGGGCCCGGGCTCGGCACCGCCGAGATCTACCACCCGGACGGCAACCAGTGGACCTTCACCACGGGCCCGATGCTCACCCCTCGCTGGGGCCACAGCGCCGTGCTGCTGGACGACGGCTCGGTGCTCGTCGCCGGCGGCAGCGCGGCCCGCCCCGGCGGGAGCGTCACGGCCCTGCGTTCGGCGGAGCGCTACACCCCGGGCGACGGCAAGTGGCACGAAGCCCCGGCCATGACCGACGCCCGCACCGGGCACACCGCCGTCGCGCTCGACAACGGGATGGTCCTGGTCGTCGGCGGTGTCCTGCCGGTGGGCGTCCCCGACGACCCCGCGCTCGCGTTCTGCGAGCTGTACGACTCCGTCAAGAAGCTCTGGGCCCCGACCGGTTCCCTGCTGCGCGCCCGCCGGCACCACCAGGCGACCGCGCTGTCCGGCACCACTGTGCTCGTCACCGGCGGGACCGCGCCGGGCTCGCCGGGCACCGCGCCGTACGACCCGTTCAGCCAGCGCGCGGCCGAGGTGTTCGAGCTGGGCAGCGGGAAATGGACGGAGGTGAAGCCGATGCCGGCCGGGCGGGCGTTCCACCGCGCCGTCCCGGTCGGCCCGAGCCGGGTGCTGGTCGTCGGCGGGGCCGCGAGCGACCGCGACGAAGCCGGCTACCGCAGTGCGTTCGTCTACGACGCCGGCGAAGACGAGTGGACGCCGGCCACCGGGCTCGAGACCGGGCGGTGGTCGTTCGCCGCCGCGCCACTCGACGACGGCGGCGCGGCGATCGCCGGCGGGGTGCTCCGGTCCGGGCTGGCCGCCGCGGACCCGGCCGTCACCGAGCTGACCCCGGCCACGGAGCTGTTCGCCGGCGGTGCCGCGTGAGCGCGAACGCCTACACGTTCCTGCCCTGGCTGCGGTCGGGGATCAGCACGCAGGTGACGACCCCGCCGCAGGCCGGCGTGCGGGCCACCGTCAAGGTGCAGCTCATGGTGTCGGGTGACCCGATCACCGGGCACGACACCCTCACCCAGCCGGTGAACCGCGACGTCCAGCTGTACGGGCCCGGCGACGTCGTCGGCGTCGACCCGCGGGCGATCTCGCGCACCGAACCGCGGCCCGGCGTACCCAACGTCGAGCCGAACTACCTGGCGCACATCGAGTTCTCCGAGGAGGACTTCCTCTGGCGCTACAGCCCGGCCGCCGCGGACGGGCACACCGCCCGGCTCACGCCCTGGCTGGCGCTGGTCGTGCTCGCCACCGGCAGCGAGTTCACCGAGGTCCCGGCGACCGGCGGGCCACTGCCCGCGATCTCCGTCGCGGACCCGGCCGGCACGCTGCCGCCGGCGGACCAGCTCGGCGCGTGGGCGCACGTGCACGTCAACGGCTCGCTGGCCGACCCGGTCGCCACCGACGGCACGGTCGCCGCGCTGGCCGCGCTCGCCGAAGTGGTGCGCACCAACGCCGACAACGCCTGTTCCCGGCTGATCTGCCCGCGTCACCTGGAGCCGGGCACCGCGTACGAGGCATTTCTGGTGCCGACGTTCGAGTCCGGCCGGCTCGCGGGGCTCGGCCTGGACCCGGCGGTGGCGCCGAACGCGCTGTATTCGAGCTGGGGCCCGCACTACGCGAACCGCCCGGCCGAAGGCGTCCTGCCGTACTACCACCGCTGGGCCTTCGCCACGGGCACCGCGGGCGACTTCGAGTTCCTGGTCCGGCTGCTCCGCCCGCAGGCCCCGGATCCGCGGATCGGCCGGCGGGACCTCGACGTCCACGGGGATCCCGGCCTCGACCTGCCGCCCATCACCGACCAGGGCGGGGTGCTGCCGCTGCGGGGCGCGCTGAAGGTGCCGGAACGCGCCGGCGACCCGATCGACCCGGCGGACAACTGGGACCACTTCGTCGACACCGGAGAAGCCCCGCCCTACCCGCACCCGTTCGAGCAGGCCATGGCCGGCCTGCTCAACCTGGCCGACGACTACCAGCGCCACGAGCCGGAGGCGGCCCACGCCGCGAGCCTCGCGGCGACCGCCGGCCCGGACCCGGTGATCACGCCGCCGCTGTACGGACGCTGGCACGCGCTGACCACCCGGCTGCTGGACGACGAGGACGGCAACCCGGCCTCGCCGGAGGTCCTGCGCGGCTGGCTGCACCGGCTCAACCTCGACCCGCGCTTCCGGATCGCGGCGAACCTCGGCACCCAGGTCGTGCGCGCCCGCGACGAGGAGCTGATGGCCGCGGCCTGGGCCCAGGTCGGCGACGTCCTGGTCGCGAACGGCCGGATCCGGGCCGCCCAGCTCGCCCGCGAGGTCGGGAACGTGTTGCAGGCCAAGCACATCGACCCGCCTTCCGGTGGTGGGCCGGCGGCGCTCGCGGCCGCGCCGGCTTCGGCGCCGGGCCGGTCGCTGACGCTCACCGCGCCCGCGCATTCCCGGGTGACGACCGCGGCGAGCAGCGGAAACTTCGCCGCCGCCGCCGCGGGCGCGGCCGGCCCCGCCGCCGATCCGGCGAACCAGGTCGCCGTCGGGTTCCGGGTGGCCAGCAGCCGGGTCGCGACCGCGCCCGTGTCGCCCGCGATGCGCCGCATCACCCGGCCCGGCTCGCGGCTGATGCGCACCCTGCCCTTCCCCGGCCAGTCCGCGGCCGCGCTGCTGTCCAGAATGGACGCTCCCGTCGACCCGGTCGTCGCGGCGCCGGTCAAGGTCACCCCCGGTGCGCTCGTCACGCCCCGGGACCTGGTGGCCACCCTGCACCCGACCCGGCCACCCGACGCGGATCCCGTCGGTTCGCTGCCGCTCAGCCCGGACTTCGTGCTGCGCGGTATCGGTACCGGGCCCACCCCGCACGCCGGTACCGCCGACAGCGCCGAGGCGCAGCGGTTCAAGGCCGCGCTGCGCGAACTCCACCAGGGCTTCGACGCGGGCGTCGCGGTCGGCCACGTCAAACCCGCGCCGCCGCTGGACCTCGTCGAGACGACCACCTCGGTGCTCAGTGGGCTGCGCGCCGACGAGACCGTGCCTCGCGCGCTGCTCGAAGGTTCGGTCAGCCTGCCCGAGCGGCTCCGGCCGTTCGCCGCCGCGTTCATCGAGGCGATGGCCTATCCGGTGTTCGACGTGCCCACCTACCGGACGCTGCTGGACACCTCGGTCGACAGCCTCGTCCCGAACCTGAGCCTGCTGCCGCCGAACTCGATCACGCTGCTGGCGAACAACCGCGAGTTCATCGAGTCCTTCCTCGTCGGCCTCAACCACGAGATGGCCCGCGAACTGCTGTGGCGGGAGTACCCGACCGACCAGCGCGGGACGCCGTTCCGGCAGTTCTGGGACCCGGTCGCGACGCTGCCCGTACCGGACGAGACCGCCGGGCAGCGGCGGGAGCGGGGCTACGACATCCCGCCGATCCACGAGTGGCCGCCCACGACCCCGTTGGGGGACAACGAAAACCGGCGGCCGGACGACCCGCGCCCCGGTGGCCCGCAACGCGACGACCTCGTCCTGGTCGTGCGCGGCGAGCTGCTCAAGAAGTACCCGACGGCCGCGATCTACGCGCAGCGCGCGCAGTTCCCCGGGAACGACCCGAGCCGGCCCCGGGAGCTGGTGGACCTGCCGGCCGACGGCCTGCCGTCGCCGGAACAGGTCCGGCTGCCCCGGTACGAGGCGAAGGTCGAGCCGGACATCTACCTGCTCGGCTTCGACCTCGACGCCGACGAGGCGCTGGGCACGCCGGGCGTCGACCCCGGCTGGTTCTTCGTGCTGAAGGAACGCCCCGGCGACCCCCGCTTCGGCGTCGACGACGGGCCGCCCACCCACGTCGAGGTGTGGAACGACCTCACCTGGGACGACGTCGACCCCGGCCGGAGCGGGTTCCTCGAGCTGGACCCGGCCGTCCAGGTCGCCCTCGGCGACTTCGACCACTCGGGCGACGACCGCGAGAAGCAGGACCAGCGCGCCGAAGACGAGAACCTGCCGCTGTGGTTCTCGGGCCTCGGTTCGGCCGACCTCGCCTACATCCTTTTCCAGGTCCCCGTGATGGTGGCCGTGCACGCACAGGAGATGTTGCCGCGATGACCGCCTTGAGTGACGACTTCCCGGTCCTGCTCGGGCCGGTCCGGCTCGAAACCCGGTTCACGCCGACCGAGCTGCTGGTGCGGGTGTTCCCCGACGAGTGGTCGGTGGACAAGTTCGAAACGAAGCCGACGGCAGCCGAGATCGGCGCGGTCGACGCCTACTGGACCGCCCGGTGGGCCGCAGCGAAACGGCCGGTCCCGCTGGACGCCGCGTGGCGGGAGCTGACCGGGCGGGTGGCCGCGGGGCGCGCCGCCTGGCTGCTGACCACCCGGGTTCCCGCCAACCCCGCCGACGAGCCGAGCGGGCTTCCCGCCACCACGGTCGTGCTCGTCGTCCGGAGCACGGCCGCGGTGGCCACGAACGATCGAGCACCGACCGTCGCCTACTGGACCGCGGTGTGGCGCGCCCACGGCGACCGGCTGCTGCTGCGGCAGGCCGACGCCGCCCTGCGCGTCGCGGTCGGCGGCAACGACACCCGCGCGAACGCGATCCGCGCCCGCCGTCCGTCCGGAGTGGACGGTGCGCCGGTGACCCCGGGCGACGACGTGTCGGTCGCGTTCCTCGTGCTTGCGGCGCCCGCCGCGAACAGCACCGCGGCGGATTCGTGGACCCAGCCGGCGCGGGCCGGGCTGCTGCCGGACCGCTTCCAGGTGCGCGGGTACCTCGGGGGCCGTCAGGTCGTTTCGGTCACAGGGGCGGCGGTGCCGGCGACGCTGCCGGTCAGCCCGGACCCGCGCGCCACCGCCGCCGCCGACCAGATCAGCGTGAACGAGCAGACCGGGGCCCTGCACGTCCCGGACGAGCTGCGCTGGCTGACCGACTTCGACCGCGCGGTCGCGGTCGGGATGGGCGTGCGGATCCCGCTCACCGACGAGATCCGCGGCGGGCTCGACCGGCTCGTCGCGTTCGGGCTGCGCGAGCAGTCGACACCGGTCAAGACCGCGACCGACCTGGCCGAGCTCATCAAGCGGCAGCTGCGCAGCCCGGACGGGTTCAGCCTGCTGCCGCAGGGCACGCCGACGAACAACACCGACGCGCTCGACGCCGGGCAGGACGCGGAAGACGAGGCCGCCGCGGCGCTGCGCAGCACGACCGGCGCGGCCGCGGCGGCGGCAGCGGACTGGACGACCCGGACCGACGGCCGGGTGTTCGCCGACCTGCTCGGCCTCGACGCGGGCGTGCTCACCGGGATGCCGAACGCGGACGGCACCGACCAGCGCGACGCGCGGGCCGCCAACACCGCGCTGTGGCCGGCGACCTGGGGCTACTTCCTGCAGACCGCGCTGAACCCGCTGCTCGGCCCGGCCGCGGTCGCCGCCACCCGTGACTTCTTCCTGAAGTACGTCTCCGGCCGCGGCCCGCTGCCGGCCGTCAAGATCGGGCGGCAGCCCTACGGCATCCTGCCGACGACGGTGTTCTCCAAGCTCGCCTACCCCGACTCCGCCACCCACCGCCGTGGGCTCAACAAGGTGCTGACCGCGGTGGGCGTGGACTGGACGGCGGCCGTCGAGCGGGTGCCGCGGCTGGACCCGGACGCGGCCGACCCGCACCAGCGGTTGCTGGACCTCCTGGCGCTGCACCCGACCTCGGCCGAGTACCACCAGCGGTACGCCCAGAGCGTCGAGGACCTCTTCAACCGGGAGAACCTCGGCGGGCTGGGCTCGACCGTGCTGCCGGCGCTCGACGCGCTGGGCCTGCCGGGCCCGGTACGCGCGCTGCTCGCGCGGTTCGGCGAGAGCACCGGCCGGGACCCGGACCTGCTGCGCCGGCTGTTCACCGACTTCCAGCAGCCAATCCTGGCCCCGCTCGTCGACGACCGACCGCTGTCGGAGACCGACCCGATCCGGGACTACACCCCCGACCACAAGAACTACGTGCGCTGGCTGGCCGACCTGGCCGGCGGCGACCCGGCGGCCACCGACCTCGACGCGATCCGGCTGGAGCTCGGTTTCACCGACGACACCCCGCCGGCGGCGTTGCTCTACCTGTTGCTGCGGCACGCGGTCCTGCTCGGCTGGGACGACGCGGCCCGGGCCCTCGCGGCCGCGGCCGGCGTGCCCGATCTGTCCACAGCGGACTCGCCGTTCGTGCACGTCCACCTCCCGGCGGACGGCGAGCCGACGGCCAGCGAAAGCCGGTTCCGGCTGCTGTACTCCCCCGCGCCCGCCGTCACCGGCGACCAGCAGCAGCTGCTCGTCGACTTCATCCCGGGTGTCCTGCACCAGCCCGGGCCGACCGCCGCGCTGGCCGAGCAGGTCACCGCGCTCGGACTGCTGGCCGGCCTGCCGACGGCCAAGCTGGAGCGGGTGCTCGCCGAGCACCTCGACCTGGCCGCCTACCGCCTCGACGCCTGGCGGCTGGGGCTGGCCACCGAACGGCTGGCCGAGCTGCGGTTCGGGCCTGGCGGCACCGGCACCGCGAAGCCGGGGCTGCACCTCGGCGCGTACGGCTGGCTGGAAGACGTCCGCCCGAGCACGGACCCGCTCACCCCGGTCACCCTCACCGGCCCGCTCGCCACGGTGTTCGCCGGCGGGAAACCGTTGCTGCACGACGAAAAGAACGAAGGCTTCGTGCACACACCGTCGCCGGGCCACGCCCGGACCGCGGCCGTGCTGCGCGCCGGCTACGCCGCCAACCGCACCCCCGAAAACCCCGGCACGTTCGCGGTGAACCTCGGTTCCGGACGTGTCCGCGTCGCGCTCGGCATCCTCGCCGGGATGCGGCAAGGCCAGTCGCTGGGCGCGCTGCTCGGCTACCGGTTCGAGCGCGGCCTGCACGACCGCCACGCCGAAGCCGAGGTCGACAAGTTCATCGCCGGGCTGCGGCTGAAGTTCCCGCTGCGCGCGGGGAAGATCACCGAGACCGCGGCCGAGCCGGACAAGATCACCCAGGTCGAGGCCGGGAACGTCGTCGACGGTCTCGCGCTGGTGCGGCACCTGGCCGGCGCCGGGGTGTCGCAGACCTACCCGTTCGACCTCGGCGGCCTGCTCGAGGCGAACGCCGACCAGGCGAAGGCGATCAGCGACGAAGCGGCCCTGCTGCTGCAGGCCAACGACGCGGTCGCCGACCTCGCCGTCGCCGAGTCCGCCCACCAGGCGCTCGCCGGCAACGTCGAACGGGCCTCGGCGACCCTCGACGCCTACGCCAAGGACGGCCTGCCGCCCGAGCCCACGGTGATCGAGACGCCGCGCAGCGGCACGACCCTCACCCACCGGTTCGGCCTGCGGCTCAAGACCGGCCTCAACCCCGGCGGCGGGGACTCGCCCCGCGCCAAGGCCGAGCCGGCGGTCGACGACTGGCTGCCCAGCCTGCTGCCCCCGTCGCGGTCCGTCGCCGCGCGGGTCACCTGGACCGACGTCAAGGGGAACCCGCACCACCACGACGTCACCCAGGACGAGCTCGACCTGTCCCCGATCGACCTGCTCTGGGTGGTGCGGCCCACCGGCGACCCGGCCATGGCCGAACTCGACGACCGGATCATCGGGGTCGTCATCGACCGGGAGCACCCGAGCGCGGACGCCGAGCTGACCATCCGCTATACCGAGCGGATCGACGGGAAGATCACGTTCTTCGAGCTGTCCCCGCTGATCACCGCCCTGCGGACGCTGCTGACGACCGGACGGCCGCTGCGCCCGACCGACCTCGTGCCGGCGGCCGGAACCGCCGCGGTGGACCGGAGCCTCGACGACGCCGTCACGGTGCCGAGGAAGCGGCCGGAAGCGGTGCAGGACGCGCTCGACGACCTCGTCGACGACGTGGCCGACTACATCGACGACGTGGCCCGGCTGTACCCGCCGGCACCCGCGCAACCGCGACGCGCCGAGGTGCTCGATCGCATCGACACGCTGCTCACCCGGTACGCCGGGCTGGTCACCACCGCGGCCGGCTTCGGCGTGGTCCGCAGCGGCTGGGGTGAGCTGATCGCCTGGCGGCGCGGGGTCGCCACGGCCGTGCTCGCCGCGGTGACCGCGACCACCGACCGGATGGCCGGAGCGCTCGCCGCGGCCAACACCCTGCTCACCGCGTACGACGCGCTGCCGAAGTCCACTCCGGACACCGAGCGGATCCGGGTGCTGCGGCAGGCGGAACGGCTGGTCGTCACGACGCCGGCCCTGGATCCGAAGACACCGCCCGAGTTCCGCACGGCGGTCCGCAGGAAGCGGGACGACTTCGCCGAGCGGCTCAAGGACCTGAAGGCGATCCCCGCGGCCGAGCGGCCGACGCTGAGCGAACTGCTCGACGACGTCGGCGACCTGCTGCCGCTGACCGCCTTCGACCCCACCGGGCTCGACCTGACCGCCACCCGGGACCGGGTGGTCGAGTTCGGCCGGGAACTGCTCACCCGGGCTCGCGCGCTGCGCACCGAGATCACCGGCCGGCTGACGGCGGCGGACGCGGCGCTCACCGCGTTCGACCACGCCGAGACCGCGCCGGACCACGCCAAGGCCGCCACCGAGGCGCTGCAGGCGATGCTCGGCACCGACGTCCTCGTGGTGCCCGAGTACGCGCTCCCGAAACAGCTGGCCGAGGACCTGCACGACGCCCTCGACGACAGTGACGACCTGGTCAAGCACCTGACGCAGGCGCCGGTCAACCGGGACTTCCCGGTGGACGACTGGCTGCACGGCATCGCCCGGGTCCGCGACCTGCCCCGGCTCTGGGAACGCGTGGTCCTGCTCAGTGACGCGCTGCGCGGCGACGACGGCCTGCTCGGTGGCAACGCCGACAAGGACGAGGAAACGCGCCTGCAGCCGATCCAGCTGCCGCGGCGGTCCGGCGACCACTGGCTCGGCATGGAGTTCGCGACCGGTGCCGACCTCTCCGAAGACCGGTTGCTGTTCACGGCGCACTACGCGACCGAGCCGTCGCGCAACGCCGGCAGCGAGTGCGGCCTGCTCTTCGACGAGTGGACCGAGGTGATCCCCGCCGAGCGGGAGACCACGAGCATCGCCGTCCACGCGGACAGCCCGGATTCCGAGCCGCCGCAGGCGATGCTGCTGGTGACCCCGCCGGTGAAGACCGGGACCTGGGCCGCCGACGACCTCGTGGCCGCCGTCAACGAAACCTTCGACCTGGCCAAGACGCGGCTGGTCGAACCGGCGCACCTGGACGACACCGGGTACGCGCAGCTCCTGCCGGCCACGGTGCTGTCGGCCACCCGGCAGCCGATCACGATCAGCACCGACCTGGCGATCGCCAAC
The DNA here is from genome assembly GCF_036104975.1 of Amycolatopsis sp. NBC_00355. GTDB lineage: Bacteria > Actinomycetota > Actinomycetes > Mycobacteriales > Pseudonocardiaceae > Amycolatopsis. The sequence goes on along the minus strand of NZ_CP107982.1, from coordinate 1,382,722 downwards.
TCCCGCTGGAAGGCAGACCATGAGTGAGCCCCGTATCGCCGATCTCGCCGGCGCGCTGACCCGCCGCGAAAACCCGACGGTCGGGGTCTGGAACCGGCTGGAAGGCCGGCCGCGCACGACCGACTTCTCCCGGGCGTTGCGGGCCGAAGTGCGTGACCCGCTGTGGCTGCTGGCCCGGCAGTGGCAGCTCGGCGAGTTCCAGGGCAGCGACGCCGGTTCACCGGTGACCGCCACCTACTCGGTCACCGCGAGCGCGCCGGGCCGGTTCCGCTCCGACGTCACGCCGGACGGGTCACCGGGCCCGCTGCCGCCGGACCGTCCACTGGAGACGGTCGCGGAGCGCCGGCCGCTACCGTTCGCGTTCGGCGCCGAGCCGATCTCGTTCGACCTGCGCCTGGCGCTGGGCCGCCGGTGGCTGCGGCTGCTCGCCCGGTCGTCGTCGGGGCTGCGGGACTCCGCCGGGCAGTTCGTCACGCTGTACCCGATCGCGGCGCCCGGCCCGGACGACGCCGCGCTGCTCGCCCACCCCGAGGTCTGGGCGGCGACGCTGGCGGTGGCCGGCCGCCGGCTGGACGGTTACCTGCTCTACCAGCACGTCAAGGGAGGCGGACGCGCCTCCGACGGGGTCCGGCGGCTCTCGCCCCAGGAGCGGACCCAGCTGGACGCGCTGGGCTCCCGGCTGACCGGCTGGTTCGACGACCTCATCGACCAGCCCGGCGGCATCAAGCCGGACCGGCCGTCGGGCGACTCGGCGTGGGACCCCCGGCGGCTGGAGCACCGGTTCTCGATCGGCGCCGGCGGTCAGGTGCTGTCCGCGGCGGAGTACCCCGGCGGGGAGCTCGACTGGCACGCGTTCTCCGCCGCGCCGGGGTCGCTGGGCAGCACGCCGGCGCCGGTCACGCTCAACCGGACCGTGTTCCCTTCGCCGGTGCGCTATTCGGGCATGCCGCTGCCCCGCTGGTGGGCGGTGGAGGACGGCAAGACGAACTTCGCCGCGGTCACCCCGGACAGCACCGACCTGGCCCGGCTGATCTTCCTCGAGTTCGCGCTGGTGTTCAGCAACGACTGGTACCAGCTGCCGTGCGACCTGCCGGCCGGCACGCTCGCGTCGGTCCAGGGCCTGTGCGTGACCGACGTGTTCGGCGAGCGGCGCTGGATCACCCCGGCCGGCGCCGCCGAGCACTGGTCGATGTACACCCTCGGCGGCGGCCCCGGCATCCTGCTGCCGCCCGGCACCCCGAAGGTGGCGACCGGCCCGGCGCTCGAGGACGTCGCCCTGGTCCGCGACGAGAGCGCCAACCTGGTGTGGGGCATCGAGCAGACCGTCCGCACGACGACCGGCGAAGGCCGGGCGGGCGACGAGATGGCGGCCGAATCACTCGCGTTCCGCCGCCGGCAGCACCAAGCTCCGGCCACGGACGACGCGCGCGCGCCGATCGCGTACGAGGTGATGAGCTCGGTGCCGGAGAACTGGATCCCGTTCATCCCGGTCCACGTACCCGGGGACAGCCGGGCCGTCCAGCTGCAGCGCGCGGCGATGCCGAGTGAGGTGGACGCGAGCCTGATCCGCCCGAGAACGGCGTTGCTGCGCGAGGGTTTCGACCACGGCGACTCGTACTTCGTCAACGAGGAGGAGGTCCCGAGGACGGGCACCCGCCTGACGGTGGCGTACAACCGGACCCGCACGAAGACCGGCCGGGTGGCGCTCTGGCTGAGCGTCCGCCGCGACGTCGGCCGCGGTGAACGCTCGAGCGGCCTGTCGTTCGACCTGGCGAAAGGAACGTGACCGGGCAACACGGGAGGTCCCGGTCGCGCACGCGGCCGGGACCCGCTCCGGGTCACCGCCGGTTTCGCGACCCGGCGGAGGTTCCGCCCAGGCCGGACCGGCCGCACCGGGAAAATCCGGGAAGGCGGGGTTGCTTAGACTGGATCACATGAGCAAGCGCTTAGTAGCCCGTTTCGTAGCACTGGGGGACTCGTTCACCGAAGGCGTCGGGGACGACGACCCGGCCGCTCCGAACGGCGTGCGCGGCTGGGCCGACCGCACCGCCGAGGAGCTCGCGGCCCACGAGCCGGGCTTCCGGTACGCGAACCTGGCCATCCGCGGGAAGCTGATGGGGCAGGTGCTCGCCGAGCAGCTGGAGCCGGCCTTGGCGATGGAGCCCGACCTGGTGACGCTCTACGCGGGCGGCAACGACCTGATGCGGCCGAAGGTCGACATCGACGCGCTGATGGACGCCTACGAGGCCGCCGTCGCGCGGATCCGGGCGACCGGCGCCCGGTTGGTCCTGTTCACCGGGGTCGACGGGGTCGAGGACCCGCTGTTCCGCACGATCCGCGGCCGGGTGGCGATCTACAACGAGCACGTCCGGGGCATCGCCGCCCGCCATGGCGCGCTGCTGGTGGACATGTGGGGCATGCGGCAGCTGCGCGACCGGCGGCGCTGGGCCCCGGATCGCCTGCACCTCAACGCTTTCGGGCACACCGAGGTGGCCATGGCGGTGCTGGACGTCCTCGGCGCGCCGCACCCGTTGACCGCGGCCGAGCTGGGCCCGCGTGAGGTGCTCAGCCCCGCCGAGCGGCGCAGCCGGAACCTGCGGTGGGCGCAGGAACACGCCGTGCCGTGGGTGCGGCGGCGGCTGCGCGGCGAGTCGTCCGGGGACACGATGACCGCGAAGCGGCCGACGCTGGAGCCCGTGGGCTCAGCCGCGCTCCCCCGCTGACGCGCGCGGGCGGAGCCCGTCGAAGAGGATCGCCACGGCCCGGTCGCGCAGGCGCGCGTCCGGGCCGGCGTATTCGGCGGCCCGCGCGGTGCCGATGATCACCGTGATCAGCTCGCCGACGACGAGGTCGGCACGGACCGCCCCCGCGCCCTGCGCCCGGGAGAGCAGCACGCCGAGCGAGGCGATCAGCCGGGCGCCGACGGCGGACTCCGTCTTCGGCACGGTGACGCCGGCCGCGGTGAGCGCCTCGAAGTAGGCGTTCTTGGCACTGGACATCTCGATCCAGCTGGTCAGGAAGCCGAAGAAGGCGCCGCCCGGGTCGGCGGACTGCGCCGCGACGACGGTTTCGGCCTCGTCGACGAACCGCTGCAGCCGGGCGTAGAGCACCGCTTCGAGGAGCGCTTCCTTCGTCGGGAAGTGCCGGAAGACGGTGCCGATGCCGACCCCCGCGACGCGCGCGACCTCTTCGGTCGGCGCCCCGGTGCCCCGGGTGGCGAAGACGCTCTCGGCGGCTTCCAGCACGCGCGCCCGGTTGCGCCGGGCGTCGGCTCGCAGCGGCTTCGACTCGGTGGGCTCAGCGGCGGCGGGGGTCACCACCCGATGGTAGCTGTGCCTCGTCGGGCAGTGTGTCCAGCAGCCGGGCCAGGGCCCGCGGCACGTGGGAGCGCCAGCCGCCGCCCATGATCCGCCGCGACATCCGCTGGAACTCGTCGTCGGGGTCGAAACCCTCGTGGCTGAGGAAGAGCCGGGTGCCGGCGCCTTCGGGTTCGAGCCGCCAGGTGACCGTCCACTGCGGACCCCAGCGGATGCTGAGCTTGCGCTCGGGCTCCACTTCGAGGACCTCGCACGCCACCGGGCCGCCGGCGAACCCGGCCGCGGGCACCGGCTCGGCCAGCAGCTCGAACCGGTGTCCCACCACGGGTCTGATGTCGTTCGGCATGCTGATCCAGCGCTCGAGCAGGTCCGGTTCGGTGAGCGCGCGCCACACCTTGCGGGCCGGGTGGGCGAGGAACTGGTCGACGTGGATCGCGGTCGGGTCGTCGTCGGTCACAGGTCCTCTTCCTCGTCGAGCAGGTCACGCAGGTTGGCGAGTTTGCTGCGCCAGAAGCGTTCGTACGGGGTGAGCCAGTCCGCGACCTCTTCGAGGGGGGCCGCCTCCAGCCGGTAGACGCGGTTGCGGCCGTGGCGTTGTTCGTCGACCAGGCCGGCCTCCCGCAGCACCCGGAGATGTTCCGAGAGGCTGGGCCGGGCCATCTCGAACCGCTCGGCGATCGCGCCCGCGGCCATCGGGCCGTCGAGCAGCAGCCGCAGCACCTGCCGCCGCGCGGGGCTGGCCAGCGCGGCGAAGACGTCGTCGTTGACCGGCATCAGCGGGGCCGGTTGCCGAAGCCGGACGCCTCCGGAAGCCCGATGCCGTGCCCGTCGAGGTCGGTGGTCTGCAGCTGGAAGTGCCGCGCGCGGGCGTGGTCGGCGACGGGCAGGGTCGGGAACTGCACGTGGGTGATCGGCATGCGGCCGACAATACGTAGGATATCTCCTACATGTCAACCGGGCTGCCGAACCACCGCTCCGCGGCTTCCCGCAGCGCCTTGCGCTCGGTGTCGCCGGGGTCGGTCGAGCCGCTCGCCCAGGCCACGTACCCGTCGGGCCGGATCAGCATCGCGGTCGCGTCCTGGTCGGCTTCGCCGGTGACGACGTCGACGCGGTCCGTCCAGCCGCTCAGCTCGTCACCGAGCGAGGCCGCCGGGGTCAGGTCGAGCAGCAGCGGCCGGGCCGTCCTGGTTAGCTCGGCGAGCCGGCGCCCGTCGGCCAGCACCAGATCCGGGGCCCAGCGGCCGTCGAGAGGGTGGTCGGTAGCCGGCTCGTAGCGGATGTCGGCGCCGGACATCAGGTCCGCGATGTGCTGCACCGTGCTCGGCTGCCGCAGCAGCTCGCCGAACAGCTCCCGCAGCGCCGTGACGTCGCTGCCCGGCGCGATGAGGGCGGACTGGGCCTGCGAGTGCATGACGACGCGCTCGGCGACCGGGCGGCGTTCGGCCTCGTAGGTGTCGAGCAGCCCGGCCGGTGCCCGGTCGCCGAGCGCGGCGGCGAGTTTCCAGCCGAGGTTGACGGCGTCCTGCAGGCCGAGGTTGAGCCCGGGCCCGCCGATCGCGGAGTGGACGTGCGCCGCGTCGCCGACCAGCAGCACCCGGCCGGCGCGGAAGCGGTCGGCGAGCCGGGTGTTGCGTCCCTTCAGCCGGCGCAGCAGGTGCGGGCCGTCGCCTTCGGGCGGCCCGATCGGCAGGTCGTGGCCGAGGACCCGGTGGATGCTCGCGCGGACCTCGTCGAGGGTCACCGGGCGGTCGTCGTCTTCCCCGTCGTCGCCCCATTCGATGGCGGTGACGCCTGTGCCGGTGGGCAGCGGCGCGTAGACGAAGAGCCCGTGCTCGGTGCGGTAGTGGAACAGCGGCGGGATCACGCCGTGGCCCGGCACGCGCAGGCCGCCGCTCGCCGGATCGATCAGCTCGGCGGGCACGGTGGCGCTCGCGCTGTAGGAGGTCGTGCGGTCGTCGGTGACGCCGGGGAAGCCGATCCCGGCGAGCTTGCGGGTGACGCTCTTGCCGCCGTCCGCGCCGACGACGTACCGCGCGGTCAGCGCGTAGGGACCGTCCGGGCCGGCGATCTCGACGGTGACCTGCTCGTCGTCCTGGACCAGGCCGGTCACCGCGTGGCCCCGGCGGACCTCGACGCCGAGTTCGGCCGCGCGCTCGCCGAGTGCCCCTTCGATCCGCCTCTGCGGGACGGGCAGGATGTTCAGCGAGTTGTGCTCGGCGAGGGTGAGGTCGAGCCGCATGGCCCCGAACACGAAAGCGGGCACGGGCGGGCCGATCGGGCCCGCCAGCCGCTCGTGCAGGCCACGGCGGTCGAGCAGCCGCACGACCTGGCCGACGAGGCCGTTCGCGCGGGGTGTCGGGCTCGGCTCGGGCAGCTGCTCCAGGACGACCGGGCGGACTCCGGCCAGGGCCAGCTCGCAGGCGAGCATCAGCCCGTTCGGGCCGGCTCCGGCGATGACGACGTCTTCCATGGCGAAACTCCTTGCGGTGAAAGGAAAAGGGCACGACGAACTCGCCCGGCGGGTGCCGGGCGCCCCAGGTGGTGCGCAAAGGTCAGCGCGGTTCGGGCAGGCCGGCGGCGAGCTGGCCGAACACGTCCCGCAGCAGAGCTTCCATCGACGGCGGCGGCTCGGCGCTGAGCCACTGCTGGATCACGACGTGGTGCGCGGCCCCGACGACGGCCGCCACCAGCTGCGGGTAGACGTCCGCGGCGGCGTCGGTGCCGGTGCGTTCGGCGACGGCGAGGGCGAACTCGGCCTCCCCCGCGGTCACCGCTTTGTGCATCTCGCCCTGCAGCGCGGGCTCGGCGACCATCAACCGGACGCCTTCGATCCACGCCCGGTCCGGCTTCTGCCCGGACTCGCCGAGCGCGAACCCGGTGAGCACGGCGTGGGTGACGGCCTCCCAGAGCGGCTCCCCGGCCGGCCGCTCCCGCAGGGCGGCCGCGATGGCCCGCGACCGGTCGTACTGGCGGGCCGCGATGGCCTCGCCCTTGCTGCCGAAGTAGTTGCTGAAGGTCCGGGTGGACACCCCGGCCTCGGCGGCGATGTCCTCGACCCGGACGTTGTCCAGCCCGCGTTCGACGGTGAGCCGGATGGCCGCCCAGCTCAGCGCGACGCGCGTTTCCTGCTTTTTGCGTTCACGCAGCCCGCCGGTGTCGAGGTCCATGTCTCCAAGGTACAGAAACTTGCCGATTCTGCAAACATGCCGATTCGGCAAACTTCGCCCATCCTGGAAAGATCACGCCATGACCACGCCGCACGCCTTCCCCCTGGAGCCCACCCCGATCCACGTACCCGACGACGTCCTCGACGACCTGCGCACCCGTCTCGCGCTGACCCGGCCGCCACTGGACGAGGGGAACGAAGACTGGTCCTACGGCGTCCCGGCCGGCTACCTCGGTGAGCTGGTCGCGTACTGGCGCGACGCCTACGACTGGCGCAAGGCCGAGGCCGCGATCAACGCCTACGAGCACTACGAGGTGAGCGTCGCCGGCGTCCCGGTGCACTTCATGCGCAAGCCCGGCCGCGGCCCCCGGCCGATCCCGCTGCTCCTCACCCACGGCTGGCCGTGGACGTTCTGGCACTGGTCGAAGGTGATCGACCCGCTCGCCGACCCGGCCGCGTCCGGCGGCGACCCCGCGGACGCGTTCGACGTCCTCGTGCCGTCGCTGCCCGGCTTCGGTTTCCCGGGCCCGCTCACCGGCTTCCCGGACGTCAACTTCTGGAAGGTCTCCGACCTCTGGCACACCCTGATGACCGAGACCCTCGGCTACCCGAAGTACGCCGCCGGGGGCTGCGACATCGGCGGGATCGTCACCAGCCAGCTCGGCCACAAGTACGCCGACGAGCTGTACGGCATCCACATCGGCTCCGGGCTGCCGCTGGACTTCTTCACCGGCCCGCGCGCCTGGGACTTCGCCCGCCACCGGCCCCTGACCGACGACCAGCCGGCCGACGTCCGCGCCCGCATCGTCGAGCAGGACCACCGCTCGGCGTCCCATCTCACCGTCCACATGCTCGACGGCGCCACCCTGGCCCACGGACTGAGCGACTCCCCCGCCGGACTGCTCGCCTGGCTGCTGGAGCGCTGGAACTCCTGGAGCGACAACGGCGGCGACCTCGAGTCGGTCTTCACCAAGGACGACCTGCTCACCCACGCGACGATCTACTGGGTGACCAACTCCATCGCCACGTCGATGCGCTACTACGCCAACGCCAACCGTTACCCCTGGTCCCCCGCCCACGACCGCACCCCGGTGGTGCAGGCCCCGGTCGGCCTCACGTTCGTCACCTACGAGAACCCGCCGGGCGTCCACACCGCCGAGGACCGGGTCCGGGCGTTCGAGGCCGGCCCGCAGGCCGGGTGGTTCAACCACGTCAACGTCACCGCCCACGAGCACGGCGGCCACTTCATCCCGTGGGAGAACCCGGATGCCTGGGTGAGCGACCTGCGCCGCACGTTCCGGGGCCGCCGCCCCTGAGCGGCCGGCACACCGCCGGACTGCTCTCACCTGGGCGAGGACTTCGCCGGGACCCTGGTCTGCGGGGGCGGGGGTCCTTCACGGGTTGAACAACTTCTCCGTCATCGATCGCCGAATTCGTCGAGGACGGTCACACTGTTGTGTGACGTCGGTCACCGGAGGTGTTGATAGATGGTCCTCGGAGACAATGGAATCACTCACAAGGTGGAACCGGACAGCAAGTCAGGGCGGGTGCAGGTACGGCGTGCGGCGCTGGCGAGCGCGATCGGCACGACCATCGAGTGGTACGACTTCTTCCTCTACAACACGGCGGCGGCCCTGGTCTTCCCGCACCTGTTCTTCCCCGCGTCGAGCGCCTACGCGGGGGCCATGCAGTCGTTCGCGACCTACGCGGTCGGCTTCGCGGCCCGCCCGGTCGGTGCCGCGATCTTCGGGCACTGGGGCGACCGGATCGGCCGCAAGACGACGCTGATCGTCACGTTGCTGCTGATGGGCGTCTCGTCCGGGGTGGTCGGGCTGCTGCCCGGGACGTCGGCGATCGGGTTCGCGGCACCGTTGATCCTGGTGCTGCTGCGGCTGGTCCAGGGCATCGCGATCGGCGGCGAGTGGAGTGGCTCGGTGCTGCTCGCGATGGAGTGGGGTGACCAGAAGAAACGCGGGCTGCTCGGCAGTTCCGCGCAGATCGGCGTGCCGGTCGGGCTGGTGCTCGGCACCGGCGGCATGACCCTGCTGTCGGCGACGCTGTCCCCCGAGGACTTCGACTCCTGGGGCTGGCGGCTGCCGTTCCTGGCCAGCCTGATCCTGGTCGCGATCGGCCTGGTGATCCGGCTGAAGATCCTCGAGACGCCGATGTTCGCCAAGCTCGTCGCGAAGGGCGAAACCGCGAAGACCCCGGTGCTCGACGCGATCCGCCACCACTGGCGCGAGATCCTGCTCTCGTCCGGGGTGCGCTTCAGCGAGCAGATGCCGTTCTACCTGTTCACCAGCTACGTGCTGATCTACGTCGTGGCGCGGCACGAGTTCAGCAAGACGTTCGTGCTCAACGCGGTGCTCGTCGGCGCCGCGCTGGAGCTGCTGATGATCCCGTTCTTCTCGCACCTGTCCGACCGGTACGGCCGCAAGAAGGTCTACCTGTGCGGGGTCGTCCTCACGGGCCTGATCGCGTTCCCCTACTTCGCGATCCTGACCAGTGGCGGGCACGCGCTGGTGTTCGTGATCGTCGTGGTGTCGTTCATCCCGCACGCCCTGCAGTACGGCCCGCAGGCCGCGCTCATCGGCGAGAGCTTCCCGACGCACCTGCGCTACGGCGGCGCGGGCCTGGGCTACCAGCTGGCGTCGGTGTTCGCGGGCGGCCCGGCGCCGCTGCTGGCGACGTGGCTGCTGCACCAGACCGGCACGCCGTACTCGATCTCGGGCTACATCGTGCTGTCGGCGGTCGTCTCGGTGTTCTGCGTGATCCGGCTGAGGGACCGCTCGCACGCCGACATCGACGACGCGAGCGTCTACCGCCGCGCCTGAAACGCCGTGAAGGCCCCCTTACCGGCCACAAGAGCCGGTAAGGGGGCCTTCACGGATCACAACGTCAGCGGCGCGGGCCGCCCTGGGGGCCGCCGAACGGAGGCTGCTGCGGGAACGGCCCGCTGCCCGGGTTCTGCTGACCGCCGAACTGCCCCGGCGGCGGGGACTGCGGCGGCGGGCCCTGGTAGGCCCCACCCTGCGGCGGACCGGACTGCTGCTGGGACTGCAGGGGCGACTGCGGCTGGGGCAGACCGGCCGGCGGCGTCGACGGCTGCCTCGGCGGCGCGGGGGTGACCTCGGTGCCGCGGTCCTCGTCGGCTTCGGGTTCCGGCGCGGGAGCCTGCTGCTGTGACGGACGCGGGATCTGCGGCCGCGCGGGCGGCGCGCTGCTGGGCACCCCGAGGGCCGGGACTTCCTGACGTGCCACGGCTTCGGCGGCCGCGACGGCCTCGGCGACCTTCGGGTCGCTCTTCGTCTCGAACCAGTCGGCGACCTCTTCGTCTTCGAGCTCGGGCTTGGCCGGGACGTCGTCGTCCTTCGGCGGCTCGTAGCGGAAGACGCCGTCGTCGCCCGGGGCACCGAGCGCGCGGGCGAAGCCTTCGAGGGCCTTGCCGTAGTCGCTCGGGATCATCCAGACCTTGTTCGCGTCGCCCTGCGCCATCTGCGGGAGCGTCTGCAGGTACTGGTAGGCCAGCACCTCCGGCGTCGGGCGGCCGGCCTTGATCGCGGCGAACACCTTCTCGATCGCCTTCGCCTGGCCCTGCGCCTGCAGGTAGCGCGCGGCGCGTTCACCCTGCGCCCGCAGGATGCGCGACTGCCGCTCGGCCTCGGCGGCGAGGATGGTGGCCTGGCGGGCACCTTCGGCGGAGAGGATCTGGCTCTGCTTCTGGCCTTCCGCGGTCTTGATCGCGGATTCCCGCTGACCTTCCGCGGTGAGGATCATGGCGCGCTTCTCACGGTCGGCGCGCATCTGCTTCTCCATCGAGTCCTGGATGGAGGGCGGCGGGTCGATCGCCTTGAGCTCGACGCGGCCGACGCGGATGCCCCAGCGGCCGGTCGCCTCGTCGAGCACGCCGCGCAGCTGGGTGTTGATCGAGTCGCGCGAGGTCAGCGTCTGCTCGAGGCTCATGCCACCGACCACGTTGCGGAGCGTGGTGGTGGTGAGCTGCTCGACACCGACGATGTAGTTCGAGATCTCGTAGACCGCGGCACGCGAGTCGGTGACCTGGAAGTACACGACGGTGTCGATCGACACCGTCAGGTTGTCCTCGGTGATGACGGGCTGCGGCGGGAACGAGACGACCTGCTCACGCAGGTCGATCCGGGCCCGCACCTTGTCCAGGAACGGAACCAGGAAGGTGAGGCCCGGTGACGCCACCGTGCGGAACCGGCCCAGCCGCTCGATCACGGCCGACTGCGCCTGCGGCACGACCATGATCGCCTTGGCCACCACGACGATCACGAACAGGACCAAGGCGATGACTACGACGATCGCTGCTGTCCCCAAGAGCTTTTCCCCTTACCTAGTACCATTCTTGCGCGGTTGACGGTGTTCCGGGCGCCGCAGGCGGGCGGACCGCGAGCTCGAGCTCCTTCGCGGTGATCCCCCAGCGTCCTGTGGTGTCCCGCAGGACCGTCCACACTGTACGGTGCAGGTCCCCGGGCGCGGTGACGGCGCGCTCGGCCGTGGTCAGGCCCGCTTCCTGCCGCAGCGCGGTCAGGGTCAGCTGCTCGATCGCGATCGCCGGGTTGGTGATTTCGTAGGTGGCCGGCCGTGGATCCGTGATCGCGAAGGTGACCGCGAACTCGACGAAGACCTCGTGTCCGTCGCCGGCCTCGATCGCGCGTGGCGGGCTGGTCAGGATCTGGTCGCCGAGGTCGACCCGGGTGCGGACGCGGTCGGCGAACGGGAGCACGAAGTGCCGGCCGGGGCCGAGCACGGTGCGGAACCGCCCGAGGCGCTCGATCACCGCGGCCCGGCCTTCGGGCACGCGCACCAGACCGAGGCTCACAGCTCGGCCGACACGACGGCGGTGGCCCCGGCGATCTCGACCACGGTGACCGCGGTCCCGGGTGCGATCGGCTCGTGCTGTTCGGAAATGCTGCGCGCGGACCAGACGTCCCCGGCGAGTTTCACCTGCCCCGCCTCGAAATCCACTGTGGACACCACGACGGCGCGGGCGCCGATGAGCGCGTCGATCCCGGTGCGGTGGCCGGAGCCGGCGAGGAACCGGCGTTTCAGCGCGGGCCGGACCAGCGCCAGCATCCCGACCGAGGTCACGGCGAACACGGCGACGTCGACGAACAGGTTTCCGGTGAGCACGTCGGCGCCCGCGCCGAACAACGCGGCGATGCCGAGCATGATCAGCACGAAGTCGCCGGAGAGGACTTCGGCGATCATCAGGGCGATGCCGACGATCAACCAGACCAGTGCCCATGCCATGGCTTCATGCTCTCAGATCGTGCCGGTTCGCACCGGCGTGGTGACGGGACGTGACCCACGCGTGACCTTGGACAAATCAGACATTCAGCCCTCTTCCGTCGGCTCCGTGACGAAGTCGATGAGCCGTTCCACGGCCCCGATGAGCGGGGTCTCGAGGTCGCGGAAACTGCTCACCCCGCTCAGGACACGTTGCCAGCCTTCGAAAGGTTGCCCCCAGCCGAGCGCGTCGCAGATTCCCTGCTTCCACTCGGTGCCGCGCGGGATCTTCGGCCACGCCCTGATCCCGACGGCCTCGGGCCGCACGGCCTCCCAGACGTCGATGTAGGGATGCCCGGTGACCAGCACGTTCTCGTCGCGGACGCCCTCGACGAGCCGGGATTCCTTGCTGCCGGGCACCAGGTGGTCGACCAGCACGCCGAGCCGCCGGCCGGGGCCGGTGCCGAACTCGGCGATCCGGTCGGACAGCACGTCCACCCCGTCGAGGGGTTCCACGACGACACCTTCGACGCGCAGGTCGTGGCCCCAGACGCGTTCGACCAGCTCGGCGTCGTGCTTGCCCTCGACCCAGATCCGCGAGTCGCGGGCGACGCGCGCCTGCAGGCCCTGGACCTTGACCGAGCCGGACGCGGAGACCTGCTTGACCGGTGCCTGCACCGTCTTGACCGGCACGAGCGTGACCGGCTTGCCTTCCAGGAGGAACCCGGCGGGCTCGAGCGGGAACACGCGGTGGCGGCCCTTGGCGTCTTCGAGCACGACATTGCCGTATTCGATCTTCACCACCGCGCCGCAGTAGCCGCTGGCCGGGTCTTCGACCACGAGACCGCGCTCGGCGGGGACTTCCGGCACCTTCTTGCGGCGCCGGCCGGCGAGCACGTCGTCATAGGAATGGGAGCGCACGACCAGCGAAGGTAGTGGTCCGAGGGACCTGGGCAGGTGACGCCACGCCGGTCAGCGCGCCATCTCCAGCAGGGCGTCGGTGAACGGCGTGTGCTCGCCCCGGCGCAGCGGGCCGTGCGCGAGCAGCGGCGCCAGCGCGACGCACCAGGCGTGGACGCGCTCGGCGTCGAGGTGCGGCACGTGCGGGGCGAGCAAGGTGATGCCGTCGTCGATCGTCCCGCCCGCCGCCATCGGCAGGAAGGCCCAGTCGACGGCGTCCATGGCCGGGTCCCCGACGCTGGGCCGGGGGTCGATGGCGACCACGCCGCGGCCGGGGCCGGCGTCGAGGACGTTGCCGGGGTGCAGGTCGCCGTGCACGACCGCGACCGGACCGCCGGCGGAGGCCAGGGCGAGCGCCCGGTGCCGGGCCCTGGCCAGCACTTCGCGGGTCAGGTGGGGCTCGGCCGCTGACCCGGGGACGGTGCGGTCGGTGATGTCGTACATGAACGTCACCCGCTCGGTCAGCGACGGGAGGTCCGCCGGGGGTGCGACGCTGTGCAGCTGGGTGAGCAGGTCGCCGATCCCGGCCCACGGGACGTCGCGGCCGCGCAGTTCGGTGCCGGGAACCAGGCCTTCGAGCAGGATCGCACCCGCGTCGAGATCGGTGTCGAGGAGCTGCACGGCCCGGAGGCAGCCGGCCCACGCGCGCAGTCCCGCGGCCTCGAGCCGGGCGATCTCGGGGTCCGGGGTCAGTTTCAGGACCTGCAGGTCACCGCCGGGGCCGGTGCACAGCAGGGTGCGGCCCGTGTTGCCGGGCCGGGCCTCGCGGACCGCCAGGCCCCAGCGGGCGCTCAGCCGGGCCACCAGGTCCGGGAGGGCGTCGCACCACGGGCCGGCCACGTCCGCGCCGAAGCGGGTCACGAGCCGGGCGCGCGCGGCGTCGTCGAGGACCGCCGTCATCAGAACAGGGGCCAGGGAACCGCGCGCCAGTCGTCGCCGGGCTCGGGGAAGATGCCTTCCGCGAGCAGCAGGTCGGTGCGCTCGGCCAGGGCCCGGATCTCGAACTTGGTGATGTGCTCGGCCAGCTGTTCGCCGAGCTTCCCGTCGATCTCCGAGCGCAGCTTCCGCAGTTTCTCGACGGTGTCCGGCGGCACCGGCTCGCCGATCCAGCCCCACAGCACGGTCCGCAGCTTGGGGTCGGTGTGCAGGCAGATGCCGTGGTCGACGCCGTAGACGCGGCCGTCGACGCCCGGCAGGAGGTGCCCGCCCTTGCGGTCGGTGTTGTTGACGACGATGTCGAGCACGGCCAGATCGCGCAGGCCGGGGTGGTCGGCGTGGGCCAGCACCGCGGGCTCGCCGAACCGGTCGTGGGCGTGCAGCACGACCCGCCAGCCGTCGGGCAGCTCGTCGGGGGCGCGGACCTCGACCAGGTCGTCCTCGGTCGTCTCGATCCACAGCTGGACCATGCCGGGGCCGAACGGGCCGTCGCGCAGCACGGTCGGCGGGATCCCGCCGATGCCGCTGGCCTCGGCGATGATCGCGGTGGCGACCTCGCGGCCGGCGAGCGTGCCGTCGGGGAAGTCCCAGAGCGGCTTCTCCCCCGACACCGGCTTGTACACGACGGTGCCGGTGACGCCGTCGAGCTCGATGGCGCAGAACAGCGTGACGTTGGAGGCGTCGACGAGCCGGCCCTCGACGTCGATGCGGCCGTGCGTGACGAGCTCACGCGACGCCGGGTCGGCCGGGTCCGGCTGTTCCGCCGGAGTGTCGGCCATGGTCAGTCTTCGCCCGCGTCGGTGTCGCGCCGGTAGCCGTTCTGCCGGGGGCAGATGTGCCCGGCCGGGTCGAGCGGCTCGCCGCACAGCGGACACGGCTTGCGGCCGGCGTTGACGACGCGGTCGGCGCGCTCGGCGAAGGCCCGCGCGGCGGCCGGGGTGAGGAAGACGCGGACGGCGTCCGGGCCTTCCTCGGTGTCGTCCAGCACGACCGTTTCGTCGACCTCGCCCTCGGTGATGGCGAGCAGCTCGATGACGACGGCGCTGGAGTCGGCGTCCCAGCCGAGGCCCATGGTGCCGACGCGGAACTCCTCCTCGACCGGCACGGTGAGCGGCTCGAGGTCGACGAGGTCGTCGGGAGCGTCTTCGGGCACATCGGCGCCGAAGCGGCTCGCCACCTCTTCGAGCAGCGAGCCGAGCCGTTCCGCGAGGACGACGACCTGCTGTTTTTCGATGGAGACGCTGATCGTCCGCACTTCCTCCGAGGCCTGGAGGTAGAAGGTGCGGTCGCCGGGCTCGCCGACGGTGCCGGCGACGAAGCGATCCGGCTGGCGGAAGACGTGGATTACGCGAGACATAGCACCAACGACCCTAGGCCACCGGCGCATGATCGGCATCCGCCGCCCCTCGTTCCCGGGCCGCTAGCCTCTGGGGGTGTCTCCGATCTCCCCGTACGGAACGTGGCCCTCGCCCATCTCCGCCGCCGAGGTGGCCGCCGCCGGCGGCGGCCCGCAATGGCTCGACGTCGTCGGCGAAGAGGTGTGGTGGGCCGAAGCAAGGCCTGGTGAGCAGGGTCGGGTGGCCCTTGTGCGCGCGCTGCCGGGCGGCGGGACCGAGGACGTGCTCCCGGCGCCGTGGAACGTCCGCAACCGGCTGCACGAGTACGGCGGGAAGCCGTGGGTGGCCGTCGGCGGTGTGGTGGTGTTCACGCACTGGGCCGACCAGCGCGTGTACGCCCAGGGGCCAGGTGGTGTGGTGGCGCTCACTCCGGAGCCCGCGGTGCCTCAGGCCGTCCGCTACGGCGACCTCGGGACGGGGCGCCCCGGCGAGGTCTGGGCGGTGCGGGAGCGCAGTGTCGGCGAGCGCCCGGCCGACGTCGAACGCGAGCTGGTCGCGATCGCGGTGGCCGGCGGCGCCGAGCGGGTGCTGGGCGCGAGCCACCACTTCCTGACCGTGCCGAAGCTGTCGCCGGACGGGCGCCACGCGGCGTGGTTCGGCTGGGACCACCCGGCGATGCCGTGGGACGGCACCGAGCTGTGCGTCGCTCCCGTGCTCGACGACGGCAGGTTCGGCCCGCACCGGGTTCTGGCGGGCGGCCCGGACGTCGCCGTCTGCCAGGTCGAGTGGGAGTCGGCGGACACGCTGCTGGCGCTGCTGGACCCGGACGGCTGGTGGAACCTGCACCGCGTCGGCCTCGACGGGACCCTGACGAACCTGGCGCCGGTCGAGCGGGAGCTCGGCGGGCCGCTCTGGAAGCCGGGCGGGCGCTGGTTCGTCCCCCTCGGCGGCGGCCGCCACGCGGTGCTGGCGGCGAGCCGGCTGGCCGTGCTGGACGAGGCGGACGGCTCGGTGACCACCGTGGCGCACCAGCTGACGGCGTGGTCGAGCTCCGGGTTCGCGGCGTACGAGGGCGGGGTCGCCGGGGTCGCGGCCGGGCCGATCCGAGAATCCGGCGTCGTGCACTACGCGATCGACGCGGACCTGCTGACCGACCTGACCCAGCAGCCGGAACTGGCCGTGTCCCACGTGCCGGTGCCGGACGAGCGGGTGTTCACGACGACCGGCGGCGAGACCGTGCCGGTGGTGCTCTACCCGCCGTCCAACCCGGAGTTCACCGCGCCGGATGGCGAGGTGCCGCCGCTGCTGGTGCACGTCCACGGCGGCCCGACCGGCCAGCACCTGCCCGTGCTGGACCTGGAGATCGCGTACTTCACCAGCCGCGGGTTCGCCGTCGCGGCCGTCAACTACGGCGGGTCGACCGGGTTCGGCCGCGCCTACCGGGAGCGGCTGCGCGAGCAGTGGGGCTTGGTCGACGTCGCGGACTGCGTCGCGGTGGCCGAGGCGCTGGTGGCGGCCGGGCTGGCCGACGGCGAGCGGCTGGCGGTCCGGGGCGGCAGCGCCGGCGGGTTCACCGCGGCGGCGTCGCTGACCACGACGAAGACCTACCGCGCGGGCACCGTGATGTACCCGATCGTGGACCTCGCCGGGTGGACCGGCGACGGCGGCGAGACGCACGACTTCGAGTCGCGCTACCTCGAGGGGCTGGTCGGGGCGCTGCCCGCGCACCGGCAGCGCTACGTCGACCGGTCGCCGCTGGCGAACGCCGGGGCGCTGGCCGGGCCGGTGCTGTTCCAGCAGGGCCTGGAGGACCGGATCTGCCCGCCGGAGCAGGCGGACCGGTTCGTGGCCGGCCTGGCCGGGCGCGGGATTCCGTACGCCTACCAGCGGTTCCCCGGTGAGCAGCACGGGTTCCGCCGCGCGGAGACGATCATCGCGGCGCTGGAGGCCGAATTGTCCTTCTACGGCCAGGTGTTCGGGTTCGACGTGCCGGGTGTGCCGCGGCTGGAGCTGTCGTCGTGAGGCC
This sequence comes from Amycolatopsis sp. NBC_00355, assembly GCF_036104975.1. Taxonomy (GTDB): domain Bacteria; phylum Actinomycetota; class Actinomycetes; order Mycobacteriales; family Pseudonocardiaceae; genus Amycolatopsis. Next base: position 1,365,727 of record NZ_CP107982.1, on the reverse strand, counting down.
GCCGCGGTTGCGGGCCGGCGACACCGTCGCCCTGGTGGCGCCGGCCGGTCCGGTGCCGGCGGACCTGCTGGAGAAGGCGTTGCCGGTGCTGCGCGGCTGGGGCGTCGAGCTGCGGATCGGGCCGTGTGTGCGGGCCGAACCGGGGTCGCCGCCGTACCTGTCCGGTTCGGACGCCGCGCGGGCGGCGGAGTTCACCGACGCGTGGCTGGACCCGGGTGTGCGGTGCGTGCTGGCCGCGCGCGGCGGCTACGGCGTGCAGCGGATGCTGGACTTGGTCGATTGGGCGGTGTTGCGCGAGGCGGGGCCGAAGGTGCTGGCCGGGTCGAGTGACATCACGGCGTTGCACCGGGCGGTGGACGTCCACTTGGGACTGTCCAGTTTGTTCTCCCCGATGCCGGCGAGCGTGCTGTTCGACGACGTCGCGGTGGAGCACCTGCGGCGGGCGTTGTTCGAGCCGGAGCGGAACCTGGTGGTCCGGGGAGCCGCGGCGTCGGCGTTGGTGCCGGGGCGGGCTTCCGGACGGCTGGTGGGCGGGAACCTGTCGTTGCTGGCGGGTGGCATCGGGACGCCGGAGCACGGGTCGGCGCGGGACGCGGTCGTGCTGCTGGAGGACGTCACCGAGAGCGTGTACCGGCTGGACCGGATGCTGACGCAGCTGCTGCGCAGCGGCTGGTTCGCCGGCGTCCGCGGCATCGTGCTGGGCTCCTGGGCGGCGTGCGGCGCCCCCGCGGACGTCGAGGCGCTGCTGCTGGAGCGGCTGGGGCCGCTCGGAGTGCCGATGCTGAGCGAGTTCGGGTTCGGTCACGTGGCGTCGTCGCCGACGTTGCCGTTGGGTGTGCCGGTGACCCTGGACGCGGACCTGGGGACGCTGACGTTCGACTCCCCGGCGCTGACATGAGGCTGCTTCCCGCGGAGGCTCGCTCCCGGTTCGCCGCCGCACGGGTGGCCCGGCTCGCGACGGCGTCGGCGGCCGGGGTGCCGCACCTGGTCCCGGTGACGTTCGCGGTGCACGGCGACCGGATCGTGTTCGCGGTGGACCACAAACCGAAGTCGACGACGGCGTTGCGGCGGCTGGCGAACATCGCGGAGAACCCGGCGGTGTGTTTCCTGGCCGACGGCTACGACGAGGACTGGTCCCGCCTGTGGTGGACCCGCGCGGACGGCGTCGCGCGGGTCCTGTCCGACGCCGACCGCGCGGAGCCGGTGTCGTGGCTGGTGGCGAAGTACGGCCAGTACGCGGAGCGGCCCCCGGAGCACGCGGTGGTCTCGACGCTGATCCACACCTGGCGCGGCTGGACCGGGTCGTGAGTGTTCAGGGCGGTTCTGACCGCTCTAGTCGCGGAGGAACTTCTCCGGGCGGCGCCAGGCGTCGATGAGACCCAGGGGGTCCGGGCGCAGCAGCGACGCCGCCGAGTACAGGCTCGCCACCACGACGAGGGCGATGAACCACCAGTCGTAGAGCGCCTGTTCGCCTGTCGGGTAGTAGACCAGGGTCACGAACACCACGACCGCGACGACGACCGCGAGGTGCCGGGGCTGCCACTTGAACGCCGACAGCAGCACAAAACCCCAGGTCAGGTACCACGGCAGGGTCGGCGGCATGAGGATCGCCACCGCGAGCAGGGAGATGCCGGCGCGGTAGACGGCTTCGTTGCCGCCACTGCGGGCGAGCCACCACTGGCGGACACCGATGCCGATCAGCAGGAGCATGCCGGCCGCGCGGGCGACCGTGACGAACGGCGAGACCTGGACGTCGACGACCAGGTGGACCAGGTTGTAGAAGACCTCGCCGATGCCGGTGGGGATGTTGAGCCAGTTCGCGATGAGCTGCGGGGCCTTGAGGCCGGACCACCAGCCGAGGTTGAGCGATCCCAGCGAGATCCACGTGCCGGCGACGAACACCGGCAGGAACAGCCCGACCGAGGCGGCGCCGGCGCGCAGGAAGTTGCGGACCTTCGACTCGCCGGCCATGTGGTTGGCCCACATCCAGACGATGAACGGCAGGGCGATCGCCGCGGTGGGCTTGATCAGCATGCCGATCGTCACCAGCACGACCGCGACGACGTGTTTGCGTTCCAGGGCGGCGAGGACGCCGATGGTGAGGAACGCGAGCATCATCAGGTCGTTGTGCGGGCCGCCGAAGAGGTGGATGACCATCATCGGGCTGGCCACGGCGAGCCACAGCGCGACCGGGAGCTTGCCGCCGAGGTGCTTGACCAGCCGGGGCAGCGCCCACAGCGTGCCGGCGAGGCCGACCAGCAGGACCAGGCGCATCAGGATGACGCCGAGGATCATGTTGTCGCCGGAGACGGCGACGACGCCCTTGGAGATCAGCAGGAACAGCGGCCCGTACGGCGCGGGGGTGGTCTGCCAGAGCGGGTGGACGTTCTGCACCACGTTCGGCAGCACGTCGAGCTCGGCGGGGCCGTTGGCGTACGGGTCGAGGCCGTAGAGCAGCTGGGCGCCCTGGCCGAGGTAGGAGAAGACGTCGCGGGTGAACAGCGGCGGCGAGATGAGCAGGGGCGCCATCCAGCAGCCCGCGGCGACCAGGATCGGGCGGCTGCCGATGCGGCCGGCCAGCACGTAGCGGCCGAGCCGGACCCAGGCCCACACCACGAGGCCGAAGCCGGTGTAGAGGACGGCGTTGGCGAGCATGCGCCCGTGGCCGTAGCGGATCCACGAGAGCGGGCCGTGGCCGAGCACGGGGTCCTTGATCAGGATGCCGCCGGCGCCGAAGGCGGCGATCATGAGCAGCGTGCTGCCGACCGTGCCCATCGCGATCGTGCGGTACGGGAATCGCGAGGGCGTGAGAAGTCGCTCGGCCAGTCCGGTCGAGGACGTCTGCGCGGGGTCGGTGGTGGTCGCCATTTCCGTTCGGAGGTTACACAACGCGCCTGGGTGACCTTTCCGCAGTGCCGGTTTCCCGCGAGCGGGTCCGGCACCGCGGGTTCAGGCCTCCGCGGTGCGGCGCTGGGCGGTGCCGCCGGGCAGGGCGGCCAGCAGGGACTTCGTGTACTCGTGGTGCGGGTCGAGCAGGACCTGTTCGACGGTCCCGGTTTCGACGAGCTCGCCGCGGTACATCACGGCGACCCGGTCGGCGATGTTCCAGGCCAGCCCGAGGTCGTGGGTGATCACCAGGCCGGCCAGCCCGAGCTCGCGCCGCAGGCGCAGCAGCAGGCCGAGGATCTCGCCGCGGACGGACGCGTCCAGCGAGGCGACCGGCTCGTCGGCCACCACCACCGACGGTTCCAGGGCCAGGGCGCCGGCGATGACGACGCGCTGGCGCTGGCCGCCGGAGAGCTGGTGCGGGAGCCGGTCGGCGTACTTCTCCGCGGGCCGCAGCTCGGCGGCCTCGAGCGCCCGGTGCACGACCGCGCGCTCGTCGCGCAGGCCGTGGATCCGGGGGCCTTCGGCGACGGCCTCGTAGACGGTGTGGGCCGGGTTGAGCGCGCTGGTCGGGTCCTGCAGCACGAGCTGGACCTGGCGGCGGTAGGCCTTGAGCCCGGCCCCGCCGGCCGGCACCGGCTTCCCGGCGTAGCGGACCACACCGGAGTCGGGTTTCTGCAGGCCGAGCAGGGTGCGGGCGAGCGTCGTCTTGCCGGAGCCGGACTGCCCGACCAGCGCGACGATCTCGTCGCGCGACACCGTGAGGTCGACACCGGCGACGGCGTCGATCCGCTTGCCGGTGCGGTCGCGGAACGACACCCGGAGGTTCTCCGCTTCCAGCAGCGGCTCGCTGTCGGCGCCGCGTGAGGCCGGTTCGGGCGGCAGCGGGGTGCTGGTGGCCGGGGCGAACCGGGACACCGGGTCGCCGACGGTCGGGAACGCCGCCGCCAGCGCCTGGCTGTGCGGGTGCCGCGGGTCCGACATCAGCTCGGCGCTGGGCCGTTCCTCGACGATCTCGCCGTCGTACATCACGGCGATGCGCTCGCAGGTGGCGGCGAGCACGGACAGGTCGTGGCTGATCATGATCAACCCGATGTCCTGTTCGGCGACCAGCCGCGAGAGCAGGGCGAGGACCTGGGCCTGGACGATGACGTCCAGCGCGGTGGTCGGTTCGTCGGCGATGATCAGCCGGGGCGAGCAGGCCAGGGCCATCGCGATCATGACGCGCTGCTTCTGCCCGCCGGAGAGCTCGTGCGGGTAGGCGCCGGCGCGGCCCGGCGGCAGGTCGACCTGGCTGAGCAGGTCGGCGACGCGGGCGTCGACCTCGGCGTCGGACAGCATCCTGCCGTCGCTCGGGTGCAGCCGCAGCGGCTCGGCGATCTGCTCGCCGATCCTGCGGACCGGGTTGAGCGCGTGCATCGCGCCCTGGAACACCACGGACGCCTCGGCCCAGCGGACCGCGCGCAGCCGGCCCCACTTCATGGCGGTGACGTCTTCGCCGTCGAGGAGGATCTCGCCGCTGATCTTCGCGGTGCGCGGCAGCAGGCGCAGCACGCTCATCGCGACCGTGGACTTGCCGGAGCCGGACTCCCCCGCCACGCCGAGCGTGCCGCCGGGGTCGAGGGTGAGGCCGACCCCGCGCACGGCCGGGATGTCGCCGCCGGCCGTCTCGTAGGTGACGGTGAGGTCCTTGAGCTGCAGCAGCGGGGTCACTTCTTCAACCTCGGGTTGAGCACGGTCTCCAGTCCCCGGCCGACCAGGGTGAAGCAGAGCACGACGAGCACGATGGCGATGCCCGGCGGGAGCAGGTTCCACCAGGCGCCGCGGGTGACGGCGCCGTTGTTGAGCGCGGTCTCCAGCATCGCGCCCCAGGAGACGGCGTTCGGGTCGCCGACGCCGAGGAAGGCCAGGGTGGCGTCGGCGATGACGGCGTTGCCGACGACCAGGGTGGTGTTGGCGAGCACGAGCGGCAGCACGCCGGGCAGGACGTGCTTGCCGACGACGTGCAGGTGTCCCCCGCCCAGCGCCCGGGCCCGCTCGATGTAGGGCCGGCTCTCGATGGTCAGCGTCTGGGCGCGGACCAGCCGCGCGGTGGTGGGCCACGCGGTGAGGCCGATCGCGACGATGACCGTGGTGGTGCCCTGCGGGAGCACCGCCGAGAGCGCGATGGCCAGCACCAGCGACGGGAGCACCAGGAAGAAGTCGGTGAACCGCAGCAGGATCGTCGAGGTCCAGCCGCCGAAGTGGGCAGCCGTGATGCCGATGAGCGTGCCGATCAGCACGGACAGGACGGTCGCGGAGAACCCGACGAGCAGCGAGATCCGGGCGCCCCAGAGGGTCATGAGCAGCACGGACCGGCCGTCGATGTCGGTGCCGAGCCAGTACGCGCCGCTGGGCGGGTGCAGCGGGCCGCCGTTCGCCTTGGTGACGTCGAGACCGCTCTCGTCGCTGATGAGCGGCAGCAGCAGCGCCATGACGACGGTGACGGCGAGCAGGATCAGCCCGGTGAGCGCGCCCTTCTGGGTGGCGAACTCGCTCCAGGTGCGCGCCACGGCCTGGCGACGTCGCCGCCAGGCGATCGCCCGCGGCGATTCGATGGACTCGGTGGTCATGAGGTGCGCACCCTCGGGTCGAGCACGCGGTAGAGCAGTTCCGCGAGCAGGTTCATCAGCACGACGGCGCCGGCGAGCACCACGAAGACCCCTTGCAGCACCGGCAGGTCCGGCCCGTGCAGCGATTGGTAGGTCAGCTGGCCGAGACCGGGCCAGCTGAACACGGCCTCGACCGACACGGCGCCGGCGACGACCCCGCCGAACTGCATGAACACCAGCGTCGTGGTGGGCAGCAGCGCGTTCGGCACGGCGTGGCGACGGCGGACGAGGTCGTCCTTGAGCCCTTTGGCGCGGGCGGTGGTCAGGTAGTCGGCGTTCATCTCCCCCAGCAGCGACGAGCGCATGATCAGCATGTACTGGGCGTAGAACACGGCCAGCAGCGTCACGCACGGCAGCACCAGGTGGTGCAGCACGTCGAGGGTCTGGGAGAAGAAGTCCGGTGCCGCGTCCGGGGAGTGCATGCCGCGACTGGGGAACAACCCGTTCGTGGCGACCAGCAGGATCAGGCCGAGCCAGAACTGCGGCACCGACCACAGCGTGAGCGCGATGCCGGTCTGGGTGCGGTCGAACGCGCTGTCGCGGCGCCAGGCCGCGCGCGTGCCCAGCCACAGCCCGAGCGCGACGGCGAGCACGGTCGCGCTGCCGACCAGCAGGATCGTCGGCCAGAGGCGTTCGCCGATCATGTCGGCGACCGGGCGCTGTTCCAGGTAGGACGTGCCGAAGTCGCCGTGCAGCAGCTTCCACAGGTAGTCGCCGAACTGCTGGAACACGGGCTTGTCGACGCCGAGGCGTTCCCGCAGCTCCGCGATCTGCTTCGGGTCGGTGGGCCGGTCGCGGATCATCGTGGCGACCGGGTCGCCGGGCAGCATCCGGAACAGGAAGAAGAACAGCACGATCACCAGCAGGATGCTGACGAGCGCTTCGACGACCTTCTTGAGGACGAACCGGGCGGTGCCGGTCCCGCCGTGGCGCTCGTCGGGGTCGACGAGCGCCACGGCTTGTTCGGGGGCGGTCATTCCTACTCGCGGTCTTCCGAGGTCTTGGTGCGGCGGCTGATGATGACGAGCCCGCCGATGACGATCACCACGACGATGACGCCGACGACGATCCACACGACGGTGCCGCTGTCGCCGGAGTCGGCCGCGGCCTCGGTGCCGGCCGGGGTGGCGCCGTAGACGCCCCAGTAGCCGGACTGCTCGAGGATCGCGCCCTTGGGCTGCGGCTGGGTGGTGAAGCCGGAGAACTTGTCGGAGCGGTAGGCCTCGAGCGCGTTCTGGTAGTCGAGCACGACGTTGACGGCCTGGCTCGCCAGCCGCGCCTGGGCCTGCTTCACCGTGGTGGCGCGCTGGGCGTCGTCGGTCTCGGTGAGCTGCTTGGCGCGCAGCGCGTCGAACTCGGGGTCGCAGAAGAACGTGTCGGTCGTGGCGCCCTTGCCCTGGGCGTTCGGCCGGGCCGCGCAGGTGTGCAGCTGCAGCGCGGAGTCCGGGTCCGGGTTGGTCGCGTAGCCGGAGATGGCCAGGTCGTAGTTGCCGGCGGTGGTGCGGTCGTTGAGCTCGTCGTCGGAGACGAGCTCCTGCTTGACCGTGATGCCGATGTCCTTGAGCCAGCCGGAGACGTACTGCGCGAGCCGCTGGTCGTAGGGCCGGTTCGAGTGCCCGGTCAGGCGCAGCTCCAGCTTCGCGCCGCCGGGGGCGGTGCGGACGCCGTCGGCGCCCTTGACGTAGCCGGCCTGGTCGAGGGCGGTGTTGGCGGCGGCCGCGTCGAACTTGACCTGGTCGGCGCCCTGGGGTTCCCAGTGGTAGGCCTGGTAGATCGGCGGGACGATGCCGGTGCCGAGCTCGGCGTGGCCGCCGGTGACGCGGTCGACGATCGTCTGCTTGTCGATGGCCTGCACGATCGCCTTGCGCAGCCGGATGTCCTTGAGCACCGGGTTGCCGTTGCCGATCGGCTGGTTCTGGTTGTTCTGGACGCCGAAGTTGAGGTTGATCTCGTCGTAGCGGCGGCTCGGGGCGGCGTTGGTGGTGATGTTCGGCTGGCCGTTGAGCGAGTCGTACTGGGTCGGGGTGAGCCGGTTGATGACGTCGACCTCGCCCTGGCGCAGCGCGTTCACCGCGGCCTCGGCGTCCTTGAAGATGAGCAGCTGCAGTTCGTCGACCTTGGGCGCGCCGCGCCAGTAGTTCTTGTTGGCCTTGAACTTCACGTACTCGTTCTGCTTGTACTCGGTGAGCTGGTAGGGCCCGTCACCGACGCCGACGACCGAGATGTCGTCGGTCTTGGGGTCGTTGAGGTCCTTGATCGGCGCCCAGACGTGCTCCGGGACGATCGGGACGTCGAGCAGGTTCATGTCCGACTGCACGGTCTTGGTCTTGATGACCAGCGTGGTGTCGTCGGGGGCGGCGACCGTGTCGAAGTTGGTCACGTAGCTGCCGTTGGCCGTGCGGGCGTTCTCGTCGGTCAGCATCCGGTTGAACGTGAACGCGGCGTCCTTGGCCGTGACCGGCTGCCCGTCGCTCCACTTGGCCCCGGAACGGATCTTGAACGTCCAGGTCAGCTTGTCCGGCGAGGGCGTCCACGACTCGGCGAGCGCGGGCGAGGCCTGCGCGGTCTCGGCCGAGGGGATGGTCAGGAACTCGTAGACGAAGCGGCCCACCTGGGTGGACGCGGCCAGCGACGCGGTGAACGGGTTCAGGTGGTCGATGCCGGTGGTCAGCGCGACCCGGAGCACCTTGCCCTGCTGCGCCTGTGCGGGCGCGGCGAGCGGGATCGCCGCCAGTGTCGCCGCGGCCAGGACCGCCGCCAAGCGGCCGAACCGGCCGACTCTGCCGTGGAAATGCACCAAAAACCACCCCATCGTCTCGCTGTGAGCCTCCCCAAGGACGAGAAGTAACCACATACCCGGACAACCGCGCAATATGTTGCCGCCTCGGCAGGTGTCCGATCGTTATCGACGAGACATTGCTCACGCAGCGTGACATCGGGACGGCGGGATTCGGTGCTCGCGGGTCGCGCGGGCTGGTTAGAGTGCCCCGCATGCGCATCATGATCTCGGCGGACATGGAGGGCGCCACCGGCGTCACCTGGACCGACGACGTCGTGCCCGGTTCGCCGCAGTGGGACCGTTTCCGGCGGCTGTTCACCGGCGACGTCAACGCGGTGCTGGCCGGGCTGTTCGACGCCGGAGCGGGCGATGTCCTGGTGAACGAGGCGCATTCCTCGCAGCGGAACCTGCTGCTGGAGGACCTGGACCCGCGGGCGCGGCTGCTGACCGGGCGGCACAAGCCGCTGTCGATGATGCAGGGGATCGACTCCGGGGTGGACGGTGTCGTCTTCCTGGGCTACCACGCCGGTGCCGGGTTCGACGGGGTGCTTTCCCACACCTACCTGGAGAACCAGATCACCGGGGTGTGGCTGGACGACGTCCCGGCGAGCGAGGGCCGGTTGAACGCGGCGATGGCCGCGGAGTACGGCGTGCCTGTCCTGCTCGTTTCGGGTGACGACGAAACGTGCCAGGACGCGCGTGATTACGCACCGGACGCGGAGCTGGTCCAGGTGAAGGAGTGCGTCAGCCGGTACGCCGCGATCTGCCTGCCGCCCGCGCGCACGGCGGAGCTGCTGAGCACCGCGGCCGCCGACGCGATGGCGCAGGCCGGCCGCCTGGAACGCCGCGTCGGGCCGCACCGGATCGAGGTCGAGTTCGACGCGAGCCACCTGGCCCAGGCCACCGCGGTGATCCCGACCGTGGAGCAGATCGGCGTGCGGCGCGTCGGGTTCGACGCGGTGACGATGACCGAGGCGATGAAGGCGTTCAAGGTCGTGACGGCGATCGCGGCGGGGGCGGTGCAGGGCATCTATGGCTGACGTGGCGGACGCTGTACAGATCTGCGCGGACCTGATCCGGTTCGACACCACCAACCGCGGCGGGGGTGACGCCGAGCCCGAGAGGCCGGCGGCGGAGTACGTGGCCGCGTTCCTGGACGGCCTCGGCATCCCGTCGAAGATCTACGAGGCCGCACCGGGCCGGGCCAGCGTGATCGCGCGGGTCGCGGGCACCGACCCGGCGCTGCCCGCGCTGCTGGTGCAGGGCCACCTCGACGTCGTCCCGGCGGACGCCGCGGACTGGTCGGTGCCGCCGTTCTCCGGCGAGGTCCGCGACGGCTACCTGTGGGGCCGCGGCGCGACCGACATGAAGGACTTCGTGGCGATGGTGCTCGCCGCCCTGGCCGGCGGTGTCCGGCCGCGCCGCGACGTCGTGCTGGCGTTCGTCGCCGACGAGGAGGACCGCGGCGACTACGGCGCGCACTGGCTGGTCGCCGCGCACCCCGAGCTGTTCGAAGGCTGCGCGGCGGCGATCAGCGAGTCGGGCGGCTACACCTACCACGTACCCGCCGCCGACGGCCGGATCGTGCACCTGTACCCGGTCGGGACGGCCGAGCGCGGCACCGCGCACCTGCGCCTCACCGCCCGCGGCCGCGCCGGGCACGGGTCGCGGCCCAACGACGAGAACGCCGTCACCCGGTTGGTGGATGCGTTGCACCGGATCGCGGCCCACCGCTGGCCGGTGTCGCTGACGCCGACGGTGCAGGCGTTCCTGGAGCGCACCGGTGCGGCTTTGGGTGTCCCGGTGGAGCTGTCCGATGGGGACGCGGTGGACGCCTCGGTGGCGGCGCTGGGCCCGGCGGGCGGGCTGGTGGTGCCGACGGTCCGCAACAGTACGACCCCGACGATGCTGGACGCGGGCTACAAGGTGAACGTGATCCCGACGACGGCGACCGCCCAGGTCGACGTCCGGGTGCTGCCGGGCACCGAGGACGCGTTGTTCGCGGAGCTGGACGAGCTGCTCGGCGAGGGCGTCACGCGGGAGTTCGTCGCGCACCAGCCGCCGGTGCAGGCCCCGGTGGACTCGCCGTGGTTCGCCTCGATGGCCACGGCTTTACAGGCCGAAGACCCCGAGGCCGTGGTGGTGCCGTACTGCATGGGCGGCGGCACCGACGCGAAGGCGTTCGCCCAGCTCGGGATCGTGAACTACGGCTTCGCGCCGCTCTGGCTGCCGGCGGGCTTCCCGTACCGCGCGATGGCGCACGGAGTGGACGAGCGGGTGCCGGTGGAGGGCCTGCACTTCGGGACGCGGGTGCTGTCCCGGTTCCTGGAGAGCTGCTAGACCTGGGACTCCGCGCCGACCTCGGCGACGGCCCACACGACGCACCGCACGCCTGGCTGGTCGGTGAACCCCTGGGCCAGCATGTCGTCGTAGTAGCGGCGCGCGTTCGCTTCGTCGGCGTAGACCTGCACCATGTGGCCGTCGAGGGTCCAGGTCCCGTGGACGAACCCCGGGGTGCCGACCTTGCTCGAGGCCATGAGCGGCACCTGGGCGCGCAGCTCGTCGAGTTTCTCCGGCGCGATGTCCCAGACTCCGATGACGGCCCACATGCCCTGTGAGTCGCGGGCAGGCCGGACGCGTTACCGGGTGAAGGTGGCCCAGTGGCGGGCGCCGTCGCGGACCGTGCCCAGGTCGGCCAGGCGCAAGCCGTCCTGGGCGATCGACTCGATCTCCGCCCGGCTGAACGGCCAAGGCGGGCTGACCCACGTCTCGACGTCCGTGCTCTCCTCCGCGACCTCGCTGACCACCAGCGTGCCGCCCGGGGCGACGAGCCCGGCCAGCGACGTGAGGGCCGCCGGGCGGAAGTCGCAGGGCATGGCCTGGATGTTCATGATCTCGACGACCAGGTCGAACGCGTGGTGCCACTCCCCCGGCGGCTTCAGCAGGTCGGCCACCACGTAGTCCACAGTGGACTCCGGAAAGCGGGCGCGGGCGGCCTTGACCGCGGTCGGGGCGACGTCGAAGCCCGTCACCGCCCAGCCCGCGGCCGAGAGCAGCTCCGGGTCGTCGCCGAGGGCGCTGCCCACGACCAGGGCGCGGCGGCCCTCGCCCGGGTGCTCGGCCGCCCAGGTCACCAGGTCGGCCTGGGGTTTGCCGCGGGTCCACGGGACGACGGCTTCGCCGCGTTCGGCGGCGGTGTAGAGCTGGTCGAACCACCCCGTCGGGTTGCCGTCGGCGAGGGAGGCGCGGGAGAGGGCACGGTCGGCGATGGGGTCCGGGGTCGACATGATCACGACCTTAGCGACGGCTCCGGACCCGTGTGACCGCTTTCCCGCGCGACCGGCCTTGGCGCCTGCCGTAGAGGGAGCTGCCGACCCGGTCGACGAGGTCCCGGCCGGGGGTGCGGGACGGAGCCGTAGTAGGGCGTGCCCGTCGTGGGGGCGGCTAGGTCGGGCGGAGTCGCCGATGCCGCAGAAGCCGCCGCAGCCTCGGCCGGACGGCCGAGTTCGCGGCGGCGGTCGCCGCGGGGGTCGATCCCACGGTGGCCAGCAGGAGCGGCGAGGGGTCCGGACGGTTCTCACCAGGTCCCCCGGTGGTTGGGTTGTCCAGTTCTGGCCAGGTTTGCCGACCGGCCTTGACATCGATGTCACCCGCGCGTTTGTCTTCCTAGCGCGCCGCCGGTTCCCCGTCGCGCGGTGCCGTTGTTCATCCCCTCCAGAGCTTGGAGCAATGATGCCCCGAAGCGCCAGACCACCGGTCGCCATGATGCTGGCCGCCACCGTGGTCGCCGCCGGCCTGGTCGCCCTCCCCGCGGCCGCCTACGCCGCCGAGGACGCCCTCCCCGCCGATTTCTCCTCGTCGTTCGAGCCGGGTGACCCCCCGCCGACGTGGACCGACACCGTCGACACCGACGCGGCGGGCAAGCCGCGCGCGTTCGGCGTCAACGGCGCGAACGGCACCGCGATCCCCGGCGACATCCGCGGCAAGGTCACCGAGACCAGCGCGAGCAGTGAGAACACCGACGGCGGCGAAGTGGTGTCGAACCTCGTCGACGGCACCACCGACACCAAGTGGCTGTCCTGGGACCCGACCGCGTGGGCGCAGATCTCGCTGTCGGAGCCCACGTCGATCACGCACTACGCGCTCTCTTCGGCCAACGACTTCGACAACCGTGACCCGAAGGACTGGACGCTGCAGGGCTCGAACGACGCCCTCGCCTGGACCGACCTGGACAAGCAGACTGCCCAGGCGTTCACCGCGCGGTTCCAGCAGAAGGACTACAAGCTGGCCGCGCCGACCGCGGCGTACAAGTACTTCCGGCTGAACGTCACGGCCAACAACGGCGGGCCGATCCTGCAGCTCTCGGAGCTGCTGCTGGCCAACGACGACCCGACGCCGCCGCCGCTGCCGAACATGCGCAGCTTCACCGACTCGGGCCCGACCAGCGGGTACACGAACAAGAACCGCGTCGGCTTCACCGGTATGAAGGCGTTCCGCTACTCGGGCAGCCAGACCGAGGCCGGGCACGGCTGGTCGTACAACAAGATCTTCGACGTGAACGTCCCGGTCGTGGCCTCGACCGAGCTCTCGTACAAGGTGCAGCCGCAGTTCATCACCGGCGACCTGAAGTACCCGAGCACCAACGTCGCGATCGACCTCGCTTTCACCGACGGCACGTACCTGCGCAACCTCGGCGCGACCGACCAGTACGGCTTCCCGCTGACCCCGGAGGGCCAGGGCGCCTCGAAGGTGCTCTACGCCAACCAGTGGAACCTGGTGCGTTCGGCGATCGGGCAGGTCGCCAAGGGCAAGACGATCGACCGGATCCTCGTCGGGTACGACAACCCGAACGGCCCCGGCTCGCTGCAGGGCTGGCTGGACGACGTGAAGGTGTCCGCGACCCCGACGCCGCCGTCGAGCACCCGCCCGAGCGACAACGTGGTCACCACGCGGGGCACGATGGCCAACAGCACGTTCTCCCGGGGCAACAACTTCCCGGCCACGGCCGTGCCGCACGGGTTCAACTTCTGGACCCCGGTCACCGACGCCGGCTCGGGCAGCTGGCTCTACAACTACAGCACCCAGAACAACGCGCAGAACCTCCCGCAGCTGCAGGCGTTCAGCGTGAGCCACGAGCCGAGCCCGTGGATGGGTGACCGGCAGGCGTTCCAGGTGATGCCGTCCGCGGCCGCCGGGGTGCCCGACGCCAACCGCGACGCGCGGGCGCTGCCCTTCAAGCACAGTGACGAGGTCGCGCGGGCGCACTACTACGGGGTGCAGTTCCAGAACGGGATCAAGACCGAGATCACGCCGACCGACCACGCGGCGATGATGAAGTTCTCGTTCCCGGGCGCGGACTCGAGCCTGATCTTCGACAGCGTCAACAACTCGGCCGGGCTGACCCTCGACCCGGCCAGCGGGACGCTCTCGGGCTACACCGAGACCAACGTGTACGCCGGCGCGGGCCGGATGTTCGTCTACGCGACGTTCGACAAGCCCGTCACCGCGGGCGGCAAGCTCACCGGGCAGGGCCGCGACAACGTCACCGGCTACCTGCGGTTCGACGCCGGCGCCGACAAGACCGTGAACATGCGGATCGCGACGTCGCTGATCAGCGTCGACCAGGCGAAGAAGAACCTCGCCCAGGAGATCGCCCCGGCCGCGACCTTCGACACCGTGCGCGACGCGGCACAGAAGGCGTGGGACGACCAGCTGAAGGTGATCGAGGTCGAGGGCGCGTCGAAGGACCAGCTCACGACGCTCTACTCGAACCTGTACCGGCTGTTCCTGTACCCGAACTCCCAGTTCGAGAACACCGGCACCGCCGACAAGCCCGCCTACAAGTACGCGAGCCCCGTGTCGCCGAAGACCGGCGCGGACACCGTGACCCAGACCGGGTCGAAGGTGGTCGACGGCCAGATGTACGTCAACAACGGCTTCTGGGACACCTACCGCACGACGTGGCCGGCGTACTCGCTGCTCACACCGGACATGGCCGGGAAGATGGTCGACGGGTTCGTGCAGCAGTACCGCGACGGCGGCTGGATCGCCCGCTGGTCCTCCCCCGGCTACGCGGACCTGATGACCGGCACGAGCTCGGACGTCGCGTTCGCCGACGCCTACCTCAAGGGCGTCAAGAACTTCGACGTCAAGTCGGCCTACGACGCGGCGCTGAAGAACGCCACGGTCACCCCGCCGAACTCGGCGGTCGGCCGCAAGGGCCTGGACCAGGGCATCTTCCTCGGCTACACACCCAACACCGCCAGCGAGGGCTTCTCGTGGGCGATCGAGGGTTACGTCAACGACTTCGGCATCGCCAACCTGTCGAAGAAGCTGGCCGACGAAGCGGCGCCGAACGACCCGCGCAAGGCGGAGTACCAGGAGAACTACGAGTACTTCACCAGCCGCGCCCAGCAGTACGTGAACCTGTTCGACCCGAGCACCGGGTTCTTCCAGGGCAAGGACGCGAACGGGAAGTTCACCAAGACGAAGGACCAGTACGACCCGCGCTCGTGGGGTGGTGACTACACCGAGACCGACGGCTGGGGCATGGCGTTCACCGTGCCGCAGGACGGCAAGGGCCTGGCCAACCTCTACGGCGGTCAGGCGGGCCTGGCGACCAAGCTGGACCAGTTCTTCGCCGACCAGGAGACCGCCGACTACCCGGGTTCCTACGGTGGCGTGATCCACGAGATGCGGGAGGCGCGGGACGTGCGGATGGGCCAGTACGGCCACTCCAACCAGCCTTCGCACCACCTGCTCTACATGTACGACTACGCGGGTCAGCCGTCGAAGACGCAGGCGAAGGTCCGTGAGGCTCTCTCGCGGCTCTACAACGGCGCCGAGATCGGCCAGGGCTACGCCGGCGACGAGGACAACGGCGAGATGTCCGCGTGGTACATCTTCAGCGCGCTGGGCTTCTACCCGCTGCAGATGGGCAGCCCGAACTACGCGATCGGGTCGCCGCTGTTCAAGAAGGCCACGATCCACCTGGCCGGCGGCAAGAACCTGGTGATCAACGCGCCGAAGAACAGCGCGAAGAACGTCTACGTCCAGGGTGTGAAGGTCAACGGCAAGGCGTACAGCTCCACGTCGCTGCCGCAGGACGTCATCGCCAAGGGCGGGACGATCGACTTCGACATGGGTCCGAACCCGTCGAAGTGGGGCACCGGCCCGAACGACGCGCCGACGTCCATCACCAAGGACAACGCCGTTCCGACACCGCTGCACGACGAGACCGGCGACGGCAAGGGCACGCTGTCCACTTCGGACGGCTCGAACGCGGGTGCGCTGCTCGACAACACCTCGCGCACCCAGGCCGCCGTCACCGGCGCCCTGCAGTACCAGCTCAACTCGACCGACGAGGCCGTCAGCCACTACACGCTGACGTCCCAGACCGGTGCGGGCGACCCGAAGAGCTGGACGCTGAAGGGCTCCTACGACGGGAAGACGTGGGCGGTCGCGGACCAGCAGACGAACCAGGCGTTCAGCTGGCGGCAGCAGACCCGCGCGTTCAAGGTGGCCAACCCCGCGCACTACGCCTACTACAAGCTCGAAGTCACCGCGACCAGCACCGGCGCCCCGGCGCAGCTGGCCGAGTTCGAGCTGCTGGGCAAGCCGGACGCCTCCTGCACGCAGACCATCACCGGTGACCACAAGGGCCCGCTGACGGTCTCGAGCGGCACGGTGTGCCTGCAGGACGCGACGGTGTCGGGTCCGGTGACGGTGGGCCGCGGCGCGAACCTGATCGTCCGCGGCGGCGAGATCAAGGGCCCGCTCGCGGCGACGGGCGCGGGTCAGGTCGTGCTCAACCGCACGAAGGTGGACGGTCCGGTGGCGATCACCGGGGTGACCGGGCAGGTGTCGATCGAGCTGACGAACGTCGGCGGCCCGGTCGCGCTGACCGGCAACCACGGGCCGGTGCTCACGTCGAGCACGGTCGGCGGTCCGCTGGCCTGCGCGGCGAACTCACCGGCTCCGACGGACTACGACCTGCCGAACACCGTCCGCGGTCCCTCCGCCGGGCAGTGCGCGAAGATCTAGTCCCGCAGTAGGTTCGAGGTAGGTCCGTGAAGGCCTCCTCACCGGCTCTTACCGCCGGCGAGGAGGCCTTCACGGCTTTCGGAGGGGGCGAGATGGAGTTCTTCTGCTACCACCGGGACCGGCCCGGGTCCGCCGGGCTGCGCCAGGACCTGCGGGAGGCGCACTGGTCCTACATGGACCGGTTCCCGATGATCGCCCGCGGCCCGACACTCGACGGCGACACGCCCACCGGCAGCGTCCACGTCCTCGACCTGCCGGACCCCGCGGCGGCCCGCGCGTTCGCCTTCGACGAGCCGGGGTACCAGGCCGGGGCGTACCGGGACGTCCTGCTGCGCCGCTGGCGCAACACGCTGGGCCGCACGATGGGGGACTTCCCGGGCGGCCGCACCGGCGGGCACCGGTACCTGGTCCTGGGCCTCGGCTCCGGGGCGCCGGCCGACCTCGACGTCCCGCCGGAACGCGACGAGCTGATCGCGTACGGGCCGCTGCTGTCCGACGACGGCGAAGCATGGCTGGGGACGGCGGTCCTGCTGCGGGCCCCGGACCCGGACGCCGCGCGCGCCGTCCTCACCGCCGAGCGGTACGCGGCGATCGAAGTCCACCCCTGGCAGTCCGGCGGCCGCCCGGCCTGAGCAGGTCAGACCCGGCGCAGGCCGGCGAGTTCCTTGGCGAGCGCGTCGGCGAACGGGCCCGGCTCGGCCACGAAGCCGAGGTGGTCGCCGGGGAACTCGACGTACCGGCAGGCCAGGTGCTCGGCCTGCGCCCGCGCGGCCCGCGCGTGACAGGTGTCGAGGCTGCCGGCGCCCCCGGCGGTGACCACCGGGATGCCGGTGCGGCGGACCGCGTCCAGGTCCGGGGCGTACAACGCGATCGGCAGGAACTCCCGGCGCAGGAAGTAGTCGGCGGCCGCCGGTTCGGCGAAGGTACCGGGGGACGCGCCGAACAGGTCCAGGGCCGGGGACAAGCCCCGCTGGTCGTAGGTGGCCCGGACCTTCCGGGCGAACGCCAGCCGCTGCGGGGCGTCGGGCAGCAGCGGCACGCTCGGGGCTTCGTGCACGACCAGCTCAGTGACGACGTCGGGCAGGTGCGCGGCCAGTTCGAACGCGATCGAGCCGCCGCCGCCCTGGCCGAACACCGCCGCGCGGGCGGTGGCGGGGCGGGCCGAGCGGATGACCGCGGCCGCGTCGCGGGCCTGCTGCGCCATGTCGAAGTCGGCGTCGCGGCCTGTGCTGCGCCCGGTGCGCCGCCGGTCGTAGGTCAAGACGGTGTAGTCGTCCGACAGGTGCTCCGCGAGGCCGGTGTAGCGGGCGGCGTCACCGCCGAGCCCGGCGATCAGGAGCAGCAGCGGACCCGCGCCGCGGAGGTCGTAGGTGAGTTCGGCGCCCTCGTGCCGGACGGTGTGCGTGCTCACTCGCCCCTCCCCCCGCGTCGAGTCTGCCGGGCCACACGCTACGCCGTTCGGCCGATACGGTGGGCACATGTCCGACGCCGTGTTCTTCTCTTCGTTCGAAACCGGTGACCCGCAGCCGGCGGACCCCGCGCTGACGGTCGACCGCGGGCCGGACCGCTCCCCCACGGCCAAGACCGGCGTCGGCTTCACCGGGGCCCGGGCCCTGCGCTACACCGAGCGTCCCCGGAGCGTCCTGTTCGAACTCGACGCGCCCGTCACCGGCCGCACCGAGCTGTCCTATGTGGTCTTCCCGCGGTCGGACGGGAAGATCCCGGCCTACCACGCGACCCACGTCAGCCTCGACGTCGAGTTCGCCGACGGCACCACGGCCGGGTTCACCCCCGTGGACGACAAGACGCTCTGGGTGGACCAGTGGAACCCCGTCCGCCGCCCGCTGGGCGCGTTCGCCGGGCGCCGGATCGCCCGGATCGTGCTGCGGACCGCGTCCCCCGAAGGCGAGATCACCGGCTGGGTCGACGACGTCCGCGTCGCCGAACGCGCCGACGCGCCGCGCGAGCCAGCCGACCTCGTCCGCACCACCCGCGGCACCCACTCCAGCGGCGACTACTCCCGCGGCAACAACTTCCCCGCCACGGCCGTGCCGCACGGGTTCAACTTCTGGACCCCGGTGACCGACGCCGGTGTCACCAACTGGATCTACTCCTACCACCGCCACAACGACGAGCAGAACTGCCCGGCGCTGCAGGCGCTGGCCCTGAGCCACCAGCCGAGCCCGTGGATGGGCGACCGGCACACCTTCCACATCATGGCGGGCACCGGCCCGGTCGAGCCCGACCGCCGCAAGCGCGCGCTCGCCTTCTCCCACGACGACGAGACCGACTCACCGCACCACTACGGCGTCCGCTTCGCCAACGGCATGACCGCCGACCTCGCGCCGGCCGACCACGCGGCGATCCTGAAGTTCACCTTCCCCGACAAGCACGGCTGGCTGCTGTTCGACAACGTCGGCAACCGCGGCGGCCTCCGCCTGAACGCCGACACCGGCGTCGTCACCGGCCACACCTGGGTCCGCAGCCGCCTCTCGGCCGGCGCGCGCCGCATGTTCGTCTACGCGCAGACCGACGCCCCGGCCACCCGCGGCGCCAAGTACCACCGGCCCTGGCGGCGCGTCTCGGGCTACTTCGAGTTCGACGGGCCCGAGGTGACGCTGCGGATCGCGACGTCCCTGATCAGCCTCGCCCAGGCCAAGCGCAACCTCGAGCTGGAGATCCCCGCCGGGACGACGTTCGAGCAGGTCCGGGCGCAGGCCCGCGAGCTGTGGCAGGAGCAGCTGGGCCGGATCGAGGTCGAAGGCGCCACCGACGATCAGCGCACCACGCTCTACTCGAACCTCTACCGGCTGTTCCTCTACCCGAACCGCGCGCACGAGAACACGCCGCAGGGGATCCGGCACGCGAGCCCGGTCATCCGCCGCCGGTGGCCGAGCACCCGCAGGCGCACCGGCGCGAAGGTCGTGGACGGCGAGATGTTCGTCAACAACGGCTTCTGGGACACCTACCGCACCACCTGGCCTGCCTACGCGCTGCTGACCCCGGCCCACTGCGGCCGGATGATCGACGGGTTCGTCCAGCAGTACCGCGAAGGCGGCTGGATCTCCCGCTGGTCCTCCCCCGGCTACGCCGACCTGATGACCGGCACCAGCTCCGACGTCGCGTTCGCCGACGCCTACCTCAAGGGCGTCCGGAACTTCGACGTCGAGGCCGCCTACGACGCCGCGCTGAAGAACGCCACCGTCACCCCGCCACACCGCTCGGTCGGCCGCAAGGGCCTCGACCGGTCGATCTTCCTCGGCTACACCCCGACGTCCGTCCACGAAGGACTCTCCTGGGCGCTGGAAGGCTGCATCAACGACTTCGGCCTCGCCAACCTCTCCGACGCACTCGCCCGGGAAAGCGACGGGCCGCGCGCCCGGATGTACGCCGACTACGCCGCCTACTTCCGCGAGCGCGCCAAGCACTACGTCCACCACTTCGACCCGGAGATCGGCTTCTTCCAGGGCCGCAACCGCGACGGCAGCCGCAAGTTCGCCCCCGAGGGCTACGACCCCGCCGCGTGGGGCGGCGACTTCGTCGAGACCAACGCCTGGAACACCGCCTTCACCGCCCCGCACGACGGCCCCGGCCTCGCCGCGCTGCACGGCGGCAACGCCGGCCTCGAAGCGAAGCTCGACACCTTCTTCGCGACGCCGGAGACCGGCCAGCGCCCCGGCGCGTACGGCGGTCTCATCCACGAGATGACCGAGGCCCGCGACGTCCGGATGGGCCAGTACGGCCACTCCAACCAGCCCTCGCACCACATCCCCTACATCTACAACCACGCCGGCGCGCCCGCGAAGACCCAGCGCGTCGTGCGGGAGGTGCTGCGCCGGCTCTACCTCGGCAGCGAGCTCGGCCAGGGCTACCCCGGCGACGAGGACAACGGCGAGATGTCGGCCTGGTACGTCTTCAGCGCGCTGGGCTTCTACCCGCTGCAGATGGGCAGCCCGCGCTACGCGATCGGCTCACCGCTGTTCGAAAAGGCGACCGTGCACCTAGGCGACGGCAAGAAGCTCGTCGTCCACGCGCCCGGCAACACCGACGAGACCGTCTACGTCCGCGGCCTCACCGTCGACGGCGAACCGCACGACACCACCACGATCTCGCACGCCACCCTCGCCGGCGGCGCCGAACTCGTCTTCGACCTCACCACCGAACCGGCGGCCTGGGGCGCCCCGCCACCGGAGGCCGGACACCCGGAGCCGAGCACCGACCTCACCGGGACCGCGACCGCCTCCGACGGCACCGGCGTCGACGCGCTGTTCGACGACACCACCGGCACCCAGGTCACCTTCCGCGGCGCCACCGCCGCCGTCGAGTTCACCGTCACCGGCGACCCCCGCGAAGTCACGATGTACACCCTCACCTCCGGCCCCCGCGGCGGCGACCCCAGCGCCTGGACCCTCGAAGGCTCCGACGACGGCGTCGACTGGACCACCCTGGACGAACGCACCGGCGAGCTGTTCCGCTGGCGCCGCCAGACCCGCCCGTTCGTCCTCGCCACCCCGGCCGCGCACCCGCGCTACCGGCTGCGGATCACCGCCGCCCACGGCCGCCGGGCCACCCTCGCCCAGTGGGAGCTGCTCGCCCGATGAACCACCTCCGCACCGCCGCGCTCGACCGGTTCGCGGCGGCCGACCCCGGCCTGGTCCGGCTGCGCCTCGCCGGCTCCGCGGTCCTCGGCATCATCCTGGCCGTCGGCGCGCTGCTGCCCGTCCACCTGCCGCTCACGGTGATGCTGGTGGGCGCGATCGCCGCGATGATGACGGCGTTCACGGTCAACGACGCCACCCCCGGCGGCCAAGCCGGCACCCTGGCCCTCGCGTTCCTCACCGGCGCCGCGTCGATCACCGTCGCCAGCCTCGGCGCGGTCCTGCCACCACTCGACACCGTCGTCTTCGTCCTGCTGATCTTCGTCGCGGTCTACGCCCAGCGCTTCGGCCCGCGCGGCACCGCGCTCGGCTCCATCGGGTTCTTCCTGTTCTTCTTCCCGATGTTCCTGCAGACCCACCTCAAGCAGGTACCGCAGCTCCTGCTGGCCTTGACCGTCGGGATCCTGGCCAACGCGCTCGTCCGGTTCGTGCTGCTGCGACGCAACCCCGAAGCCGAGTTCCTCCGGGTCCGGCGAGCCTTCCGCGCCCGCCTCGCCGCCGTCGTCCGCGCCGCCGAGGCCCACCTCGCCGTGGGCGGCAGCGAACGCACCCGCAAGCAGCTGCGCCGGTCGATCAACCGCCTCCACGAATGCGTCCTGCTCATCGAGGACGCCGCCCCCGACGTCGTCGACGCCCGCGCCGCCGACCGGCTGCGCCGCCGCGCCATCGAGGTCGAGCTGGCCGTCCAGTGGCTCGTCAGCACCGTCCAGCGCACCTGCTCCGACGAACTGACCGCCGGGACCCGCGACGACCTCATCGCCCGGCTCGCCCGCTTCCGCGCCCTGATGGAACGCGACCCGCGCGAACTGCCGCTGATCAGCCAGACCGGCGAGTACAGCCGGATGCTCGTCGAGGGCAGCCGCATCGACGAGCACGCCGCCCCCGGCGACGGCGTCCGCAAGGCGCTGGCCGAACTGGCGCTGGCCGACGACCGCGCCCAGCGCGCCGCCGACCCGGAGACCTCGACCGACCCGCTCGACGCCGAAGAGGACGACGACGAGCCGACCCGCAGGTTCGCCTACGACAACCAGACCCGCAGCGCCATCCAGGCCGTCGTCGGCGGCGGCCTGGCCGTGCTCGGCGGTGAGCTCGTCTCCCACCAGCGCTGGTACTGGGCCGTGCTCACGGTGTTCGTCGTCTTCATCGGCGCCTCCAGCGCCGGCGCGACCTTCGTCAAGGGTGTGCGCCGCCTCGGCGGCACCGTGATCGGCATCTTCGGCGGCGTCCTGCTCGCCCTGCTGGTCGCCGGCAGCACCCCGGCCACGCTCGCCCTGATCCTCGTCTGCGTGTTCGGGATGGTCTACACCGCGCGCGTGTCGCAGGTGGTGATGGCGTTCTTCATCACCAGCATGCTCGGCCTGCTCTACAGCCTGCTCGGCACGTTCAGCATCGAGGTGCTCTGGATCCGCGTCGCCGAGACCGCGGTCGGCGCCACCGCCGGCATCCTCGCCGCGGTCGTGATCGTCCCGGTCCGCACCCGCTCGGTCATGCTCGACAACATCACCGAAGTCCTCGACGAGCTCACCGAGTTCCTCGAACACGCCTCGGGCCTGCTCGCCGGCGAGGAGAACGTCAACATCATCGAGCTCTCCCGCGACCTCGACCGCGCCGTCGAGCAGGTCCGCACCACCATCGAACCCCTCACCCACCCGGTCAACCTGCGCAGCGCGCGCCGCGACTACGGCTGGCACGTCCTCACCACCCTGGAGACCATCGCCTTCCGCGCCCGCCACGTCGCCGCGCGCGCCCAGCCCGGCCAGCTCGCCGGCGGCGACGTCGACCGGCTCCGGCTGTTCACCGGCCGGCTGCTGGCCAACATCGACGTCCTGCGCAAGGCCCTCGACTCCCCGGGTGGCGCCACCCCCGGCACGCTCGTGCGCGACGACGGCACCCCGGTCTCCGACCGTGTCGAGCAGGCCGAGACCCGCGCCGTCCTCTCCAGCCTCAGCCACCTCGACGAAGGCCTCGTCTCCCTCGGCCGCGTCTTCCACGTCGAGGCCACCGATCCCCGCGTCCCGGCGAAATGACGGCCGGGGTGGCGCGGTCCCCGACGACCGCGCCACCCCGCTCGTCCGGCGTTACGGGCAGACCAGCCACGCGAAGTGGTACGTCGTGGTGATGCTGCCGTCGGTCGAGTCCATCGTCACGTAGCTGGTCGTCTTCTTCGGATCCGACGTCCCGGCCGCCGCACGCAATTCCGTGTTGATGTTCAAATTGCGTTCCTCACCGCACGGCTTGAACACGATCGCACCGACCTCGGTCGAATCCGTGAAATGCCAATCGTCCTCGAACGGACCCGTCAGCGGATGCTGGATGTAGGCCGTCGGGGAATTCCCCTGGAAATAGTAGTTCGCGCGTTCCAGGCCGGTCGCGCCGCGTTCCAGGTGCGTGAATCCGCGGTAGTCGGCCTGCGCGATTCCGTAGGTGAACCCCTGCGGCACGTGCACCCGCAGGCCGATCTGGCAGTTCTTCCTCGCGTCCAGCGGGCCGGCGCCGACACCCACCAACGCCGTGTAGGCGCTGTAGGTCACGGTGAACGCCGTGTTGTCCTGCGAGACCGCCACCGCGGACGTGCCGATCGGGCAGCCTGTGCCGTTGGCGTTCACGACGTCGATGACGATTTTGTCGGGCGGCGGCGGATTGTTCCAGGAATGGGGCGATACCACGGAGGACAACGCCATCACGGCAGCAACGACCGCAGAAAGCATCAGATTCCTTCCCAATACATTCCGATTGGGGATGGGGGCGTCGACCATGGTAGCGAAAGGATCATGGATCGAAACCCCGCTGAACGGAGTAACGCGCCGTAGTCACCCGGGTACACCTGAATGGCGCACGTTCCGCCGCCGACCGAACCTATTTAATACCCGGCGAACGAAAACGTATCAGGAAAACGATTTCGCGCCGGTGGATCACCGTTCCGCGGAACGATCACCCCCACGACGTCCGGTCAGTCCAGTAAGGCCGCGGCCCGCCCGAGCGTCCCGACCCCCGCCACCGACCACGGGCCGGCCGAGATGACGACCGCGTGCTCGATGCCCCACGCACCGAATTCCGCGCACCGGTGCGCGAACGACGCCGCGGACTCGCCGGGCGAGAGCCGTGTGCTGATGGTCTTCTCGATCTCCCCGTACGGCCGCCCGACGTCGTCGCAGTGGCGC
Source organism: Amycolatopsis sp. NBC_00355 (assembly GCF_036104975.1). Lineage (GTDB taxonomy): Bacteria > Actinomycetota > Actinomycetes > Mycobacteriales > Pseudonocardiaceae > Amycolatopsis. The sequence continues at coordinate 1,341,549 of NZ_CP107982.1, read as the reverse complement.
GCCAGGACGGCCAGCTTGTGCCGGACCGTGCGACCGCCGTCCGGGACGTCGAAGACGTTGCACGCGTCGGCGTACCGCGCGACCAGCCGGAGCGTCTTCCGCTCCCCCGCGCCGCCGATCAGCACCTTCGGACGCCGCGCCGGCCGCGGGTTCCCGATCGGGTGCTCCAGCCGGTAGTGCGCCCCCTCGAACGGCGACTCGTCCCCGTCCCACATCCGGAACGCCAGCCGGAGGGTCTCCTCCAGCCGCTCGAACCGTTCCCCCGCCGGCGGGAACGGCAGGCCCATCGCCCGCGCCTCGCCGTCGTGGTGCCCGGCGCCGATCCCGAACCGCGCCCGCCCGCCCGCCGGACAGCACGTCCAGCGTGGACACCGCCTTGATCAGCAGCGCGGGCGGGCGGAACGTCACCGCCGACACCATCGTCCCCAGGCCGACCCTGCTGGTCCGCGCGGCCAGGAACCCCAAGGTCGTGTACGCCTCGAGCATCGCCGCATCCGCGGTGCTGCGCGGATCGGCCTGCAGCAGGTGATCCGCCACCCACACCGTGTCCAGGCCGGCGTCCTCCGCGGCCACGGTCACCTCCGCCAGCTCCCCGGCGAGCTTGTCCGGCCACGAAAAGTCCGTGATCCCGATGCTGAACCGCATGACTTCTCCCCTCAGGCCCGCGTGAGCAGGTTGGTTGCGCCCGTCCGGGTCGGCGAAGCAGACGCCCCGGCCGGGAACCGCCCCCACACGATGGTGTGGTTCAGCTCCGCGCTCATCACGCCGCTCCCGGCGTGAACGGCAGCGGGCCGCCGATCGCGCTGAGGTGGATCCCGGCCAGCCGCCACTCGCCGCCTTCGCGGACCAGGACGTGCGTGGCGCGGAACGTCCCGTCCGCCGGCGCGCCCTTGAACGACGCGGTCTGCTCGTGGACGCCGATCGCGATCGCGGTGTCCCCGAACTCCCGCACCTCGACCTCACGCCAGTCGAGCGTCTTCGTGACCAGGTCGCCGGTGCCGTACCGCGCCAGCCACTGCGGCCGCTCCAGCACGAACCCGACCGGCCCGACCAGCCGGAACCCCTCGGTCACCAACGCGCCCAGCGCGTCGGCGTCCCCACGCACCTCGGCGTCCGCCCACCGGCGCCCCACGGCCTTGACCTGCTCTTCGACGCTGCTCATGATCCCGCTCCCACTGGACAGTGACTGGACGGGACAAACGTTAGAAGTCTAACCGTTCGATGTCAAACGCTTAGACTTCTCGCCCTCTGCGATACGGTCACCCCGTGCCACCACCCACCACCGCCCCCATCGGCGTCGTCCTCGCCCGCACCGCCAAAACCGCCAGCCGCGCCTTCGACCACGCCCTCACCGCCGCCGGCAGCTCCCAGCCCATCTGGCAGATCCTCATCTCCCTCAAAACCCGGCCCGTCGCCAACCAGCGCGAACTCGCCGACGCCGTCGGCATCCAAGGCGCCACCCTCACCCACCACCTCAACGGCATGGAAACCACCGGCCTCGTCACCCGCCGCCGCGACCCCGACAACCGCCGCATCCACGTCGTCGAACTCACCGAGCACGGCGAACAGCTCTTCCACCAGCTCGCCACCGCCGCCATCGCCCACGACAAAAAACTCCGCACCGGCTTCACCGACGACGAAATCACCCTCCTCGCAAGCCTCCTCCAGCGCCTCGCCGCCAACGTCACCGACGAACCCGCACAGTGAATCGATCCAGCGAGAGTGACTGGACGCACCCGGACGGCGACCACGGAGAGGGATAGGCTCCAACCACTAGCCAAAGTCGTCTCAAGCTGGAGTACCGCAATGACCCAAGCCCCTGTCAACGTGACCGTCACCGGCGCCGCCGGCCAGATCGGCTACGCGCTGCTCTTCCGCATCGCGTCCGGTCAGCTCCTCGGCCAGGACGTCCCGGTGAAGCTGCGGCTCCTCGAGATCCCGCAGGCGGTCAAGGCGGCCGAGGGCACCGCCATGGAGCTCGACGACGGCGCCTTCCCGCTCCTGGCCGGCATCGACATCTTCGACGACCCCAAGCAGGCCTTCGAAGGCACCAACATCGCCCTCCTCGTCGGCGCCCGCCCCCGCAGCAAGGGCATGGAACGCGGCGACCTCCTCGAGGCCAACGGCGGCATCTTCAAGCCCCAGGGCGAAGCCATCAACGCCGGCGCCGCCTCCGACATCAAGGTCCTCGTCGTCGGCAACCCCGCCAACACCAACGCCCTCATCGCCCAGTCGCACGCCCCCGACGTGCCGGCCAACCGCTTCACCGCGATGACCCGCCTCGACCACAACCGCGCACTCGCCCAGCTCTCCAAGAAGCTCGGCGTCTCCGTCACCGACATCAAGAAGCTCGCCATCTGGGGCAACCACTCCGCCACCCAGTACCCCTCGGTCCAGCACGCCGAGGTCAACGGCAAGACCGTCGACCTCGACCAGGCCTGGCTCGAGAGCGACTTCATCCCCACCGTCGCCAAGCGCGGCGCGGCGATCATCGAAGCCCGCGGCCTCTCCTCGGCCGCCTCGGCCGCGTCCGCCGCCATCGACCACGTCTACACCTGGGTCAACGGCACCAACGACGGCGACTGGACCTCCGCCGCCGTCGTCTCCGACGGCTCCTACGGCGTCCCCGAGGGCATCATCTCGTCCTTCCCGGTCACCGCCGAGAACGGCCAGTACCAGATCGTCCAGGGCCTCGAGATCGACGACTTCTCCCGCGCCCGCATCGACGCCTCCGTCGCGGAGCTCGTCGAAGAGCGCGACACCGTGCAGAAGCTCGGCCTCATCTGAGCCGCGTCACCGCAGCGAAGGGGCCGCCGTCCGATGTGGACAGCGGCCCCTTCCGCGTCAGAACGAGATCCGCGCCAGCTTCCCGATCTCCAGCGCCGTCCACAGTGCACCGTCCGGCCCCACCGCGATCCCGTGCGGCTCCGACCCCGGCGTCGGCAGCTCCACCTCGGTGATCACACCGTCCACCGTGATCCGCCCGATCCGGTTACCACCCCACACCGTGAACCAGCAGGCCCCGTCCGGGCCCGCCACGATCGCGTGCGGCCGCGACCCGCGGTCCGGCAACGGGAACTCGGCAACCGTCCCGCCGATGTCGATCCGCCCGACCTGACCCGCCCCGATCTCCACGAACCACAACGCACCATCCGGCCCGGCCGTGATACCCACCGGCGCCGCAGCCTCCGTCGGCAACGGGTACACCGAAACCGCACCGGACGTCGTGATCCGGCCGACGGCGTTCGCCTGGTTCAAGGTGAACCACAACGCCCCGTCGGAACCCGGGACGATCATGGAGGGGAACGCACCCGAAACCGGCAGCGGAAACTCCGTCACCACCCCGTCCACCGTGATCCGGCCGACCCGATCGGCGTTGATCTCGGTGAACCACAACGCCCCGTCCGGCCCCGCCGTGATGCCGTACGGCGTCGGCACCGCGAACGACGACACCGCCCCCTCGGTCGTGACCCGCCCGATCCGGTTCCCCTGGTACTCCGTGAACCACAACGCGCCGTCCGGCCCCGGCGTGATCACCGTCGGCCCGGTCGTCGCCGGGTCCAGCTGGAACGTCGTCACCTCACCGGCAGCGCTCAGCCGGCCGATCTGTCCGCTGTGGACCAGCGTGAACCACAACGCCCCATCGGACCCGGTCACGATCCCGTACGGCCCCTTGCCCGGCACCGCGAACTCTTCGATCGACACCATCGCGCACCCCCATCCCCGGTGATCGCCCGGAGCGAAACTTCCACGCCCACAGCGAACGACGATCACCGTCACACCCCCAGCACCCTACGGTCGGGCCCATGACCCTTCTCGCCGTACCCGACATGCAGACACCCGGCCAGACCTTCACCGACTCCGTCAACGAGCAGCTCCTGCGCGACCGCATCGTCTTCCTCGGCACCGAAGTCACCGACGACGTCGCCAACCGGATCGTCGCCCAGCTGCTCCTGCTCGCCGCCGACGACCCGGACAAGGACATCACCTTCTACATCAACTCACCCGGCGGCTCCGTCACCGCCGGCATGGCCATCTACGACACCATGCAGCTCGTCAAACCGGACGTCTCGACCTGGGGCCTCGGCTTCGTCGCGTCCATGGGCCAGTTCCTGCTGTCCTCCGGCACCCCCGGGAAGCGCTACCTGCTGCCCAACACGCGGATCGTGATGCACCAGCCCTCGGCCGGCATCAGCGGCGCCGCCACCGACATCGCCATCCAGGCCGAGGTGTTCGGGAAGATGAAGCGCCGCATGGCCGAGCTCACCGCGCAGCAGACCGGGCAGAGCGTCGACCGCATCACCGCCGACGCCGACCGGGACCGCTGGTTCGACGCGGACGAAGCCCTCGCCTACGGATTCATCGACCACATCGTCGTCCGCGAACAGGCGACGGCCTGATCCCCTCGCTCTTTGCCGGTCTTGAGAGCTGAATCCGTCGACGGATTTTTAAAGAAAGCCCCGGCGTATAGGACGTTATACACTTGAAGGTGCTGCTGGACCCGGGTGGTGGTCCGGGTCCAGCAGGGTTGGTCAGACGCCGTTGATGCCGCGGCGGGTGAGGAGGGGTTCGATCTCGGGGTCGCGGCCGCGGAAGGCGCGGAAGGCGTCCATCGGGTCGACGCTGCCCCCCTTCCCCAGCAGGGTGCGGCGGAAGTGGTCGCCGTTGTCGCGGGTCAGGCCGCCGCTCTCCCGGAACCACTGGACGGTGTCGGCGTCGAGGACTTCGCTCCAGATGTAGGAGTAGTACCCGGCGCTGTAGCCGCCGCTGAAGACGTGGGCGAAGTACGTGGTGCGGTAGCGCGGGGGGACGCTTTCGAGGGCGACGCCGGCTTTCACGAGGGCGTCGGTCTCGAATCGCTGCACCTCGGCCACGTGGTCGTCGACGCCGAGGCCGTGCCAGGCCTGGTCGAGCAGGGATGCCGCCAGGTATTCGGTGGTGGAGAAGCCTTCGCCGTATTGCTGGGCGGCGAGGAGCTTCTCGACCTGCTCGGCGGGCAGCGGCTCGCCGGTGACGTGGTGCTTGGCGTAGTGGGCCAGGACCTCGGGCCACAGCATCCACATCTCGTTGACCTGGGACGGGTACTCGACGAAGTCGCGCGGCACGTTGGTGCCGGAGAACGTCGGGTAGCGCACGGCCGAGAGCAGCGCGTGGAGCGCGTGGCCGAACTCGTGGAACGCGGTGACGACCTCGTCGAAGGTCAGCAGGGTGGGCTCCCCCGCCGGCGGCTTGTTGACGTTGAGCACGTTCACCACGACCGTGCGGTCGCCGAGCAGGTCGGACTGGTCGACGAAGGTGTTCATCCAGGCGCCGCCGCGTTTGGCGTCGCGGGTGTAGAGGTCGAGCAGGTACAGCCCGAGCGCGGTGCCGTCGGTGTCGAAGACCTCGAAAGTCCGGACCTCCGGGTGGTAGACGGGCAGGTCGTGGCGCTCGGCGAAGGTCAGGCCGTACAGCTTGCTCGCGGCGTAGAAGACGCCGTCGAGGTACACCCGGTCGGCCTCGAAGTACGGGCGCAGGCCCTCGGTGTCGACGTCGAAGCGTTCGCGGCGGACCTGGGCGGCGTAGTACGGCCAGTCCGACGGCCGCAGCTTCGCGCCCGGGACGTCGGCCTCCAGCAGTGCCTGCAGTTCCGCGGCTTCGGTGCGGGCGTTGGCGACGGCGGCCGGGGCCAGCCGCTCGAGGAGCCCGGCGGCGGCTTCGGCGGTCTTCGCCGTTTCGTCCGCGATGATGTACGAGGCGTGGTCCGGGTAGCCCAGCAGTGTGGCGCGTTCGGCGCGCAGGTGCGCGATCTCGGCGACGACGGCGTTGTTGTCCTGGTCGTTGCCGCGGTTGCCCCGTGCCATCGACGCGGTGTGGATCCGCTCGCGCACGTCACGGTCGCTGAGCGTCTCCAGCGGCGAGGCCTGGCTGGTCGGCAGGGTCAGGTTGATGACGTACTTGCCGGTTTCGCCGCGGGCGGTCGCCGCCTCGGCCGCGGTGGCGATCGCACCGTCGCCGAACCCGGCCAGCTCGGCGCGGTCGTCGATGACGACGGCCAGCTCGTTGGTGTCCTTGAGCAGGTTCTGCTGGAACTTGGTCTGCAGCGTCGAGAGCTGCCCGTTGAGCTCGCGCAGGCGGGCCTGTTCGGCGTCGCCGAGCCCGGCGCCGGCGCGGCTGAAGTCGGTGTGCCGGCGTTCCAGCAGCCGCAGCGACTCCTCGTCCAGCCCCAGTTCTGCACGCTGTCCGTGAAGCGCGTCGATGCGGGCGAACAGCCGTGGGTTGAGGTGGAGCGCGTCGTGGTGGGCGGCCAGCTTCGGCGCGAACTCCGCCTGGATGGCCTGGATCTCGTCGGTACTGTTGGAGCCGGCCAGGTTGTAGAACACGCTCGCCACGCGGCCGAGCAGCTCGCCCGCGCGTTCGAGGGCCACGATGGTGTTCTCGAACGTCGGCTCGGCGTCCTGCGCGGCGATCTGCTCGATCTCCGCGGCGTGCTCGGCCAGGCCCGCCTCGAACGCGGGCCGGTAGTGCTCGTCGGAGATCCGGTCGAAGGGCGGCAGGGCGTAGGGCAGCTCGCTGGGTGCGGCGAACGGATTGTCCGGCGAAATCATCGGGGCAGGCTCCTGGTCGGGGAAAACACTCGGTCCCGCCACCCTACGGGCTCCCCCGGTGACGATGTCAGCGCTTTCCGTAGGTGGCCCCGGTCACCTGCCGGTGGTACCGCCGACCACCGCGTCGCTGCTCGCGGCGTCCTTCGCGGCCTTTTTGCCCCGTTTCGCGGGCTTCGGCTCCGGCGGCACGATGCCGCCGAGGTCGTTGCTGTGGTCGTTGACCCGCAGGACGAACGGCCGGGTCTCGGTGTACCGCACGACGGAGATCGACGAGGGGTCGACGACGATCCGCTGGAAGGCGTCGAGGTGCTGGCCGAGGGCGTCGGCGATGATCGACTTGATCACGTCGCCGTGGCTGCACAGCAGCCAGACGGCGTGGTCGCCGTGCTCGGCGGCGATCCGCCGGTCGTGCGCGCGGACGGCGGCGACCGAGCGGGCCTGCATCTGCGCGAGCCCCTCCCCGCCCGGGAACACCGCGGCGGACGCGTGCGCCTGCACGACGCGCCAGAGCGGTTCCTTGGCCAGGTGCTTGAGCTCCTTGCCGGTCCAGTCGCCGTAGTCCACTTCGGACAGTCCGGCCTCGACGGTCTTCCCGATCCCCCGCGCCGCCAGCAGCGGCGCGACGGTCTGCTTGCACCGCAGCATCGGCGAGACGACCACGCCGGCCAGGGGGACGCCGTCGAGGCGTTCGACGAGCTTCTCCGCCTGGGCCCGGCCCGTGTCGTCGAGATTCACCTTCGGGGACCGGCCGGCCAGGATGCCGGATCCGTTGGCCGTCGACTTGCCGTGCCTGACCAGAATGACCGTACTCACAGGACCCACCCTACGTTGCCGCCGATCACCCGCCCGGCTGCTGGGCGGCAACGTAGGGTGACCCGCGTCGATCAGCCGCCGACCGGGCCCGCGGCGACAGCCCTCCAGACGGCAGAGTTGCCGGCGTGTTGGCCGTTCCAGGCCGTGAGTTGGCCATCGCGGAGCCACCCACACCGTCCCGCAACGGCCAACACGCTGACGGGAACAGCCAACACGCGCACGGACTGTGGTGTGTCGGCCGTGCCAGGCGGAGCCGGGGCGGCAACGCGGGGTGACCCGCGACGATCAGCCGCCGACCGGGCCCGCGTTCGGGTCGAGGGCGCCGGTGAAGATGAGCACGAACAGCAGCACGCCCAGGACTAGGCGGTAGATCACGAACGGCACGAAGCTGCGCTTCTTGATGTAGGCCATCAGCCAGGCGATCACCGCGTACCCCACGCCGAAGGCGACCAGGGTGGCCAGGATCGTCGGGCCCCACTGGGCCGGCACGCCGCCCGAGCCGATGTCCTTGAGCTTGTACACCCCCGAGCCGAACACCGCGGGCAGCGCCAGCAGGAACGAGTACTCCGCCGCCTCGGCGCGGGTGTAGCCCATCAGCAGGCCCGCGCTGGTCGTGCCACCCGAACGGGACACGCCGGGGATCAGCGCCAGCGCCTGGGCGAAGCCGAAGCCGAGGCCGTGCGGCACGGTCAGGTCGTCCAGGCCGCGCTCCTGCTTCCCGATCCGGTCGGCGACCAGCAGGATCAGGCCGAACACGATCAGCACGGTCGCGGTGATCCGCAGGTCGCGGAACGCGCTGTCGATGGCGTCCTGCAGCAGCAGGCCGAGCACGACGATCGGCAGCGAGCCGACGATGATCAGCCAGCCCAGCCGGGCGTCCGGGTCCTGCCGCCAGTCCGGTTTGTACAGCGAGAAGAACCAGGCCTGCAGGATCTTCCCGATCTTCTTGCCGAAGTAGAGGATCACCGCGAGCTCGGTGCCGATCTGGGTGACGGCGGTGAACGCCGCGCCCGGGTCGTCCCAGCCCACGAGCGCCGCGACGATCCGCAGGTGCGCGCTCGAGGAGATCGGCAGGAACTCCGTCAGCCCCTGGACCAGGCCCAGGACAAGCGACTCGAACCATCCCACGTCAGGCCACCCCCGCCAGGTCCAGGGCCTCGACGGCCGTGGTCAGCGCGGCTGCCGGGTCGGGGCTGAACGGCGACACCGACAGGGTCGTCACGCCGGCTTCGGCGAATTGGGTCATCTTCTCCGCGATCCGTTCCTTGGGTCCCAGCAGCGACGTCGCGTCGAGGAACTCCAGCGGCACCGCCGCCATCGCCCCCGCCCGGTCGCGGGCCAGGTACTTCTCCTGCACCTCGGCGGCTTCGGCTGCGAAGCCCATCCGGCAAGCCAGCTGGTTGTAGAAGTTCTTCTCCCGGCTGCCCATGCCGCCGAGGTAGAGCGCCGCGTACCCGCGGACGGCGTCCGCGCAGGCCCGCCAGTCGTCGCCGACGACCAGGGGCACGGTCGGGACGACGTCGAAGCCGTCCATCGACCGCCCGGCCGCGTCGGCGCCGGCCCGGATCTGCGCGAGCTGCTCACCCGCGTGGGCGGGCGAGAAGAACACCGGCAGCCAGCCGTCGGCGAGCTCGCCGGTCAGCGCCAGGTTCTTCGGCCCGATCGCGGCCAGGTACAGCGGGATGTGCCTGCGCGCCGGACGGACGGTCAGCCGCAGCGCCTTGCCGGGGCCGTCCGGCAGCGGGAGCGTGAAGTGCTCCCCCGCGTACTCCAGCCGCTCGCGCCGCAGCGCCTTGCGCACGATCCCGGCGTACTCGCGGGTGCGGCCCAGCGGCGACGCGAACCGCACGCCGTGCCAGCCCTCGGACACCTGCGGGCCGGAGACGCCGAGGCCGAGCCGGAACCGGCCGCCCGACAGCGTGTCGAGCGTCGCGGCCGTCATCGCGGTCATCGCCGGGGTCCGGGCCGGGATCTGCAGCACCGCGGCGCCGACGTCGATCCGCGACGTCTGCGCCGCGATCCACGAGAGCACCGTCACCGCGTCCGAGCCGTAGGCCTCCGCCGCCCACACGACGGCGTAGCCCAGTTCGTCCGCTTGTTTCGCCAGGGCCAGGTTCGCGGGGTCGTTCCCCGCTCCCCAGTAGCCGAGATTCAGTCCGAGTCGCACGGGGCCAGACCCTAACGGGGGCCCTTGTGGGCGACACGACTCACCTTGGTCAGGTCGAAGCGGGGCGGCCCACTAGGCTCGGCGGTCGTGGAAAAGCGACAGCTGGGCCGCTCGGGACTGCGCGTCTCGCGGATGGCGCTCGGCACCATGACCTGGGGTGGCGACACCGACGCGGAGGAAGCGGCGAGCCAGCTGGTCGCCTTCGTCGACGCCGGGGGCACCCTGGTGGACACCGCCGACATCTACGGCGAGGGCGAAGCCGAACGGGTGCTCGGCTCACTTCTGGGTGATCTCGTCCCGCGCGACGACGTCGTCCTCGCGACGAAGGCGGTCGCCCGGCGCACCGACGGCCCGTTCGGCGGCGGCGCCTCCCGCGGCGCGCTGCTCTCGGCCCTCGACGGCTCGCTGAAGCGCCTCGGCACCGACCACGTCGACCTCTGGCAGCTGCACGCGTGGGACACCACCGTGCCGGTCGCCGAAACCCTCGCCGCGCTCGAGTACGCCGTCAACAGCGGCAAAGCCCGCTACGTCGGCGTCTCCAACTACTCCGGCTGGCAGCTGGCCACGGCCGCCGCCGGCGCCGCAGCGGTTGCGCCGCTCGTGTCCACCCAGGTCGAGTACTCCCTGCTGGAACGCGGCGTGGACCGCGAGGTCGTGCCCGCCGCCGAGCACCACGGCATCGGGCTGCTCCCCTGGGCGCCGCTCGGGCGCGGCGTGCTGACCGGCAAGTACCGCACCGGCACCCCGGCCGACTCCCGCGGCGCCTCCAGCGTGTTCGCCGGGTACGTCGAGCACCACCGCACCGACCGGGCCGCCCGGATCGTGCAGGCGGTCGCCACCGCCGCCGACGGGCTCGGGACGTCCCCGCTCGCCGTCGCCCTGGCCTGGGTCCGCGACCGGCCCGGCGTGGTCGCCCCGGTCGTCGGCGCCCGCGACACCGGCCAGCTCACGGGCTCGCTGACGGCGGAGGCGATCACCCTCCCGCCCGCCATCCGGTCGGCGCTCGACGACGTCAGCGCGATCGACGTCGGCTACCCGGAACGCTGGCCCCGATGATCGACACCGTGATCGACACCACGGCAGGTGTCTGTTGGGTGACATGCACGTGACGGCAGAACGATCGTGGAGGATGCTGGTGAGCACCACCCGCCGAGGAAAAACCGGAGGCCCCAACGTGCGTCGGCTCACCGCCGCGTCGCGGATCGCGATCCCGCTCGCCGGTGTCCTGGTGCTCTCGGGCTGCTCCTCGGCCAAGTCGGACAGCGACGACCTGCAGATCGTCGCGAACCCGGTGGCGGCCACCGCCGCCGTCTCCCCCGCAGTCACCGTGAAGCCCGCCGGCCAGGTCCTGCCGGGCGCGGCCGTCTCGGCCGTGGCCGTCTCGGGGTCGACGCTCGTCGTGGCTCTCGCTCAGCAGCCGTCTTTGCAGCTTTACGACCTGAACGCGCTCGCGTCCCCGCCGGTGAATATGGCGTTATACGGCACAGCTTCGCGGTTGACCGTGGCGCCGGGGCGGGTGGAGATCGCGGAGCCGGCTCAGGGTGTGGTGCAGCAGCTGTCCTTGCCGGACCGGAAGCTCTCGGAGACGAAGACGGGCGGGCAGCCGACGTCGAGCATCGCCTACGGCGCCGACCGGCTGGTCTCGATGGGGGCGGCGAAGGACATCCAGGTGCTGCCGGCGAGCGGTCCGGCGCGGACGATCGGCGGGCAGCTCTACAGCGCCGACGACGTCCTGGCCGCCGGGGACGGCGTCGTGGTGCTGGACCGGCTTCGCACGGCGGTGTTCTCCGTGGACGTCGCCGGCGGGAAGATCAACGAAGGCCTGCGGGCCGGTGACGGCGCCGCGAACGCCGTCGCGGACTCCTACGGCCGGATCCTGGTGACCGACGCACGGGCGGGCGCGCTGATCGCCTTCTCGGCGTCGCCGCTGATCATGCGGCAGCGCTACCCGGTGCCGGGTGGCGCGTACGGGATCGCCTACGACGCGAAGCGGAGCCTGGCCTGGGTGACGCTGACGGAACGCAACGAAGTGGTCGGGTTCGACGTCCGCGGCGGCGAACCAGTCGAGAAGTTCCGGTTCCCCACCATCCGCCAGCCGGACTCGGTGGGGGTCGACGACCAGAGCGGCCGGGTGATCATCGGCTCCGCCGCCGGAGAAGGGACCCAGGTGATCCAGCCATGACGACGGTCAGCGAGGCGGTGGTCGAAGGGGATTGGGAGTACCGCCGTCTGCACCTTCCCCCGGGCGTGTCCCGGCGTGCGGCGGCGATCCAGCTCTCCATCCACGCGGAGTTCGCGGGCTGGGAACTGCGGAACGTCCGGCTCTACGCCGACGGCACCCGCAGGGTCTGGCTGCGCCGCAAGAAGACGGCGGAATCCCTGCCCGGCGGCCTGCCCACCTGACCACCCCCCGGGTGGACGCACCCGGTACCCGAGCATTTCCCCCGGTCCGTGAAGGCCTCCTTGAGGGACTCAGAGTCCCTCAAGGAGGCCTTCACGGACTTGCGGGCGGCTCAGACCACACCGTCCAGTTCCGTGCGCAGGCCGATCGCCTTGACCAGCAGGTGCCGGCCGGCGAAGAGGAGCAGCACCGCCGCCGCCCCCACCGCCACCGCGGCGGCCGTGCCGAGCCAGAGGCCGATGACGTCCATTCCGTCCGTGGGCGACGGGATGTCGGCGAGGGTCACGTAGGCGAAGACGCCGGCGGTGACCACCGTCGCGGCCGCGGTCGCGCCGACCACGACGTTCGCCCCGGTGAGGGCCGACGGCTGGAAGACCGTGCCGCGGCTCGCCCGGCGCAGCAGCAGGCCGAGGCCGAGCAGCGCGGCCTGGCCGCAGGCCACGAACAGGATCGCGGCCGTCACCAGTGGCACCCGGTGCGGCGCGAGCGGCGGGAACAGCTCGACCTGGTCCGCCGCGGCCGTGGGGATCACCACGACCTGGGCGTACAGGCCCGCAAGGAACGCGCAGGCGACGACGGCGTGCAAGGCGGCGACGAGTAGACGAGGCATGTATCGATATTCGATGCCTACCGCTCGATTGTCAATCGAACACGCGAGCCAGCCAGCTGCTCCAGGCCTTTTCTTCGGCTGCGGCGTCCACGCCGGGTGTGAAGACGTGGTGGGCCGCGACCATCGGGCCGTGGAAGCCCCGGATGAACCGGATCATGGCGTCGGGCACGCGGATGCCGACGGACTGGTCGTTCACCGCGTAGACGACACCCTCGACCGGCTCCCGGCCGTCCGGCTCCAGCCGCACCCGGTCGCCGGTCATGGGCCGCGCGGACAGCCCCAGCGCCGCGCCCAGCGTCGCCCAGGCCGTGTCCCAGTCCCCCACCGGCGGGCCGAACGCGGTGACCGGCACCGCCGCGCGGCCGGCGAAGTGCGTGACGTATTCGACCAGCGTGCGGAAGAACAGCGCGCCCCCCGTGGTCATCGCCTCGAACTCGTCCTCCCAGTCGTCGCCGGGCAGGAAGCCGCTCGTGACGCACCGGATCACCGAACTGCCGCCTTCGCGGCCCTCGATGAGGAACTCGTAGGCGATGCGACGGCCGTCCGGCGCGGCGTCGGTGCCGTAGACCAGCCGCTCGAGCGGCTCCCACTCGCGGATCCCGAATTCCGGCCGGTAACCGCCGAAAGTGCCGCGGATCACGCCGCCCGTGCCGCCCTCGACCTCGTTGCGGCCCATGAACCACGAGTCGATGCCCGGGCCGGTCGCGATGGCCTCCCACAGCTGTTCCGGCGTCGCGTCGACCTCGGCGGCGTCGGTCAGCTCGAATTCGTGCCCCACGTCAGGATCCTTCCGGGACGCTCGGGTGGACGGCGACGATCACCCGGTGCTTGCGGCCCTTTGCGGCCGTCTCGTCGTGGTACTTCCCCACCAGCGTGGTGACGGCCGTCGCCAGCTCCTCGGCGAACGCGGCCCGGTCGGCCGGCGACGCGAACCGCACCTCGCCGTCGAGCGCGAAGGTGGCCACACGCTGGTTCGCCTTGGCCGCGCCGGTGATGAGCAAGCCGACGTCGCGCACCAGCCGTCCGGCCACCGCGAGCAGCCAGCGGGCCGAGAGCCGGTCCGGCGACCGGGCCGGGTCCGGCTGCACCGCGCCCAGCGCCGCCGGCGAGATGACGTACGACGACGCCGTCGCCCGCATCATCCGCTCGGTGACGTTGCCCTTCCGCCGCTCCTCGACCAGCTCCACCAGGCCGTGCGCTTCCAGCGCCCGCAGGTGGTAGTTGACCTTCTGGCGCGGCAGGTCCACCCGGCCGGCCAGCATCGTCGCGGACGCGGGTTCCGCCAGCTCGGCCAAGAGCCGGGCCCGGATGGGGTCCAGCGACACCTCGGCCGCCGCCGGGTCTTCGATCACCGCCACGGAGAACATGCGCCCAGAGTGCTACCGAACAGAGAAGTTGTCAAGAATCCTGGTCTTGTCGGTAGCTCGCGTTCACCAAGGCGACCACCCGGGGCAGCACCTGCGGCGCGGCCTCCAACGGCACGACGTGCCCGACGCCGGGCAGCACCACGGCCGTCCCCTCGTCCAGGCCACCCACCCACTGCTCGACGTCGCCGGCCCGGACGATGCGGTCCCGCTCCCCCACGATCGCCGTCACCGGCACGCCGCTGACCTGCGCCAACGCCGCGTCGCGGGCGTAGGCGTCCAGCGCCGGGCGGAAGAGCGAGACGGTGTGCGGCCAGTTGCCGCGGATCATCTGCACGGTCAGCTCGACCAGGTCCGGCTCGGGATCGTCGCCGAAGAGCCACCACCGCAGCCCCGCGCTCACCGCCCGGCTCGTGTGCTCGTGCACCACCCCGAACAGCTTCGAGCCGAGCACCGCTTCGAGGTCGCGCGCCAGCTTGCCCAGCGCGTTCGGCCAGGTCGCCGAGACCTCCGTCGCCAGCTTGCCCGACGACGTCGCGAGCAGCGCCAGCCCGGACACCCGGGCGCGGAACAGCGCCGGGTGCCGCTGGGACAGCGACATGATCGCCAGGCCGCCCATGTCGTGCCCGACCAGAACCACCCGCCCGGCCGGGACTTCGCGCTCCAGCAGCTCGGCGAGGTCGTCGCCGAGCTGGGACATCGTCGCCGTCCGGCGTCGCGCCCGCCCCGAGCCGCCGTGGCCGCGCTGGTCGTAGGTCAGCACGGCCACCGGGCCCTCGGCCGCGTCCGGCACGAGCGGCGCGATCCGGCTCCAGCTGCGCTGGTCGAGCGCGTAGCCGTGGACGAACACCACCGTGACCGGCGCGGCCGGGTCGCCCCTGCGGACGATCTGCAGGGACGTGCCGTCGGCGAGCGCGAACCGCGTCATCAGGACGTGCGCAGGAACCGGTCCAGCACGCGGGTGCCGAACTTGAGCGCCTCGACCGGGACGCGCTCGTCGACGCCGTGGAACAGCGCCGAGAAGTCGAGGTCCGCGGGCAGCTTGAGCGGCGCGAAGCCGAAGTTGCGGATGCCGAGGTCCTGAAAGGACTTCGCGTCGGTGCCGCCGGAAAGCATGTACGGCAACGTCTTCGCGCCCGGGTCCTCGGCCAGCACGGCGGCGGTCATCGCGTCCACGAGCGCGCCGTCGAAGGTCGTCTCGACCGGCGGGAGCTCCATCCACTCCTTCTCGATGTCCGGGCCGAGCATCTCGTCGAGCTCCCGGTCGAACGCCTCCAGCCGGCCGGGCAGGATCCGGCAGTCCACCGACGCCTCGGCGACCGACGGGATGACGTTCGACTTGTAGCCGGCGGTCAGCATCGTCGGGTTCGCGGTGTCGCGCAGGGTCGCGCCGATCATCCGGGAGATGTTGCCCAGCTTGGCGACCGAGCCCTCGATGTCGTCCTCCGGGAAGTCCCAGCCGGTGATCTCGGTGACGCCGGCGAGGAACTCCTTCACCGAATCGGTGAGCACCAGCGGGAAGCGGTGGTTGCCGAGCTTCGCGACGGCTTCGGCCAGCTTCGTCACGGCGTTGTCGCGGTGGATCATCGAGCCGTGCCCGGCGGTGCCGCGCACGCGCAGCTTCATCCAGCGGATGCCCTTCTCCGCCGTCTCGATCAGGTACGCCCGGACGTCGTCCTTCAACGTGATCGAGAAGCCGCCGACCTCGCTGATCGCCTCGGTGACGCCCTCGAACAGCTCCGGCCGGTTCTCCACCAGCCACTGCGCGCCGTACTTGCCGCCCGCCTCCTCGTCGGCGAGGAAGGCGAAGACCAGGTCGCGCGGCGGGACGATGTTGTTCATCTTGTAGTGCCGGGCCAGCGCGAGCGCCATCCCGCACATGTCCTTCATGTCGACCGCGCCGCGGCCCCAGACGTAGTCGTCCTGGACCGCACCGGAGAACGGGTGGACCGACCACTCGGACGGGTCGGCCGGCACGACGTCGAGGTGGCCGTGGATCAGCAGCCCGCCCCGCGACCGGTCGGCGCCTTCGAGCCGCACGATCACGTTGTGCCGGTTCTTGCCCCCCGACTCGACGTAGGTGATCTCGTAGCCGGCGTCGGTCAGCTTCTCCGCGACGTACTCGGCCGCCACCCGCTCGCCGACCAGCGTGTCGGGGTCGCCGGTGTTGGTGGTGTCGATGCGGAGGAGCTCGCTGGTCAGCGTGACGGCTTCGGCCGCGGCGGCTTCGATCAGGTTCGGTTCGGTCAGGTCAGGTTCGGTCACCGGCCATTCCTATCATTCGCCGGGGCCGGTACGCCGCATGTGGGATCAACCGCGGTCGAGACCACTTCGGACACCGGGCGCAGGTGCTGGTCGAGGACGCCCAGCGCCACCTCGGTGTCGTGGCGGTCGATCACGGCGACCAGGGCACGGTGCTCGGCGCCGAGCACCGGCAGCCGCTCGGGCCGGGCGTGCAGGGCACGCACCGCGACACGCTGCCGGCGCGAGCGGAGTGTGTCGTACGACTCCGTCGGCACCGTGTTCCCCGCCGCGTTGACGATCGCGCGGCGGAAGGCGCGGTCGAGACCGGACACGGCGAACCGGTCCCGGCCTTCCCAGCCCGGTCCATGTCCTCGATCAGGCCGGCGCGGCTGCCTGGAATCCGACGTGGTCAACTCGCCCGGGTACCGCCACGCCGAACTGGCGGCGGGCGGCGCGACCGGCTCTACGACCGGATCCGCCGCCGGTGCTCGCGACGGCGGGGAGTCGGGCGGGGAGGCACCGGCCGGGCAGCTGCGACCGGGGAGAGCCCGCGCCACTGTCCGCGCACCCGGTCCAGCTCCCCGGCGGCCGGCCGGGCGCCGGTGGCCGGAGCGGTGTCACTCCCCCGCGGTGCGGCCGCCCAGGGCGCCGGCCAGGTCCGGGCGGCCGTCGATCTTGAGCTTGCGGTACGAGCTCGTCAGGTGCTTCTCCACCGCCCGGCGGCTGATGCTCAGCTGCTCGGCGATCTCGGAGTTCGTCCGGCCGCGCACGGCCAGCTCCGCCACCGTCGCCTCGCCGCGGGTCAGCTCGGCGGTCGCGCGGGCCGGCTCGGTGTGGGTCACCGGGCCGTTCTCGTGGGTCAACAGCCGGCCCATGCCGCAGCTCTCCGCCAGCGACTGGGCGCGGACCAGCAACCGTTGCGCCGCTTCGGGTTCCGTGGGCCGGAGGCGCTCGGCCAGGTCGGCGCGGGCCTTGGCCTCCTCGAGGTCGTCCGGCGAGCGGCCGAGCAGCTCGACCGCCTCCTCCAGCAGCCGGATGCCGTCGCGGCCGCCGTCCAGCGCGGCGAGGACCCGCAGGGCACCACCCACGGTCGCGGGCGCGCCCCACGCGACGCAGCGGCGGTGGTGCTCTTCGGCCAGCCGGCCGGCTTCGTCGGCGCGGCCGAGCCGGTGGGCCAGCAGCGCCGCCGAGGCGCGCCACGGGTACATCGCCGGGTTGCGCCAGCCGGCCCGGTCGAGCCGGCGCCCGCAGTCGAGGAACTGCGCCAGCGCCGCGCCGGGGTCTCCGGCGGCGGCCAGCATCCCGCGCAGGCTCCGCTGCGCGGCGAGGACCGCGAGGCTGTCGTCGACCGGGAGACCGTCGAGCACCGTGCGCGCCAGGGCCCGGTCACCGGTCGCGGACGCGACCAGGCCGAGCGTCGTGGCCGGTAGCGCGAGCACGTCGTATCCGGCGGGCTCGGCGAGCCGGAACGCGCGGCCGGCCGGTTCCTGCGCCGCCGCGGCCCGGCCACGGGAGAGCAGCGCCAGCGCGCGGTGGACGTCCAGGAGGGAACGGGTCGCCACGGTGCCCGACGCGCCCGTGGCCGACAGCCACGGCGTCACCGCGTCCACGTGCCCCGCCGCGACCAGCACCATCGGGACGATCCGCAACGCCGCCCCGGCGCGGATGGACCGCGCGGGCTCGTGGTCCAGGAGGCAGCCCGCTCGGTGCGCGGCTTCGTCGGCGCTGATCCGCCCGGCCAGCGTCGCGGCCAGCAGCAGCACGGCCCGTAGTTCGCGTTCGGCCGCACCCGGGCCCGACGGGGTGTCGGTCAGCTCGCGCAGCCGCGCCGGGGCGACGGCCAGCCGGGCCGGGTCTTCCAGCGCCGCGAACCAGTCGCGCGCCTCCAGCCGCAGGGCGAGGTCGCGGTCGTGCCCGGTCAGCGCGCCGGCCGGGCCGAGCGAGCCGGCGACGGCGCGCACGAGCTCGGTCACCAGGGGGCCGCGCGCGGAGATCGTGAACGGGATCCGGGCGACCGCCGCGGCCCGGTCGCGGATCGTCGGCAGCAGCGGCGCGGCCTGGACCAGGTGCCGCACGGCCGACGCGGGGTCGGGGCCGAGTTCGGCGGCGGCGAGCTCGACCAGCAGCGGCGCGCGGCCGGCGCTGCCCGGCGGCAGTTCGAGCAGGGCCCGCCGCAGGTAGCGCGCGGCGGGTTCCGGGGCCCCCCGGCGCAGCGCGGCGACGGCGGCCGCCCGCAGCGTCTCGATCTCCGGGCCGCCGTTCAAGGTGTCCACGCGCAGCAGCTGCCCGGCGACGTCCTCCGCGGGGTAACCCTGCGCGGTCAGCAGCCCGGCCGCGGTGCGGTGGGCGGCGGCGGTGTCGGCGGCCGACGCGGTCTCCTCGACCACCCGCACCAGCGCGGCCTCGGGCACCAGCCGGCCGTCCGCGGCCACCGTGAGCCAGGGGCCCTCCAGGGCGGCGCGGGCCGCGGCGCAGGCGGCGTCGGCCAGCCCGCTCAGGCGCGCGACGAGCGCGGGCTCGGCGTGGCGCCCCAGTACGACCACGGCCCGGGCGAAGGCCTCGACTTCCCGATCACGCCGGACGAGGACCCGCAGCCGTTCCCGGCGGAGGTCCGCGCCGAGGGCCCGCAGCCGCGCGCGGTCGTCGGCCTTCGCCGTCAGGCGCGCGGAGAACGCCCGGTCCAGCAGGGCGCGCAAGTCCTTGGGGCGGCCGCCGGTGAGCTCGTGGCAGGCGGCCGCGAACTCCGGGTCGTGGCCGGCGTCGAAGCGCGCGGCGACCAGCCGCCGGGTCGCGGCGACCGACAGCGGCTCGGCCCGCACGTGGTAGCGGGCGGCGGCCTCGATCTCCGGCACGAGCGCCGTGCGCGCGCCCGCACCGTCGCGCAGGACCGCGCCGATCAGGACGCGCATGCCGGACAGCCTGGCGACCAGGAAAGCCAAGGCACGCAAGGAAAGCTCGTCCACCCAGTGCAGGTCGTCGACGAGCACGACCAGCCCGCGCGTCCGGCTCAGCCGGGCCAGCAGCGCGTGCAACCCGTGCAGCAGCGTCGCCAGTTCCGCCGGGCCGGCCGAGCCGTCGGTCAGCGGGCCGAGCGCCTGCCGGGCCACCGGTGGCAGCGCCGGATCGTCCGGGCCGGCGAAGATCGGCAGCACGAGCTGCCGGACGACGCCGAGCGGGAAGGCCTGTTCGAGCTGCGCGCCGCTCGAGCGCAGGATCCGCGCCCCGTGGGCCGCGCCGAGGTGGGCCAGGTGCCGCAACAGCGCCGAGCCGCCGGCGCCGGCCTCCCCGTGGATCAGCAGCAGGCCACCGCTGCCGGCGTCGGCGTCCCGCAGCGCCTCGTCCAGCACCGACAGGTGGGCTTCCCGTTCCAGCAGCACCGGTCAGTCCCCCCGCGTCCAGGTCGCCCAGCGCTCGGTGAGCGCGGACCGGCCCTTGAGGCCGAGCTTCCGGTACACCTTCGTCAGCCGCAGTTCGACCGTGCGCAGCGCGATCGAAAGCTCCCGGGCGATTTCGCGGTTCGGCAGCCCGCGCGCGGCGAGCGCGGCGACGTCCTGTTCGGCGGGCGAGAGCACCTCCGGCCGGCGCGGCTCGAACCGGCGTCCGGCCGGCAGCACGGGCTCGGGCACCGGCTCGACGGGCCGCCGTTGCGCGGGCACGCTGCGCCGCAGTTCGGCGACCGCGCGCTCCCGCAGGGAGTCGAAGGCCACGACGGTGCCCCAGTGCCCGGCCAGCGCCTGTTCCTCGGCCACCAGGGCCGACGCGGCCGCGGCGTCGCCGAGGGTGCGTAGCGCGAAGGCGGCGAAGGTGCGCCACGGGGCCAGCATCGGGTTGACCCACTGCCGGGACCGCAGGATCCGGCCGCACTCGCGCGCCGCGGCGAGGGCGGCTTCCGGCTCGTCGGCGGCCAGGGCCAGCTCCGCCCGCGCGTAGAGGAGGAACGCCGGGGCCGCGGTGTGCTCGCCGCCGCGCGGGAGCGGTTCGGCGGCGAGCCGCCGGGCGCGCTCCACCCGGCCCAGCTTGAGGTGCGCGGAGATCTCGACGGCGAGGTAGGCCGGGACGAGCGCGGGGTGCCAGGACCGGACGGGCAGCTCCCGCCCGGCGGCGGTGAGGTCGTGGAGGGCGTCCTCGGGCCGGTTCCGCCGCAGGTCGACGACGGCCCGGTACAGCAGGGCCTGGGCGGCCGCGGTCCGGGCGTCGCGCCGGCGGGCCGCGGCGGCGACGGCGGTGAGCCCTTCGGCGGCGGACTCGGGCTCGTCGCAGCACAGCAGCGCCCGGCAGGCGGCGATCCGCGGCATGAGCGGCGCGTCCTCGCGCACGATCAGGGCCTGTTCGGCCAGGTCGAGCGCGCGGCGGCGGTCTTCGCCGCGGGTGGCGAGCCGCCAGGCTTCGGCGCCGGCTTCGGCGGGACCGCCGGGCCGGGTGGGCCACCGCAGCGGCGCGACGGGCATCTCCGGATCCACCGCGGCTTCCTCTTCGGCGAGCCGGCCGAGCGCGATCAGGTCCGAGTCCACAGTGGACGAGTCGTCGGCCGCACGCCGGGCGGGGTCGCGGATCTCGGTGTCCATAGTGGACGATTCCGGGGCCGGTTCACCGGACCGGGCGTGCGCTTCCGCCCGGCCGCGAAGCTCGGACACCGCGCGGCGGGTCGTCTCGACGTCGCCGCGGGCCAGGAGGAGGTCCGCCGCGGTCACCGCCGCCGGCAGTGTGCTCAGTTCGGGTTCCGCCAGGATGCGGCGCAGCCGGCCGTCCGCCGCGTCCGGATCCTGCGTGACCTCCATCGACGCCAGGCGCAGCAGCAAAGCCGCGCGATCCGCCGGTTCGAGCGGCTCCAGCAACGCCCGGCGCAGCGCGTCGGCCGACGCCGAGGTGCGGCCTTGGAGGAACCACTGCTCCGCCGCCTCCACCAGGACCGTCCGCGCCCACGGCTCCCCCACCGCCGGCGCCGCGCGGAGCAGGTCGGCCGCCACCGTCGCCCCGGCGCCGGTGCCGTGCGCCAGCTCCGCCGCCCGCCGGTGCAGGTCGCCGCGGGCGTCGGCGTCCAGCTCCGCCAGCACCTCCGCCGCGAGGTGCGGCTCGGCGGGGCGGCCCGCCGCCACCAGGCCGCTCGCCACGAGCGGCTCCAGCGCGCCGGTCACCGCGGACTCCGGCAGGCCGGCCAGCCGGCCCGCGAGCACGACGTCCGAGGTGGACACCGACATCGCCCGCAGCAGCGCCAGCGCGTCCGGCGGCAGGCCGCGCCGGACACGGGCCGCGCGCGCCGACGTCACCGCGCGGCCGATCCGCACCAGGTGGGGTACTTGCTCGGGCTCGGGGCCGTGCCCACCGGACGTCCAGCGCGCCACGATGTCGCGCAGCACAGCGGGCCGGCCGGCGGCGATGCTCAGCACGGCCGCGGTGAACGCCGCGCCGCCCGGCTCCCCCGGCGTCTCCCGCAGCAGGGCCGTGGCGTCCGCTTCGGTCAACGGCGGCAGGTCCAGCTGGTGGCGGGTGCCCGGCCCGGCGTCGTCGCCGAGGTAGTGCGACAGCGGCCCGTGCGCGGCCGCGACCAGCAGGATCGGGCCGGGCCGGGCGGCCATCGCCGTGAGGCACTGCAACGACCAGGCGTCCGCCCACTGGAGATCGTCGACGGCCAGCACCAGCGGTCCGTCGACGGCCAGTTCGGCGAAGACGTCGCACAGCAGCGGCACCGTGCCCTCGCAGGGGCCGGCGAAGCACTCGGTCGCCAGGTCCGCGAACCGCGCCGGCGGGTGCAGGGCGGCGACCAGCTGCGACGCCGTGCTGAACGGGATCCCGGCCTCCACCGGCGAGCACGTGGCCAGGCCGGCGACGGCGCCGCGGTCGCGTGCGGTGGCGAGCAGCCGGCGCAGCAGCGCCGTGCGGCCGGTCCCGGCCGCACCCGAGATGCCCACGCGGGCGGGGCGCCCGGCGAACAGGCCG
Organism: Amycolatopsis sp. NBC_00355; assembly: GCF_036104975.1. Taxonomy (GTDB): domain Bacteria; phylum Actinomycetota; class Actinomycetes; order Mycobacteriales; family Pseudonocardiaceae; genus Amycolatopsis. Next base: position 1,319,426 of record NZ_CP107982.1, on the reverse strand, counting down.
TCGACGAGGTCGTCGAGCACCGCGAGCTGGCGTGCCCGGCCGATCAACCGCCCGGCTGGGCGGTTGTGCCCGGAGTTGATCACGGACAGTGGCCGGTGGTACGGCACGGACGACCTCCCTCGGCGCATCGACGGGCGCTCGGACCGGTGGATCCACCAGGGAGGCTAGCTCCGCACTACGGCATCCGCGGGCCCCGCGGGTGCCGCCAGGGAATTTCCGTCCCCCTTGACCATTCCGGGTGGCACAAGCGGGCAATGCGTGACGCCGGGTAAGCAGTGGCAAACGGAGCCGGGCCGGGGACTCCGCCACCCGGACCCTGAAGAGCGTTCACCAGGTGCGCAGGGCCCCCGCGAGGTCCGCCCGGCCCTTGATGCCGAGCTTGCGGTAGACGCTGGTCAGGTGCACCTCGACGGTCCGCTGGGTGAGGAACAGCGACTCGGCGATCTCGCGGTTGGTCGCGCCGGTCGCGGCCCGCTCGGCCACCCGCCGCTCGCTGCCGCTCAGCGCGTCGGCCGGCGAGTCGGTCCCGCGGCGCATCCGCCCGCCCGCCTCGGTCAGGGCCGGCAGCGACAGCCCGAGCTGCTGCTTGTCCCGGCTGAGCACGGACAGGTCGATCGACCGCCGTAGCCGTTCCCGGGCGCCCTCGGTGTCGCCGCGCCGCAGCAGGCGCCGGCCCAGCAGGTACTCGGCCTTCGCGTGCTCCAGTTTGGCGGGTGAGCCGGCCAGCACCTCGGCGGCCGCCGTCAGCCGGTCGATCGCCGCGTCGCCCTCGGCCAGGACACCGCGGGCGGTCTCCAGCATGCCGAATCCCCGCGCGGTGCCCCAGCGGCGGATCGCCGGCTCCACGGCGTCGAGGACGTCGACGCCCTCGGCCGCGCGGCCGAGACCCGCCAGCAGCTCCGCGGTGTCGAACCACCACGGCGCCAGCACGGGGTTGCCGATGCCGCTGTCGCGCAGGCTGTCCCCGCACGTGCGCAGCACGGCCAGGGCGCCTTCGGCGTCACCCTGCGCGGCCCGCGCCCGGGCCCTGGCCATCAGGAACCAGTGGTACTCCAGGGTGAACTCGGCCAGCCGGGGCCGGGTCACCGTGTCGAGCACCTGCTCGGCGCGGACCGGGTCGCCCTGCCGGACCAGCATCGCGCCGAGCGCCGCCTGCGGCATGGTGACGCCGGGGGCCCACCGCTCCTGCGTGACGACGTCGAACGAGTACTGCGCGTCCGACAGCGCTTCCGCGAGGTTCCCGGTGAACTCGTGCATCAGCGCGCGGGTGCTCGCGCCGAGGGCGTAGGTCCACGCCTCGCCGCGGTTCTGGGCGTGGTTGAGCAGCTCGTTGATCGCGGTCAGCGCCGGCTCGCCGTGGTCGCCGAGGTAGAGCGAGAGGACGGCGCCGAGCACGGCCCAGCCGCCGGGGGCGACGTCGCCGATCAGCAGGACCCGGCTCGCCTGGTCGGCCACCTCGGCCGCCGGCCGGCCCTGCAGCGTGCCCAGTGACGAGAGCATGCCGAGCAGCTGGCGTTCCTCGGCGGTGTCGCCGGGCGGCGGCGTGACGTCGCGCAGCCGCGCGCTCACCCGCGGCACGGAGGACTTCTCGTCGAGACCCGAGAGCAGCAGCGCGGACTCGGCCAGCATCCGCAGCGCCCGGTCGGCGGGCGAGGGATCCGGGCCGCTGACCGCGACCAGCGCGTCGAGCGCCTCCTCCCCCAGCGCGTAGGCCCGCTGGGAGTTCTGCGCGGCCAGCGAGATCATCGTGTACTGCATGACGACCGGCACCCGGCGGCGCGGGTCGGTCACCAGGCCGAGCACGCGCTCCAGGTGCCGCAGCGACGACGCCGGGTCCAGCTGCCCCTGCACCCGGGACAGGTGCACCAGCACGGCGATGTCGTCCTCGTCGGCCCGCAGGGCGCGGGTCAGGTACCGGGCGGCGGCCGCGGGCGCGCCGCGTCCCTCGGCCGAGACGGCCGCGTCGCGCAGGACGTTCACCATCCACGGCTGCGGCACCGAGTCGAGCAGCAGCAGGTGGACGGCGACTTCCTCGGCGGGCCGGCCACGGTCGTTGAGCAGGACGGCCGCGCGTTCCCGCAGCCGGGCGAGCTCGGCGGGCGGCACCGAGTCCAGCACGGCGGTGCGGATCAGGTCGTGCGCGTAGTCCAGCCGGTCCGGCACCAGCAGCTCACCGGCGCGCAGGGCCCGCACGGCCCCGCCCGCCGGGCCGGGCTGGGTCCCGGCGAGCGCGGCGATCGTCTCCAGGTCTTCGCCGCTCAGCACGGCGATCGCGCGCGCCACGGCGAACGCGCCTTCGGGCAGCCGGTCCAGCAACGGCCGCGCCACGACCTCGCGGCCGACCCGGTCCAGCAGCGCGATGTGCTCGGCGCCCGGCGCCCCCTCGTCGCGGATCCGGCCGACGACCCGGTCGAGCAGGAACGGGTTCCCGCCGGTCAGGTCGAGGACGCGGGCGGCGAAGACCGGGTCCGGCGGCCCGCCGAACGCCGCTTCCAGGACGTCGGAGACGGCGTCGGGAGACAATGGCGCCAGGTCGACCGTCAGGCAGCTCAGGGCCGCGCCGATCTCGCCGAGCACCTCGGGGGCGGGCTCGTCCGGCCCCGTCCGCTGGGTCATCAGCACCAGCAGCGGCAGGTCTTCCGCCCGGCGCAGCAGGAACCCCAGCCACCGCAGGGACGTCTCGTCGCACCACTGGACGTCGTCGAGCGCGAGCACCACGAGGCCGCGGGCAGCCAGGCCGGCGGTGAGCCAGTGCAGGCCGTGCATCACGGAGTAGGTGTCGGCGGTGCCCTGGCCCTCGCCCAGCGCGGGCACCAGGGCCGGCAGCGCCAGCCGGGCGCTGCCGGTGAGCAGGTCGGCCGCGGCGGCGCCGGCCGGCTGCAGCGGCTCGAACAGCGCGCGGACGGCTTCGTAGGCCGCGACCCCGCTGTCCGGGCAGGCCACGGTGAGCACGGTGGCGGCGATCCCGTCGAGCTCGTCGAGCGCGGCGGCGAGCAGCTTGGTCTTCCCGATCCCGGCGGGTCCGCGCAGCAGCACGGCCTGTCCCGCGCCGACGGCGGCGGCCCGGGCCCGGTCGGCGAGCAGCCGGACCTCCCACTCCCGGCCGGCCAGTTCTGTCCCGGGCAAGGCCCGGAGGCCGCTGCGTAGGGCCACGGATCTCCAGTCTCAGGTGCGATGCGAGGTCCCGGGGCGGTGCCGGGCGGTGGATCGCACCGCCTTGCGCTCGCCTACCGGAGCTCGGGACGCCGCCGTCGCGACGTCTCCCAGCAGGGCCGAAACCCTCCGGACACCTTACTGGCCGGGCCTCGGAATCCGATCACCCCGCCGGGTGCCGGCCGGGATGACAGGATGCGGCCATGGCTTCCCTCCCGCTCGCCGGCGTCACCGTCGTCTCCTGCGAACAAGCGGTCGCGGCGCCCCTGGCGACGCGGCACCTGGCCGACCTCGGCGCGCGGGTGCTCAAGATCGAACGGCCGGGCACCGGCGACTTCGCGCGTGCCTACGACGAGACCGTCCGCGGGCTTTCGAGCCACTTCGTCTGGCTGAACCGCTCGAAGGAGAGCGTCACCCTCGACCTGAAGCACGAAGCCGCGCCCGAGGTGATGGGCCGGCTGATCGACGGCGCCGACGTCTTCGTGCAGAACTTCGCCCCCGGCGTCGCCGAGCGGCTCGGCCTGCGCGCCGCCGCGCTGCGGGCGTCCCGGCCGGGGCTGATCACCTGCTCGATCTCGGGCTACGGCTCGACCGGCCCGTACCGCGACGCGAAGGCGTACGACCTGCTGATCCAGTCCGAGGCCGGGCTGGTGTCGGTGACCGGAACGGCCGAGGAGCCAGCGAAGAGCGGCATCCCGGCGGCCGACATCGGGGCGGGCATGTACGCCTACTCCGGCATCCTCTCGGCGTTGTTCCACCGGGAACGCACCGGCGAGGGCACCGAGCTGGAGGTCAGCCTGTTCGACGCGCTGATCGAGTGGATGGGCTTCCCGCTGTACTACACGGGTTTCGGCGGTACCCCGCCGCCGCGGGCCGGCACGAGCCACCCCGCCATCGTGCCGTACGGCACGTTCACCGCCGGCGACGGCACCCAGCTGGTGCTGGCCGTGCAGAACGACCGCGAGTGGGCCGCGTTCTGCCGGCACGCGGCCGGCCGTCCCGAGTGGACGTCCGACGAGCGTTACGCGACGGGCAGCGCGCGGGTCGCCCACCGGGCCGAGCTGGAGCGGGAAATCAACGCCGTTTTCGCCTCGCTGACCGGTGAGGAGCTGGTCGCCCGGCTGAGCGAGGGCCGGATCGCGCACGCCCGGCGGCGTGAGCTGCCGGAGGTGCTGGAGCACCCGCAGCTGACCGAACGCGACCGGTTCGCCGAGGTCGGCTCACCGGTGGGGCCGTTGCGGCTGACGGTGCCGCCGGTGACGGTGCCCGGCCGCCCGCCACGCCTCGACCCGATCCCGGCGCTGGGCGAGCACACGGACGCGGTGCTCGCGGAGTTCGGCTTCGACGCGGCGGACCTTCGGCGGCGCGGCTTGTCGTGAGTGGTCAGGGCGGTTCTAACCGCCCTAACCACTCACGACGGGCCACGGCAGACTCGTCCAGGCGCCCCTTCCCCCGTACTCGCGCTACGCGGTCGAGGCCAGTTCCTCCAGGCGGCGGCCGTCCGGCTTCCCGTTGCGGTTCAATGGGAAGCTCTCGACGACGACCACCCGGTTGGGGACCTCGTACGGCGGCAGGATCCGGGCCATCCGCTCGCGCCAGTACGCCGGGGCGTGGCCGTCCTCGTCCTCGACGAAGGCCACCAGGCGGCTGCCGTGGCGTTCGTCGGGGACCGCGACCACCTTGGCGCAGCAGCCCGCCTCCGCGACGCGCAGCTCGATCATGTCCGGGTACAGCGTGTAGCCCATCCGGTGGACCGCGCGCTTGCGGCCGAGGACGTGGAGGTTGCCGGCGCCGTCGACCAGGCCGAAGTCGCCGGTGCGGAACCAGCCGGCCGGTGCCGGGGTCAGCTCGCCGTCGTCGTCCAGCACGCCGGCCGGCAGGTCGGGGGTGCGCACGAGCAGTTCGCCGACTTCGCCGGGCGCGACCGTGACGCCGTCGTCGTCGACGACGCGGACGTCCACCCCGCGGACCGGGCGGCCGGTAGCGACCGGGTTGGCGGGCACGGCGAAGGAGATGTTGCCGAGCTCCGTGCTGCCGTAACCGTCGAGCAGAGGCTTGCCGAACTCCGCGCGGTACTCGGCGACCAGCCGGTGGTTCAGCGGCGCCGCGCCGACGCACAGCATCCGCGCGCGCCGCAGCGCGGCCCGCAGGACCGGCCGCTGCCGCGTGATGTTCAGCATGCTGCGGTAGGTCGAGGGCGCGGCGTCGAGCACGGTCGCGCCGCGCAGGCCGGCGAGGCCGAGCGCGTGGTCGAGCCGCCGGTAGGGCACGACGACCAGCGAGCAGCGGACCAGCCAGGCCAGCAGCACGATCGACAGGCCGTACTGGTGGGAGAACGGCAGGAACGGCGCGAGGACGTCGGAGCGGGTGTAGTCGAGCGCCTCCGCGGTGCGCCGGAGGTTGGCGAGGAACACGGCCCCGGACTTCACGACCACCTTCGGCCGCCCGGTCGACCCCGAGGACGACATCAGCAGGCCGTCGGGCAGCGCGGCCCACGCGGCGGCGTCGATCCCGCCCGGCACGGGCCGGGCGGCCGCGGCCAGCTCCGCCAGCCGGATCGCCGGGGCCGGGGCGACGTCGGCCGGGTCGTCGACCAGGCACACCTTGACCTTCGCACGGACGAGGACGTCGCGCGTGGCCACCGGGCTGTCCCGGTGGTCGAGCAGCACGATCGACGCGCCGAGGTGGACCAGGGCCAGCACCGCCGTGACGTAGCCGATCGAGTTGTCCGCCTTGAGCAGCACGCGGTCGCCGGGGCCGAGACCCCGCGCGGCGAGCTCGGCCGCTGTCCCCGCCGCGTCGGCCTCGAGCTCCTCGAGGGTGTACGCCGCATCGGTCCCGCAGATGGTGGCCATCGCCCGCCCCTTCGTCGCCGGCAAGCTCCTGGCCCGAGTCTCGCCGATCGGGTTCAAGGATTTGTCCAGTACCGGCCGGACGGGTGGCGAGGTGTGCGCATCGCACTAGATTTTCCGCCCGGTGCTGGGCAGTGGCCGAGAGTCCACGATCCACTGGCGTCTCCCGCGCGAGGGCAGCAGTGGAGACGGAGAAGGGGTACCGGGCACATGCGGATGGCTGAGCTGAGCACCGAATCGGGGGTCCCGGTCGCGACCGTCAAGTACTACCTGCGGGAGGGTCTGCTCCCCGCCGGGCGGCGGATCGGGCCCAACCAGGCGGAGTACTCCGACGAGCACCTCCGGCGCCTCCGGCTCGTCTGCGCGCTGCGGGAGATCGGCGGCCTCTCGCTGGCCGAGGTGGCCGCCGTGCTGGCCGCGCTCGACTCCGGCCACGCCTCCCCCGTCGTGCTGGGCGTCGCACAGGACGGCCGGGTCAGCACCCGCCCGACCGGTGAAGCCGCCCGGGCGTGGGCGCTGGACCGGGTCCGGGCGCTGCTGGGTGCACACGGTGTCCATCCCGGCGGTCCGGTGGACACCGCCGATCCCAGCATCGCGAACCTCGTGACCGTCCTGGCCACGTTCCACGCCCTCGGCCACAGTGCCGTCACCGGCAAGCTCGCCGACTACGCCGCGCTCGCCCGGGCGACCGCCGAGGTCGACGCCGGGCTGATCGCGGAGGTCGGGCCCGCCCGGCGTCCCGCCGAGACGGCGTTGATCACGACCCTGCTCGGGGAACGGCTCTTCGCCGGTCTCCGCCACCTCGCGCTCGTCGACGTCGTCCGGACCGAAAGCGCCGAGTCGTGGGAGGTCACGGAGGCCTGACACGCAGCGGCGTCCGGCCTCCGTGACTTTCCTTCCTCAGCGCACCTTCCGGGTCAACGGGTGCCGGCCCGCGTACCGGGCGGCGGTGCCGAGGTCTTCTTCGATCCGCAGCAGCTGGTTGTACTTGGCCGTGCGGTCGGCGCGGGAGAGCGAACCCGTCTTGATCTGGCCGCAGTCGACGGCGACCGCGAGGTCCGCGATGGTGGTGTCCTCGGTCTCGCCGGACCGGTGCGACAGCACGACGCCGTAGCCGGCCTGGTAGGCGACCTCGACCGCCTCCAGGGTCTCGGTGAGCGTGCCGATCTGGTTGACCTTGACCAGGATCGCGTTGCCGACGCCGTGTTCGATGCCGTGCTTGAGCAGCTCCACGTTGGTGCAGAAGACGTCGTCGCCGACGAGCTGGCAGCGCTCGCCCAGCACCCGCGTGACGAGCTGCCAGCCGGCGATGTCGTCCTGCGCCATGGCGTCTTCGATCGACGCGATCGGGTACCGGTCGACGAGCCCGGCCAGGTAGTCGACGTGCTCCTCGGCCGAGCGCTTCCGCCCTTCGCCGCGGTAGTGGTAAACGCCTTCTTCGGAGAACTCCGACGCCGCGAGGTCGAGCATCAGCACGACGTCCTCGCCCGCCGCGTAGCCGGCCTGCTCGATCGCGCGGACGACGTAATCGAGCGCCTCGTCGGCCGAGCCGAGCTGCGGGGCGAAACCGCCCTCGTCACCGACGTTGGTGTTGTGCCCGGCGTCGCGGAGGATCCTGCGCAGCGTGTGGAAGATCTCGGCGCCGATCCGGACGGCGTCGGCGAAGTTCGTCGCGCCGACCGGGGCGATCATGAATTCCTGGTAGTCGATCCCGTTGTCGGCGTGGGCGCCGCCGTTGACGATGTTCATCATCGGCGTCGGCAGCAGGTGCGCGTCGGGGCCGCCGAGGTGGCGGTAGAGCGGCAGGACGTGGGTCTGGGCGGCCGCTTTCGCGGCGGCGAGCGAGACGCCGAGGATGGCGTTCGCGCCGAGGCGGGCCTTGTTCGCCGTGCCGTCGAGCTCGATCATCGCGCGGTCGACGACGGCCTGGTCGTCGGCGTCGAGCCCGAGGACCGCCTCGGCGATCTCACCGTTCACGGCCGCGACCGCGCCGATGACGCCCTTGCCCAGGAACCGGTGCGGGTCGCCGTCGCGCAGCTCGACCGCTTCCCGGGTGCCCGTCGACGCGCCCGAGGGCACCGCCGCGCGCCCGAACGAGCCGTCGGCCAGCTCGACGTCGACCTCGACGGTCGGATTGCCCCGGCTGTCCAGGATCTCCCGGCCCGTGACTTGGACGATCGCTGTCATTTCACTCCTCGGCGGCGGGTGCCCGCGACTTCGGCGCACCCTGGGATTCGGTTGCGGGAAGTCGTCGTCGACACCACACGCACCCGCCGGGCCGCGATCGCGTCGTCGCCGGCCGCCGGGTGCGCCTCGTTGTACCGCGTCCCCACTGGGGAAAACCCCAGCGATGGGTCACAGCCGCCCGGCGCGGCGCGGCCGTCACGCTATGTTCGACGGGTTCCCCCGCCGGAAATCGAGAGGACCTGACCGATGCCCATCGCGACCCCCGAGGTCTACGCGGAGATGCTGGATCGGGCCAAGGCGAACGAGTTCGCCTACCCCGCCATCAACGTGACCTCGTCCGAAACCGTGAACGCCGCCATCCGCGGCTTCGCCGAAGCGGAGAGCGACGGGATCATCCAGTTCTCCACCGGCGGCGCCGAATTCGCCTCCGGCCAGAAGATCAAGGACATGGTCGTCGGCGCGTCCGCGCTGGCCGAGTTCGCGCAGGTCGTCGCCGCGCGCTACGACGTCAACGTCGCCCTGCACACCGACCACTGCCCCAAGGACAAACTCGACGGGTTCGTCCGCCCGCTGCTGGAGATCTCCGCCGAACGGGTCAAGAACGGCGGGCTGCCGCTGTTCCAGTCCCACATGTGGGACGGCTCCGCCATCGACCTCGACGAGAACCTCGTCATCGCGCAGGAGCTGCTGGCCAAAGCCGCCGCCGCGAAGATCATCCTCGAGGTCGAGATCGGTGTCGTCGGCGGCGAAGAAGACGGCGTCGAAGCCGAGATCAACGAGAAGCTCTACACCGCCGAAGGCGACTTCCTCAAGACCATCGACGCGCTCGGCTCCGGCGAGAACGGCCGCTACCTGCTGGCCGCGACGTTCGGCAACGTCCACGGCGTCTACAAGCCCGGCAACGTGAAGCTGCGCCCGGACGTCCTCAAGGGCGGGCAGGAAGCCGCGTCGAAGAAACTCGGCCTCGACGCCGGCTCCAAGCCGTTCGAGCTGGTCTTCCACGGCGGGTCCGGGTCGCTGCCGGAAGAAATCCGCGAAGCCGTCTCCTACGGTGTGGTGAAGATGAACGTGGACACCGACACGCAGTACGCGTTCACCCGCCCGATCGTGGATCACTTTTTCAAGAACTACGACGGTGTGTTGAAGATCGACGGTGAGGTCGGCAACAAGAAGGTCTACGACCCGCGGTCGTACCTGAAGGCTGCTGAGGGTGGCATGGCCGCCCGGATCGTGGAGGCCTGCCAGGCCCTCGGCTCGGCCGGCACCAAGCTCAAGTAAAGCCCATGTGAAGGGGCCGCACTTTCATAGAGAAAGTGCGGCCCCTTCGTGTGCCCGCGGTCAGTCCCAGTCGGCGCTCAGCTTCTCGTCCAGGAGGGCGAAGACGTCTTCGTCGCTGGCGGCGTCGAAGTCGAAGCCGGCACCGTCCTCCTGGCGGGCGCTCCACGTGCCGCGCAGCTGCTCCAGCCGGGTCGCGATCTCCTCGTGCGAACCGGGGTCGAGCACGACCTCCTGCAGCACCTTCTCCAGCCGCGCGAGGTCGGCCAGGATCGCCTGCTCCGGCTTCTCCTCCGGGGCGACCAGTTCCGCGAGGTAACCGGCGAGGTCGCGCGGGGTCGGCTGGTCGAACGCCAGGGTCGCCGGCAGCTGCAGCCCGGTGACGCCCTCCAGCCGTCGCCGCAGTTCGACCGCCGTCAGCGAGTCGAAGCCGAGTCCGGTGAACGCCTGGTCCGCGCCCACGACGTCCGCCGGTCCGTGCTCCAGCACCACGGCGACCGCGTCGGCGACGACGTCGAGGAGCACTTCGATCCGGTCCGCCGGGGACAGCCCGGCCAGCCGCGGCGCGAGGTCCGCCCGCGCCGGAGCCGACGACACGGTCCGCCGCGGCGGGATCAGCTTCCGCAGCACCGGCGGGACGTCCTGCCCGCGCAGCAGCGGCAGGTTCAGGTGGACCGGCACGGACAGGGGTTCGCCGCCGGCGCGGACCGCGTCGAACACGGCCAGCCCGTCTTCGGCGGCGAGCAGATCGACGCCGGCCCGGGCCAGGCGCCGGATTTCGGTGTCGGGCAGGGCGGCGGTCATGCCCGCCTCGGCCGTCCACGGGCCCCACGCCAGCGACACCGCGGGCAGGCCGTGGGCGTGCCGGTGGACGGCGAGGGCGTCGAGGAACGCGTTCGCCGCGGCGTAGTTGGCCTGTCCCGCGCCGCCGAACGTGCCGGCGAGGGACGAGAACAGCACAAAACCCGCGAGATCCTGCCCGGCGGTGAGTTCGTGCAGGTGCCACGCGCCGTCGGCCTTGGGCCGCAGCACCGTCCCGAACCGGTCCGGGGTCAGCGAGCCGAGGACGCCGTCGTCGAGCACGCCCGCGGCGTGCACGACAGCCGTGAGGTCGACGCCCTCGAGCAGAGCGGCCAGCGCGGCGCGGTCGCCGACGTCGCACGCGGAGACAGTCACCGAGGCGTCCAGCGCGCGGAGGTCGTCTTCGAGACCGGCCTCGGCGGTGCCGGATCGGCTGACCAGCAACAGTTTCCGCTGCCCGGCCGCCGCGAGCCGGCGTGCCACGAGCGCGCCGAGACCGGCGGTGCCGCCGGTGATCAGGACCGTGCGGTCCGGGTCCCACTCGGTGACGTCGGCGCCGGTGGTCGCCCGATCGAGCCGGGCCGCCGACGCGGCACCGTCGCGAAGGGACAGTTCCGGCTCCCCGGCGCCGAGGAAGTCCCTCACGGGCAGCGAACCATCGGAGTCGGCCAGGACGAACCGGCCCGGGTTTTCCTGCTGCGCCGAGCGCACCAGGCCCCACACCGCGGCGGCCGCGAGGTCGTCGCCGGTCAGGGCCCCGCTGGTGCGCAGGACGAGCACGTCGTCGAACCGCGGATCCGCCAGCCAGGCCCGCAGCAGCGCCAGGACGTCGGTGGTCGCGGCGCGGGTCGCGGCCGTCGGGTCGCCCGGATACGCCGGGACCGTGACCACGACCGGACCGTCGGTGCCGAGCGCGGCCAGGTCGTCGAGCGCGCGGGCCGGGTCGGTCAGGGTGTGGTCCGGGGCCGTCACCTCGGCCGCCGGAGCCGCGGACAACGGGGTCCAGGTGAGCCGGTACAGGTGGTTGGCCTGGCGCTGGCCGGCGGCCGGTTCGCGGACTGTCAGGCCGTCGACCGACACCACGGAGGCGCCCGCCGGGTCGGTGACGGTGATGCTGATCGTGTCCGGGCCCGCCGGGGCCAGCCGGACCCGCAGGTCCGCCGCGCCGGGCTGGTGCAGCGAGACGCCGCGCCAGGTGAACGGCAGCGTGGGCTTGCCGTCCGGGTCGGCGACCATGGTCGGGTGCAGCGCGGCGTCGAGCAACGCCGGGTGCAGCCCGAACGCGCTCGTCTCGGGATCGTCGAGCCGCACGTCGGCGAACAGTTCGTCATCACGCCGCCACAGCGCCGTCAGGCCCTGGAACACCGGGCCGTAGGCGAAGCCGCGGTCGGCCAGTTCGGCGTAGGCGTCGGTCAGGTCGACCGGCGACGCTCCGGCGGGCGGCCACTCGCTCGTGTCGAGCCCGGGCATCGGGGTGGCCGGGGCCAGGACGCCGGCGGCGTGCCGGGTCCAGGTGCCGCCTTCGAGCAGGGAGTGGATCTCGACCGGCCGGTTCCCGGCGTCGTCGGCCGGACCGGCCGAGACCTGGATCGTGGCCACGCCGTCGTCGGCCAGGACCAGCGGCGCGAGCAGCGTCAGCTCGTCGACGCGGTCGCAGCCCACCTGCGTCCCGAGGTGGCGGGCCAGTTCGAGGAACGCCGTGCCGGGCAGCAGGATCGAGCCGAAGATCGTGTGGTCGGCCAGCCACGGCTGGGTTGCCGGGGAGAGCCGGCCGGTGCAGACGGCGCTCCCGGACGCGCCCAGGTCGAGCACCCCGCCGAGCAGCGGGTGCCCGGCCGCGCCCCGCGCGTCACCCTGACGCACGGGCGGCCAGAAGCGGCGGTGTTCGAACGGATACCCCGGCAGGTCCGCCCGCGGCCCGGAGCTGTCCCAGGCGATGTCGGCGCCGGAGACGTACAGCTGCGCCAGCGCGGTCAGGAACGTCCGCTCCTCGTCGCGGTCGCGGCGCGCCACCGGGACGACGAGCGCGCCCGGGACGTCGACCAGGCTCGCGAGCACCGCGTCCGGGCCGACCTCGACGAACCGCGTCACACCGGACTCGGCGAGGCGGTCGACCGCGTCGGCGAACCGCACCGCGTCGCGCACCTGGCGGACCCAGTACTCCGGCGACGTCACGTCGCCCGCCGCGATCATCGGCACGGCCGGCGTCGAAAACTCCAGACCCGCGACGACGTCGCCGAACTCGGCCAGCATCGGTTCCATCAGCAGCGAGTGGAACGCGTGTGACACACGCAGCCGGCGCTGCTTCCCGAACTTCGCCGCCACCGCCTCGACGGCGTCTTCCAGGCCGGACAGCACGACGGACTCCGGGCCATTGACCGCGGCGATGTCCACGCCGTCGCCCAGCAGCGGCAGGACGTCCGCTTCGGACGCGCGGACGGCGATCATCACGCCGCCTTCGGGCAGCGCGCCCATCAGGCGCGACCGGGCGGAGACCAGCGTGCACGCGTCTTGGAGCGTCAGCACGCCGGCGATGTGCGCGGCCGCGATCTCCCCCACCGAGTGGCCGGTGACGAAGTCCGGGCGCACGCCCCACGCCTGCAGGAGCCGCGCCGAGGCGACCTCGAACGCGAACAGCCCGGGCTGGGTGTACTCGGTGCGGTCGACGAGATCGGTCTCCAGCGCGGCTCGGACGTCCGGGTCCAGCAGGCCGAGGACCTCGTCGAACGCCGTGGCGAACACCGGGAACCGCTCGGCCAGCCGCCGGCCCATCCCCGGTCGTTGTGCGCCCTGTCCGGAGAACAGGAACGCGGTCGTCCCGGTCCGGGCGGTGCCCTCGACGACGTCGGCGGCGGTGCCGGACTCGACGTACGCCGCCAGCGCGGCCGCCGGGTCCTCGGAGACCACCGCGGCGCGGTGCGGGAACGGCGACCGCAGAGCCAGCGACCGGCCGACGTCGCCCGCGTCCAGGCTGCCGACGACGCCGGCGAGCCGCGCGGCCTGGTTGCGCACCGCGGCGGTGGAGCGTGCGGACAGTGGCCAGACCGCGAGGCCGGCCGTCGGCGCGGCGGGCGTCTCGGGAGCCTGTTCGATGATCACGTGGGCGTTCGTGCCGCTGATCCCGAACGACGAGATCCCGGCCCGCCGCGCCCGGCCGACCGCCGGCCAGCCGCGGGTTTCGCCGACGACCTCGACGGCACCGGCGTCCCAGTCCACATGGGACGACGGCTCGCCGACGTGCAAGGACTTCGGCACGATCCCGTGCCGCATCGCCTCGACCATCTTGATGATGCCCGCGACCCCCGCGGCGGCCTGGGTGTGCCCGAGGTTCGACTTGACCGACCCCAGCAGCAGCGGGGTTTCCCGGTCCTGGCCGTAGGTGGCGAGCAGGGCCTGGGCCTCGATCGGGTCGCCGAGTTTCGTGCCGGTGCCGTGGGCTTCGACGACGTCGACGTCCGAAGTGGACAGTCCGGCGCTCGCGAGGGCCTGGCGGATGACGCGCTGCTGTGAGGGACCGTTCGGGGCGGTGAGACCGTTGGACGCGCCGTCCTGGTTGACCGCGGAACCCCGTACGACGGCGAGGATCTCGTGGCCGTTGCGGAGCGCGTCCGAGCGGCGCTCCAGCACCAGCAGGCCGACGCCCTCGGACCAGCCCGTGCCGTCGGCGTCGTCGGAGAACGCCTTGCACCGGCCGTCCGGGGACAGTCCGCGCTGACGCGAGAACTCCACGAAGGTGGCGGGGGTCGACATCACCGTCACACCACCGGCCAGGGCGAGGGAGCACTCCCCCGCCCGCAGGGCCTGGGACGCCCAGTGCAGCGCGACCAGCGACGACGAGCACGCCGTGTCCACCGTGACCGCCGGTCCTTCGAGGCCGAGGGTGTAGGCGACGCGGCCCGAGGCGACGCTCGGGGCGCTGCCGTAACCCTGCTGGCCCTCGTACTCGCCGCCGGTGAGGAGACCGCCGTAGTCGCTGTACATCACGCCCGCGAACACACCCGTCGACGAGCCGCGCAGGGTCACCGGGTCGATCCCGGCGTGTTCCAGGGCTTCCCACGACGTCTCCAGGAGCAGCCGCTGCTGGACGTCGGTGGCGACGGCCTCGCGCGGGCTCATCCCGAAGAACGCCGCGTCGAACTCGGCCGCGGCGTGCAGGAAACCGCCTTCGCGCGTGTAGGTCGTGCCCACGTGGTCGGGGTCCGGGTCGTAGAGCGTGCCGAGGTCCCACCCGCGGTCGGCCGGGAAGCCGCCGATCGCGTCGGTGCCGGCCGCGACCAGATCCCACAGTTCCGCCGGGGAACCGGCGCCGCCCGGGTAGCGGCAGCCCATGCCGACGATGACGATCGGGTCGTCGTCGGCCGCGCGGACCGGCCGCGTCTCGACGGCCGTTTCCGTGGTGCCGACCAGTTCGGCGAGCAGGTGGGCCGTCAGCGCGGCCGCGTTCGGGTGATCGAATACGAGCGTCGTGGGCAGCCGCAGCCCGGTCGCCGTGGCGATCCGGTTCCGCAGCTCGACGCCGGTGAGCGAGTCGAAGCCCATCGCCGAGAACGCCCGGCCGGGGTCGATCGACGTGCTGTCGGCGTGGCCGAGCACCGCGGCGACCTGGCCGGCGACCAGGTCCGCGACGACGTCCCGGCGTCCGGCTTCGGTGAGCCCGGCCAGCCTCCGGCCCAGTTCCCCCGTCCCGGACGTCTTGGCGCGCCTGGTCGTCGCGCGGACCAGCCCACGCAGCGGCGGGGCGACTTCGCCGGTCGCCGACGCGGCCGGGCGGACCGGCGCGAGCACCGGTGTCCCGGCGCCGACCGCGGCGTCGAACAGCTCGAGGCCGTCTTCGGCGGTGAGGACCGAGATGCCGTCGCGGGCCATCCGGCGGACGTCGGCGTCGGTGAGGTCCGCCGTCATGCCGCCGGTGCCGGACCACGGGCCCCAGGCCAGCGACACGGCGGGCAGCCCGAGCGCGGCGCGGTGGTGGGCGAGCGCGTCGAGGAAGGCGTTGCCCGCGGCGTAGTTCGCCTGGCCCGCGCCGCCGATGGTGCCGGCGATCGAGGAGAACAGCACGAACCCGGCCAGGTCGGTGGTCAGCTCGTGCAACGCCCAAGCGGCGTCGACCTTGGGCCGCAGGACGCGGTCGAGCTGGTCGTCGGTGAGGGTTTCGACGGTCGCGTCGTCCAGGACGCCGGCCGCGTGGACGACGGCGGTGAGCGGGTGCTCGAGGCCGTCGATCAGGGCCTTGAGGGCGGCGCGGTCGGTGACGTCGCAGCGCGCGACGGTCACCTCGGCGCCGAGGTCGATGTCGACCTGAGCGCTGCGGCTGACCAGCAGCACGTGCCGCATCCCGTGCTCGCGCACCAGGTGCCGGGCCAGCAGCCGGCCCAGTCCCCCGGTGCCGCCGGTGATCAGGACGGTCCCGTCGGGATCCCAGGTCCACGGCTCGGGCGTCACGTCGGCGCGCACCAGGCGCGGCACGGACAGTTCGCCGTCACGCACGCGGACCTGCGGTTCTCCGGCGGCGAAGGCGAGTTCGCCGTCGACGAGCAGGAAGCGGTCCGGGTGCTCGGTCTGGGCGGACCGGACCAGGCCCCACACGGCGGCCGCGGCGAGGTCCGTGCCGTCGGTGGCGCCGTGGGTGTGGAAGACCAGCTTCGCGTCGGCGAAGCGCGGGTCGGCGAGCCAGTCGCGGATCAGGGCGAGCGCCCCGGCGGTGACGTCGCGGACGTCTCCCCCGGTGATCGGGACGACGACGTGGTCCGGCACCTCCGTCAGGTCGGCCGGCGCGCCTTCGAGGACCACGGACGATGTGCCCGGTGTGGCCGTCGCCGGGATCCAGTCGAGGCGGAGCAGCGCGTCCTTGACGGCGGACCGGGACCGGGCGATCGCCGCGGGGCGGAACGTCACGGCGTCGACCGAGGCGACGGGGGTGCCGTCGGCGTCCGCGAGGGCCAGGGAGACGGTGTCGGTCCCGGCCGGGGTGATGCGGGCCCGGAGGAACGACGCGCCGGCGGCGTGCAGGCGGATGCCCTGCCAGCCGAACGGCACGTGCGGGCGGGTGTGGCCGGAGGCGAGGGCGACCGCGTGCAGGACCGCGTCGAGCAACGCGGGATGCAGGCCGTACGCCCCGGTGTCCTCGTCCAATTCGATCTCGGCGTAGACGTCCTCGCCGCCGCGCCAGAGCCGGCGCAGGCCCTGGAACGCGGGCCCGTAACCGAGGCCGAGCGCGGCGAGCTTTGCGTAATCGACCTCGACCGGGGTCGCGTCGGCCGGGCGGGTCACGTCGAGCGTGGCCGTTCCGGCCGACGGCTCCAGGACACCGGTCGCGTGCCGGGTCCAGCTGCCGTGGTCGCCTTCGGCCCGGGAGAACACGTCGACGTCGCGCAGTCCCGCGGCGTCCGGTGCGGCGACGCGGATCTGCAGGTGCGCCGCCGTGTCGAGGGCCAGGGGCTCAAGGAGGGTCAGCTCGCGGACGGCCGGGCAGCCGGCCTCGTCGCCGGCGCGGCGGACGAGTTCGACGAACGCCGTGCCGGGCAGCACCGTCGTGCCGAGGACGGTGTGGTCGGCCAGCCACGGCTGGGTCTGCGTCGAGAGCCGGCCGGTGAACAGCAGCCCGGCGTCCTCGGCCAGTTCGACCGACCCGCCGAGCAGGGGGTGCCCGGGCGCGCCGAGGCCCAGTCCGGCCGGGTCACCGGCCGCGACGCGGGCCTGCGGCCAGAAGCGCCGGTGCTGGAAGGCATAGGTGGGCAAGGAAACCGGGCGTCCCTCGACCAGGCCGTCCCACGACACCGGCAGGCCGGAAACGAAAAGGCGGGCGAGCGCGGTCAGGAACGTGCGGGATTCGTCGTGGTCCCGGCGCAGAGCCGGGACGACGACGGCGTCTTCGCCGACGACGTCGGCCGCGAGCCCGGCGAGCACCGCGTCCGGGCCGAGTTCGACGTAGCGATCGACGTCCCACGCTTCGAGGGCCCGCAGCACGTCGAGGTAGCGGACGGGTTCGCGCACCTGGCGCACCCAGTACCCGGGCGAGGTGACGATGCCGGCCGCCACGACCGGGATCGACGGCTCGTGGTAGGTCAGTCCCGCCGCGACGGCGGCGAACTCGGCGAGCATCGGGTCCATCAGCGACGAGTGGAACGCGTGCGAGACGCTGAGCCGCTTGGCGTCGTCGAACCGTTCCGCGACGGCCAGCACGGCGGCCTCCGGGCCGGCGATCACGACCGAGCGGGGGCCGTTGACCGCGGCGAGGGAGACGTCGTCGCCGAGCAGCGGGAGGACGTCGGCTTCGGTGGCGCGCAGGGCGACCATCGCGCCGCCCGGCGGGAGGGCCTGCATCAGCCGGCCACGCGCGGCGACCAGGCGACACGCGTCATGCAGGGAGAACACCCCGGCGACGTGCGCGGCGGCGATCTCGCCGATCGAGTGCCCGGCGACGTAGTCCGGGCGGACGCCCCGCGCGGTCAGGGCCTCGAACAGCGCGACCTCGACGGCGAAGAGCGCGGCCTGCGTGTGTTCGGTGCGGTTGAGCGCGGCGGCGTCGTCGCCCCACATGACGTCGCGGACCGCCGGGGCGAACCCGGCGAGCACGGTGTCCAGCGCGGCCGCGAACACGGCATCGGCCGCGGCCAGGTCCCGGCCCATGCCGAGCCGCTGGGAACCCTGGCCGGAGAACAGGAACGCCGTCCGGCCGGTCGCCGGGGTGCCGGTCACGACGTCCGGGTGCGTAGCGCTCGCACTCAAGGCGGCCAAGGCCGCGTCGTGGTCCGGGCCCGCGAGGACGACGGCCCGCGCGTCGAAGCGGGACCGGCCCTGGGCGAGGGTCCACGCGATGTCGCGGTGGTCGGCGCCCATGACGTGCTCGCGCAGGACGGAAGCCTGGGCCCGCAATGCCTCCGGGGTCTTGGCGCTGAGCAACCACGGGACGGTCGCCGTTTCGGGACGTGCGGCGGCCGGGGCCGGCGCCGCGGGCTGTTCCAGGATGACGTGCGCGTTCGTTCCGCTGATCCCGAACGACGAGACGCCGGCGCGGCGCGCGCGACCCGCGTCCGGCCAGGCGGTTTCGGCGGTGATCAGCTCGACGGCGCCCGCGGTCCAGTCGACGTGCTTCGACGGTTCGGTGACGTGCAGCGTCCGCGGCACGACGCCGTGACGCATCGCGTGGACCATCTTGATGATCCCGGCCACGCCGGACGCGGCCTGGGTGTGCCCCAGGTTCGACTTGACCGACCCCAGCAGCAGCGGGGCTTCCCGCTCCTGACCGTAGGTGGCCAGCAGGGCCTGGGCCTCGATCGGGTCGCCGAGTTTCGTGCCGGTGCCGTGCGCTTCGACGACGTCGACGTCCGAAGTGGACAGTCCGGCGCTCGCGAGGGCCTGGCGGATGACGCGCTGCTGGGACGGGCCGTTCGGCGCGGTGAGACCGTTCGACGCGCCGTCCTGGTTGACCGCGGAACCCCGTACGACGGCGAGGATCTCGTGGCCGTGGCGCTGGGCGTCGGAGAGGCGCTCCAGGACCAGGATGCCGACGCCTTCCGACCAGCCGACGCCGTCGGCGCTGTCGGAGAAGGGCTTCGACCGGCCGTCGGCGGCGAGGCCGCGCTGGCGGGAGAACTCGACGAACGCCGCCGGCGTCGACATCACCGTGACGCCGCCCGCGAGGGCGAGGTCGCAGTCGCCGGCCCGCAGCGCCTGCGCCGCCCAGTGCAGGGCGACCAGGGACGACGAGCACGCGGTGTCGACGGTGACGGCCGGGCCTTCCAGCCCGAGCGCGTACGACACGCGCCCGGAGGCGACGCTGCCCGCGCTGCCGCTGGTCTTGTAGCCCTCGACGTCCTCACTGCCGTCGAGCAGGCGGCTGTAGTCGCTGTACATCACGCCGGCGAACACACCGGTCGCGCTGCCGCGCAGCGAAACCGGGTCGACGCCCGCGCTTTCCACCGCGGCCCACGACGTCTCGAGGAGCAGCCGCTGCTGGACATCGGTCGCGACGGCTTCGCGCGGGCTCATCCCGAAGAAGTCCGCGTCGAAGTCCGCGGCGTCGTGCAGGAACCCGCCGTGGCGGGTGTAGGACGTCCCGGTGTGGTCCGGGTCGGGGTCGTAGAGCGCGCCGACGTCCCAGCCGCGGTCGGCGGGGAACTCGCTGATCGCGTCGCCGCCTTCGCGGACGAGCCGCCACAGGTCCTCGGGTGACGCCACGCCGCCCGGGTACCGGCAGGCCATGCCGACGATGACGATCGGGTCGCCGTCCACGACACCGGTCGCGCGGACGGTCTCGGCGGGAGCGTCGCCGAAGATCTCCCCGACGATGTGCGCGGCCAGGGCCCCGACGGTCGGGTAGTCGAACACGAGCGTCGCGGGCAGCCGCAGTCCGGTGGCGGCGTTGAGGCGGTTGCGCAGCTCGACGGCGGTGAGCGAGTCGAAGCCGAGTTCGGCGAAGGAGCGGGTCGGCGCGATCTTGCGGGTGCCGGTGTGGCCGAGGACGTGCGCGACCTCGTTGGCGACGACGACGCCCGCTTCCTGCAGGCGTTCCTCGGCGGACCGGGTCCGCAGGCGGCGTTCGAGCGCGCCTTCGGTGACCGCGAGAATGCGGCGGGCGGGCGCGCGGACCAGGCCGCGCAGGGGGTGCGGGATGTCTTCGCGGGCCTGGAGGGCGGCACGGTCGAGCCGGACCGGCAGCAGCACCGGCGCGGCCGCGGACAGGGCCGCGTCGAACAGCTGCAGGCCCTGCTCGACGGACAGGGGCGGGAAGCCGGCGCGGGCGAGGCGGTCGAGCCCGGCCTCGCCGAGGTCGGCGGTCATGCCCGTGGTCGGGACCCACGGGCCCCAGGCGAGGGAGACGGCCGGGAGCCCCTGGGCGCGGCGGTGCGCGGCGAGCGCGTCGAGGAACGCGTTGGCGGCGCCGTAGTTGGCCTGCCCGGGGATGCCGAGGGTGCCCGAGACCGAGGAGAACAGCACGAACGCGGCCAGGTCGCCGGTCAGTTCGTGGAGCAGCCAGGCGGCGTCCGCCTTCGGCCGCCGCACGGTCGCGAGCCGCTCGGGGGTCATCGCTTCGAGCGGCGCGTCGTCGAGGACGCCGGCGGCGTGGACGACGGCGGTCGGCGGGTGGTTCGCCAGCAGGGCGGTGAGCTGGGCGCGGTCGGCGACGTCGCAGGCTTCGACGACGACGTCGGCACCGGCGGTCCGCAGCTCCGCCACGAGTTCCGCGGCGCCCGGGCTGTCCGCGCCGCGGCGGCTGACCAGCAGCAGGCGACGGGCCCCGTGCCCGGTCACCAGGTGCCGGGCCAGGACGGCGCCCAGTCCCCCGGTGCCGCCCGTGATCAGGACGGTCCCCTCGGGGTCCCAGGCTCCGCCTTCCGTCGGCACGGCGGGTGCGAAACGGGCTGCGAGCAGGTTGCCGTCACGCAGCGCGAGCTGGGGTTCTTCAACGGCGAGCACCGCCGGCGGCAGTACAGAGCCGTCGAGTTCGAGGAGGCCGAAGCGGCCCGGGTGCTCGGCTTGGGCGGCCCGGACGAGACCCCACACGGCGGCGGCCGGGAGGTCGCCTTCGCGGGTCACGAACACCAGCTTCGTGTTGGCGTAGCGGTCGTCCGCGACCCAGCGCTGGGCCAGGTCGAGGGCTCGTTCGGCGAGGTCGGCCGCCGAGCCCGGCACGTCGGCCGGGCCGGTCAGGCAGGTGACGACGACGTCGGGCACGTCGGCGCGGTCGTCCAGCGCGGCCACGCCGATGCCGAAGGGGTCGTCGCCCAGGAGCGCGACCGAAAGCGAGGTCGCCTCCGGGATCGGCACCGGTGTCCAGTCGAGCTGGAACAGCGCGTCGTTGCGGCGCACGGCGTCCCGGGCGGCTTCGCGCACGACCAGGGAATCGATGGTCGCTACCGGGTCACCGTCGGCAGTGGTCAGGTCGAGGCCGATGCCGGGGGTCACCCGGACTCGCAGGGCGACGGCTCCGGCGGCGTGCAGCGAGAAGCCCTGCCAGGAGAAGGGCAGTTCACGCGCGGCCGGGGCGTTCGGGCGGAGCGTCACGGCGTGGAGGGCCGCGTCCAGCAACGCCGGGTGCAGGCCGAACCCGGCCGCTTCGGCGTGGTGGGCGGGGTCCAGTTCGACCTCGGCGAAGACGTCGTCACCGCGCCGCCAAGCCGCCCGCAAGCCGCAGAACCGGGGGCCGTAGTCGAAGCCGTCCGCGGCGAAACTCTCGTAGAAGCCCTCCAGGGGAACGGGAATCGCGTCCGGCGGCGGCCAGGCCGTAGTGTCCGATGTAGACACCGGCGTGGCCGGGCTCAGGGTGCCCGTGGCGTGTTCGGTCCAGGCGTCCGCGGCCCGTGAGTGGATGCCGACCGGACGGCGGCCGCGGTCGTCCGGCTCGCCGACCCGGACCTGCACCTGGATACCGCCCTGCGGCGGCAGGACCAGGGGGACGGCCATGGTCAGCTCGTCGATGCGGGGGCAGCCGGTCTCGTCGCCGGCGCGGACGGCCATCTCCGCCAGCGCCGTGCCCGGCACCACGACCTGGCCGAACACGACGTGCTCGGCCAGCCACGGCTGGGTCCGCAGGGAAAGCCGGCTGGTCAGCACGACCTCGTCGGAGCCGGCGAGGCGGACGGTCCCGTCGAGCAGAGGGTGCCCCGGCGCGCCGAGCCCGAGCGACGTCGCGTCGCCGCCGGTCCGGGTGACCGGCGGCCAGAACAGCTCACGCTGGAACGGGTAGGTGGGCAGGTCGGTGCGGCGGCCACCCGCCAGGGCCGGCGTCCAGTCGACGTCGGCGCCCGAGACGTGCAGCCGCGCGACGGCTTCGGTGAAGGCGATCTCCTCACCGCGGTCGCGGCGCAGCAGCGGCACCGCGACGGCGTCCGGTGCCACGCCCGCGACCAGCGCGGACAGCACTCCGTCCGGCCCGGCCTCGACGAAGCGGGACGCGCCCGCGGCCACCAGCGCCGTGACGCCGTCGGCGAACCGGACGGCGTCCCGCGCGTGCCGCACCCAGTGCTCGACGGTGGTGACGTCGGCGTCGGCGCTCACGGTGGAGACCAGCGGCAGGCGCGGCTCGTGGAAGGTCAGGCCCGCGAGGACGTCGGCGAAGTCCGCGAGCATCGGCTCCATGAGCGGCGAGTGGAACGCGTGCGAGACGGTGAGCCGCCGCGTCTTCTCGAACTGCGCGGCGATGGCGACGACCGCTTCTTCCGCCCCGGCGACGACGACCGAGCGCGGCCCGTTCACGGCGGCGATCGAGACGTCGGGGCCGAGCAGCGGACGCACTTCGTCCTCGGTGGCCTGCAGCGCGATCATCGCGCCGCCGGCCGGGAGCGCCTGCATCAGCGCGCCGCGGGCGGCGACGAGCGTGCACGCGTCTTCGAGGGACAGGACGCCCGCGGCGTGGGCCGCGGTGATCTCGCCGATCGAGTGGCCGGCGACGAGGTCGGGTTCGACGCCCCACGACGCGGCCAGCCGCAGCAGCGCGACCTGGAGGGCGAACAGCGCGGGCTGGGCGAACTCGGTGCGGTCGAGCGCGTTCTGGTCGTCGCTGCGGACGACGTCGGCGATGCGGTCGCCGAACCGCGCGAGCACGGCGTCGTGGGCCTCGGCGAACACCGGGAACCGCTGGGACAGCTCATGGCCCATGCCGGTGCGCTGGCCGCCCTGTCCACTGAAGACGACCGCGGTGCGGCCCGGGACGACCTCGCCGGTGACGGCCGCGGGGTGCGATCCGAGTGCGGTCAGGGCGTCGGCGTGGTCGGCGAGTACGACAGCCCGGTGCGCGAACCGGGAGCGGGTCGTGGCCAGGGAGTGGCCGACGTCGAGGGGGGCGGCGGTCAGTCCGGCCAGCTTCGCGGCCTGGGCGTGCAGGGCCTCTTCGGACTTCGCGGACAGCACCCAGGGCACGACCTCCGGCCTGGCCGCCGCGGGGGTGGTCGGTGTGGCGGGCGGCTGTTCGACGATCGCGTGGGCGTTCGTCCCGCTGATGCCGAACGACGAGACGGCCGCGCGGCGCGGGCGGCCGGTCTCCGGCCACGGCGTCGGCTCGGCGAGCAGCGTGACCCCGCCCTCGGCCCAGTCGACGCGCGAGGACGGCGTGTCGGCGTGCAGGGTCCGGGGCAGCAGGCCGTGGCGCATGGCCAGGACCATCTTGATGATCCCGGCGACCCCGGCGGCGGCCTGGGTGTGCCCGAGGTTCGACTTCACCGAACCCAGCAGCAGCGGCGTTTCGCGGTCGCGGCCGTAGGTGGCGAGCAGGGCCTGGGCTTCGATCGGGTCGCCCAGCGACGTTCCGGTGCCGTGGCCTTCGACCGCGTCGACGTCCGATGTGGACAGTCCGGCGTTGGCGAGGGCCTGGCGGATGACGCGTTGCTGCGAAGGGCCGTTGGGCGCGGTGAGGCCGTTGGAGGCGCCGTCCTGGTTGAGCGCGGAGCCGCGGACGACGGCCAGCACCGGGTGCCCGAGCCGTTGCGCGTCGGACAGCCGTTCCAGCAGCAGCATCCCGGCGCCTTCGGACCAGCCGGTGCCGTTCGCGCCGTCGCCGAAGGAGCGGCAGCGGCCGTCTTCGGACAGGCCGCGCTGGCGGGAGAACTCGACGAACGTCGACGGCGTGGACATCACCGTGACGCCGCCGGCCAGCGCCAGGTCGCACTCCCCCGACCGCAGCGCCTGCGCGGCGAGGTGCAGCGCGACCAGCGACGACGAGCAGGCGGTGTCGACCGTGACGGCCGGGCCTTCCAGGCCCAGCACATAGGAGACCCGGCCGGAGGCGACGCTGCCCGCGCTGCCGCTGGTCTGGTAGCCCTCGGCGTCCTCGCTGCCGTCGAGCAGGCGGCTGTAGTCGTGGTACATCACGCCGGCGAAGACGCCGGTGGCGCTGCCGCGCAGCACGACCGGGTCGATCCCGGCGCGCTCGATCGCCTCCCACGACGTCTCCAGCAACAGCCGCTGCTGGACGTCGGTGGCGACGGCCTCACGCGGGCTCATGCCGAAGAACTCGGCGTCGAACTGGCCGGCGTCGTGCAGGAACCCGCCGTGGCGGGTGTAGGACGTGCCGGCGTGGCCGGGGTCCGGGTCGTAGAGCGCGTCGAGGTCCCAGCCGCGGTTCACCGGGAACTCGGAGATGGCGTCGCCGCCGTCGTTGATCAGGTCCCACAGCTGCTCGGGCGTGGTGACGCCGCCGGGGTAGCGGCAGCTCATGCCGACGATGACGATCGGGTCGGTCGTGGTCGCGGCTTTGCGGACCTCGCTGACCGGCACGTCGGCGTCGAACAGCTCGGCCAGGAGGTGCTCGGCCAGCGCCGTGACGGTCGGGTGGTCGAAGACGAGCGTGCTCGGCAGCCGGAGTCCGGTCGCCGCGGCGAGGCGGTTGCGCAGGTCGACGCCGCTGAGCGAGTCGAACCCCAGGTCGGAGAACGCGCGCCCGGGCTCGATCGCGGCCGCGTCGGCGTGGCCCAGGGCGAGAGCGACGTGGGTGGCGACCAGGCCTTTCAGCGCGTCGGCGCGCTCGGCGACGGGGAGCTGGGCGAGTGTGCCGGCGAGGTCCCCGGCGGCCGCGGTGGCCCGGCGGCGGGCGGGGCGGACGAGGCCGCGCAGCACGTGCGGGATCTCCGGCTGCCGCCGCACGGCGGCCAGGTCGAGCGGCAGGGGCAGGACGGCGGGTTCGGCGCTGCCGCGGGCGGCGTCGAACAGCGCGAGACCGTCCTCGGTGGACACCGGCGGCATGCCCGCTTCGGCGAGGCGCCGCAGGTCGGTGTCCGAGAGCGTCGCCGTCATGCCGCTGCCGGACTCCCACGGGCCCCAGCCGAGCGAGCGCGCGGGCAGGCCGTCGCGGTGCCGGCGGCGGGCCAGGGCGTCGAGGAAGGCGTTGGCGGCGGCGTAGTTCGCCTGTCCCGCGCCGCCGAACGTGCCGACGACCGAGGAGAACAGCACGAAGTCGGTGAGGGCGCGGCCGGTGGTCAGCTCGTGCAGGTGCCAGGCGCCGTCGGCCTTCGCCCGCAGGACCTGCTCGAAGCGTTCGGGGGTGAGGGCGGCGAGGGTGCCGTCGTCGAGGACGCCGGCGGCGTGCACGACGGCCGTGATCTCCCGGCCGTCCAGAAGGCGCTCGACGGCGGCCCGGTCGCCGACGTCGCACGCGGCGACCTCGACCCGGGCGTCCAGCGCGGCCAGTTCGTCGAGCAGGCCCGGTGCGGTCCGGCCGGACCTGCTGACCAGCAGCAGGTCACGGCGCCCGCGCGCGGCGAGGTGTTTCGCGACCGCGCTGCCGAGGCCGCCGGTGCCGCCGGTGATCAGGACGGTGCCGTCCCGCGCGTCGTCGATCTCTTCGGGGGTTTCGGTGATCCGGGCCAGCCGCGCGGCGTGGATGCGGCCGTCGGTGATCTTGAGCACCGGCTCGCCGGTGGCCACGACGGCCGTGGTCAGCGGCGCGGAGTCGTCGGTGTCGACGAGCACGAACCGGCCGGGGTGTTCGGCCTGGGCGGAGCGGACGAGGCCGGCCGCGGCCGCGGCGACCGGGTCGGTGCCGTCCAGCGCGCCCCGCGTCACGACGACCAGCGTGGTCGTGGTGTCGCGGGTCAGCCAGTGCTGCAGCTGCGTCAGGACACGGCTGGTCTCGCGGCGCAGGGACAGCGGGACGGCTCGCAGGTCTCCGGCGACCGGCCAGGCGACGAACTCCGGCGGCTCCGCCAGCGACGCGGGGTCCTCGGTCTCGAAGACCGGTTCCGCCGCTGTCACCGCGATCGGCGTCCAGTCCAGCCGCAGCAGCGACCGGGCCTGCGTCCGGACGGCCGGGCCGGTGCGGCGCAGGGTCAGGCGGTCGACGGTGACGACCGGGGCGCCCGGGGCGCCCGACGGGTCGGCGGCGACCACGCGGAGCGCGCCGCCGTCGTCCGGGGTGAGCCGGACGCGCAGGGCGGACGCACCGGTGGCGTGCAGCGACACGCCGTGCCACGAGAACGGGACGCTGCCCGCGAAGTCGTTGCCCAGCAAGGAGACGGCGCGCAGGGTCGCGTCGAACAGAGCCGGGTGCAGGCCGTAGGCGTCCGGCTGGTCCGCACTCGCGAGGGCGACCTCGGCGAAGAGCTCACCGTCCCGGCGCCAGGCGGCGGACGGGCCGGGGAACGCCGGGCCGTACCCGAGGCCATCGGCGGCGAGCTGTTCGGTCAGGCCGGTCAGGTCGAGGGGTTCGGCGTCCGCGGGCGGCCACGGCTCGGGCGTGCCGGGCACGGCAGTGTCCGGGACGAGCCAGCCCGCGGCGTGGCGGGTCCAGGGGTCGTCGGTGCTGCCGTCCGTCCGGGAGGAGAACGTGAACTCGCGGGCACCCGCGTCACCGGGGGCGCCGACGCGCAGCTGGAGCTGCCGGCCGCTCGACTCGAGGTACAGCGGGGCCTCGATGGTGAGTTCTTCGACGCGCTCGCAGCCGAGGTCGGCGCCCGCGGCGAGGGCGAGTTCGACGAACGCGGTGCCCGGCAGGACGGTATCGCCGTGCACGGTGTGGTCGGCGAGCCAGGGCCGGGTCGCGGTGGTGAGCAGGCCGGTGAGCACAACCCCGCCGTCGTCGGCGAGGTCGAGCGCCGCACCCAGCAGCGGGTGCCCCGCCGCGGCCAGGCCGGCGCCGCGGAGGTCGCCGATGGCGCGGGCAGTCGGCCAGAACCGGTTGCGCTGGAAGGGATAGGTGGGCAGGTCGACGACCCGCGCGCCGCGGCCGGCGAACCAGCCGGCCCAGTCGACGGTGGTCCCGGCGACGTGCACCCGGGCGAGGGCTTCGAGGACCGCCACGGTCTCGGGACGGTCCCGGCGGAGCACCGGCGTGACGACGGCGTCCGCGTCGACCATCCCGGTCAGCACGGCGTCCGGCCCGACCTCGACGTACGTGGTGATCCCGGCGTCGGCCAGCCGGGCGAGGGTGTCGCCGAAGCGGACGGTGGCGCGGACGTGCTCGACCCAGTACTCCGGCGACGTCACGTCTCCGGCGGCGATGATCGGCAGCCGCGGCTCGTTCAGGGTCAGCTCGGCGACGACCGTGCGGAAGTCGTCGAGCATCGGGTCCATCAGGTGCGAGTGGAAGGCGTGGCTCACCTTGAGTCGGGTGGTCTTCTCGAACCTTGCCGCCACCTCCAGCACCGCGGTCTCGACGCCGGACAGCACGACCGAACGCGAGCCGTTGACCGCCGCGATGTCGACGCCGTCGGTGAGCGCCGCGCGCACGTCCTCTTCGGACGCTCGCACCGCGACCATCGCACCGCCCGGCGGCAGGGCCTGCATCAGGCGGCCACGCGCCGACACCAGCGCGCACGCGTCTTCCAGGGACAGGACACCGGCGATGTGGGCGGCCGCGATCTCGCCGATCGAATGGCCGGCGACGTAATCGGGGCGCACACCCCAAGCGCTGAGGAGCTTGGCCAGCGCGACTTCGATGGCGAACAGCGCGGGCTGGGCGGTTCCGGTCTCGGCGATCAGGGCGGGATCCGTGCCCCAGATGACGTCCCGCAGTTCCGGGTCGAAGTGCGTCAAGACCTCATCGAGGGCCTGCGCGAAGACCGGGTATTCCTCCGCCAGCTCGCGACCCATGCCGAGCCGCTGGGCGCCCTGGCCGGTGAACAGGAAGGCGACGCTTGGTGCAGCCGCTTGTCCTCGGGCCGCCTCCCGCACGCCGTCCGGCGTCGCGAGGAGGACGGCTCGGTGGGCGAAGGTCGCGCGGGTGGTGACCAGGGAGTATCCGGCGTCGAGCGGGTCCAGCCCGGCCGTCCGCTCGATCTGCGCGGCGAGAGCGGCTTCGGAGCGGGCCGAGAGCACCCACGGCACGACCGGCGGCGCCGGCCGCGCTTCGGGGGTGCGCGCGGGCGCGGGGGCTTCGATGACGACGTGGGCGTTGGTGCCGCTGATCCCGAACGACGAGATCCCGGCGCGGCGCGCCCGGCCGGTGTCCGGCCAGTCGCGGGCCTCGGCGAGCAGCTCGACCGCGCCGGTGTCCCACTCGACGTGGGACGACGGGGTCCCGGCCCAGAGCGACTTCGGGACGACGCCGTGGCGCATGGCGAGGATCATCTTGATGATGCCCGCGACGCCGGCGGCGGCCTGGGTGTGGCCGATGTTGGACTTGACGGAACCCAGGAGCAGCGGGGTTTCCCGGTCCTGGCCGTAGGTGGCGAGCAGGGCCTGGGCCTCGATCGGATCGCCGAGTTTGGTGCCGGTGCCGTGGGCTTCGACGACGTCGACGTCCGATGTGGACAGTCTGGCGCTCGCGAGGGCCTGGCGGATGACACGCTGCTGCGACGGACCGTTCGGCGCGGTGAGACCGTTCGAGGCGCCGTCCTGGTTGACCGCACTCCCCCGCACGACGGCGAGGATGCGGTGGCCGTTGCGGAGGGCGTCCGACCGGCGCTCGAGGACCAGGAGGCCGACGCCCTCGGACCAGCCGGTGCCGTCGGCGTCGTCGGAGAAGGACTTGCAACGCCCGTCACCGGCGAGGCCGCCTTGGCGCGCGAAGTCGAGGAAAGTGGCCGGGGTGGACATCACCGTCACGCCGCCGGCCAGCGCGAGGGAGCACTCCCCCGACCGCAGCGCCTGCGACGCCCAGTGCAGCGCGACCAGCGACGACGAACACGCCGTGTCGACCGTGACCGCGGGGCCTTCCAGGCCGAGCGCGTAGGAGACGCGGCCCGAGGCGACGCTGCCGGCGGTGCCGTTGACGTCGAAACCGCGCGCGTCCGGGTCCTGCCCGGCGGCGACGGCCGCGTAGTCGTGGTACATCACGCCGGCGAACACGCCGGTGTCGGATCCCTTGAGCGACAACGGGTTGATGCCCGCCTGCTCGAACGCCTCCCACGACGTCTCCAGCAGGAGCCGCTGCTGCGGGTCGGCGCTGAGCGCGTCCCGCGGGGAGATGCCGAAGAAGTCGGCGTCGAACTCGGCGGCGCCGTGCAGGAACCCGCCGGCGCGGGTGAAGTCCGCGTCCGGGACGTGCCAGCCACGGTCGGACGGGAAGCCGGTGATCCCGTCGCGGCCCTCGGTGAGGAGCTCCCACAGCTCGTCCGGCGTGGCCACGTCACCCGGGTAGCGGCAGGCCATGCCGACGATGACGATCGGATCGTCGGTGCGCGCGGCGATTGTGGTCCGGGTGAGCGCCGGGCTGTCGCCCTCGACGAGGGTCTTGAGGAACGCGCTGACGGCGTCCGGGGTCGGGTGGTCGAACACGAGGGTGGCGGGCAGCCGCAGTCCGGTCGTTTCGGCGAGGCGGTTGCGGAGTTCGACCGACGTCAGGGAGTCCAGGCCGAGTTCGCGGAAGGTCAGGGCCGGGTCGACGCCGGCCGGGGAGGCGTGGCCGAGGACGTTCGCGACGGTGGTGACGACGACGGCGCCGAGGTCGGTCGCGGGTTGCCCGGTGGCGACGGCGGCGCGGCGCGGGCGCGGCGGGACCAGGCGGCGCAGGACGGGCGGCACGGAGTCGAGGGCCCGCAGCGCGGCGCGATCGAGGTGCGCGGCGACGACGACCGGGTCTTGTCCTTCGAGCGCGGCGTCGAACCAGGCGAGGCCGTCTTCGACGGAGTGCGTCGGCAGGCCGGCGCGGGCCATCCGCCGCAGTTCGGTGTCGGACAACGTCCCGGTCATGCCGCTCTGCTGCGCCCACGGCCCCCACGCGACCGCCCGGCCGGGCAGCCCGGCTTCGACGCGGACGCGGACGAGCTCGTCGAGGGCCGCGTTGGCCGCGGTGTAGGCGCCCTGGCCGCCGTTGCCGAGCACGCCGAAGACGGAGGTGAAGACGACGAAGTTCGCGAGGCCCGGCAGGAGTTCGTGCAGGTGCCAGGCGGCGTCGACCTTGGGCGCGAGGACCCGGGCGAGGCGCTCGGGGGTGAGGGCGTCGAGGACACCGTCGTCGAGGACACCCGCGGCGTGGACGACACCGGTGACGGGGTGCTGGGCGAGCAGAGCGTGGAGCGCGCCGCGATCGGAGACATCACAAGCGGCGATGGTGATGTCGGCGCCGTGTTCGGTGAGTTCGGCGGCGAGGTCGGCGACGCCGGGAGTGTCGGCCCCGCGGCGACCGGCGAGCACGAGCCGGGTGACCCCGTGGCGGGTGACGAGATGCCGGGCGACGTGAGCACCGAGCCCGCCGGTACCGCCGGTGATCAGAACAGCCCCATCACCCCAGCCGACTGCGGCCGGTTCTGCGGGGGTCGGTTCGGCGACAGTCGCAGATTCGTCGGCCGCGGCCGGTTCGGCGACGGCGCCGACCGCAGCCGGGCCGGTCGCAGGTATGGGGGCGAGCCGGGGTACCTCCACCCGACCTCCGCGCACGCGGACCTGGGTCTCCCCCGACTCCGGCAGCGCGGCCAGGGCCGCCGCCACCACCGTCTCGTCCACTTCGGACTCGGTGTCTTCCAGCGACAGCAGGAAGAACCGGCCCGGGCGTTCCGCCTGGGCCGAGCGGACCAAGCCTTCCGCGGCTGCCGCGGCCGGGCCGCCTCGGGTCACGAAGACCAGCTGGGCTTCGTCCTCCAAGTGATCACGCAGGTGACCCAGCACCGCCGACGTCACCAAGCGGATGCCGTCCGGGACCGGGAGTCCGACCGGGTCCGGGACCGGGACCACGAGCACGTCGGCCGCCGAGGGCACCGCGCGGCGGCCCGGCAGCAGCGCACCCAGGTCGTCCGGGCCCACCGAAGCCCACGTCAGGTCCGCCGGCGCGCCGAGGTCCTTGGGCGTCCACTCCACGCGCAGCAGCGGCGGCGGACCCGCCGGCACCGGGTCGGCCGGGGGGCGCAGGACCAGGGACCCGACCGTCGCGACCGGGGCGCCGGAGGCGTCGGTCAGCGACAGCGTCACCGTGTCCGGGCCCAGGCGGCGGATCCGCAGCCGCAGCGCCGACGCACCCGCCGCGTGCAGTGCGACGTCCGACCACACGAACGGCAAGCGAGCGCGTGGTTCGGCGTCCAGGCCCAGGAACGGGACCAGGTGCAGCGCCGCGTCGAACAGCGCCGGGTGCAGCAGGTAGCCCTCGGCGTCACCGGCGGCGGACGGCAGGGCCAGGTCCGCGCACAGGTCGTCGCCCTCGTGCCAGGCCGCCTGGACGCCGCGGAACGCGGGGCCGTAGTCCAGGCCGGCCGCGGCCAGGGTGCGGTACATCTCCTCGACGTCGAGTGGCGCGGCCGCGGGGGCCGACGACGTCAGGACCGGCGCGGCAGCTGAAGGGGCCAGGCGGCCGGTGGCGTGACGCGTCCACGATCCACCGGGAGTGCGCGAGTGGATGGCGACCTCACGCCGTCCCGCCGCGTCGGCGCCGCCGACGCGGACCCGGATGCTCACGCCGTCGCGTTCCAGGGGCAGGGGCGCGGTGACCGTCAGCTCGGTGAGCGCGCCGCAGCCCAGTTCGACGCCCGCGCGCAGCGCCAGCTCGACGAACCCGGTGCCGGGGAACAGGATCCGCTCTTCGACGACGTGGCCGGCCGGCCACGGCAGCGACGTCGGCGACAGGTGGCCGGTGAAGACCGAACCGTCGTCGCCGGGCAGCTCGACGGCCGCGCCGAGCAGGGGGTGCCCGGGCCGGTCCAGGCCCAGCTCCACCGGGGCGGGACGCGCGGTGACCCAGAAGCGCTCGTGCTGGAAGGGGTACGTCGGCAGCGCGACGCGACGCGCGCCGGTGCCGGCGAAGTAGGCGTCCCAGTCCAGGGGGACGCCGAGCAGGTGCAGCCGGCCGAGTGCGGCGGCGACGGCCGGTTCCTCGGCGCGGTCGGCGCGCAGCAGCGGCACGGTCGCCGCGCCGGGCACGGCCCGCGCGATCATGCCCGACAGCGTGGTGTCCGGGCCGATCTCGACGAACGCCTCGGTCCCCGCGGCCTGCAGTGTGGTCACGGCGTCGGCGAACCGCACGGTCGCGACGACCTGCTCGACCCAGTATCCGGGGTCGGTCAGCCCGGCTTCGATCCGGCCGGTGACCGTCGAGACGACCGGGATCGACGGCTCGTGGAACGTCAGACCTTCGGCGACGCGGCGGAAGTCGTCGAGCATCGGGGCCATCAGCGGCGAGTGGAACGCGTGTGACACCGAAAGCCGCCGCGTGTCCTCGAACGCCGAAGCAACCTGCAGAACCGCATCCGTGACGCCGGAGATCACCAGCGACGTGGGGCCGTTGATCGCGGCGATCGTGACGCCGTCGGCCAGCAGCGGCCGGACCTCGTCCTCGGACGCGCGCAGCGAGACCATCGCGCCGCCCTCGGGCAGCGCCTCCATCAACCGGCCGCGCGCGGCGACCAGCGTGCACGCGTCGGCCAGCGACAGCACACCGGCAATGTGCGCCGCCGCCAGTTCGCCGATCGAGTGGCCGGCGACGTGGTCGGGTCGCACCCCGAGCGATTCGGCGAGGCGGAACAACGCGACTTCAAGGGCGAACAACGCGGGCTGCGCGGTGCCGGTGCGGTTCAGGACGGCGGCGTCGTCGGTGCCGATCGCGGCGTCGAAGTGGCCGATGACCTCCTGGTACGCGGCGGCGAACACCGGGAACCGGGCGGCGAGCCCGGCGCCCATGCCGACGCGCTGGGTGCCCTGGCCGGCGAACAGCACCGCGACGAGCGGTTCGACCGGCGGCGCCGTGCCGCGGGCGACCTCGGCGACGCCGTCGGGTCCGGCGAGCAGCACGGCCCGCCGGTCGAACGAGGACCGCGTGGTGATCAGCGAAGCGCCGACGTCGACCGGATCCGCGTCAACCGCGCGCAGCTGCTCGACGGCCACGTGGAGAGCGTCGTCGGACTGCGCGGACACGACCCACGGCACCACGGCCGGGACGACGTCGCGCGCGGGCTCACTCACCTCGAAAGCCGGCGCCTGTTCCAGGATCAGGTGGGCATTGGTGCCGCTGATGCCGAACGACGACACCGCGGCGCGGCGCGGCCGCTCCCCCGCCGGCCAGTCGCGGGCCGCCGTCGCGAGCTCCACCGCGCCGGCCGTCCAGTCCACATGGGACGACGGGACGTCGGCGTGCAGCGTGCGCGGCACCGTTCCGTGACGCATCGCGAAGATCATCTTGATCACGCCGGCCACCCCGGCCGCGGCCTGGGTGTGCCCGATGTTCGACTTCACCGAGCCGAGGATCAAGGGGTGCGGGCGGTCCTGGCCGTAGGTGGCCAGCGCGGCCCGGGCTTCGATCGGGTCGCCGAGGCGGGTGCCGGTGCCGTGGGCTTCGAGGACGTCTACGTCCGATGCAGCCAGTCCGGCGTCGCCGAGGGCCTGGCGGATCACGCGTTGCTGCGCGAGGCCGTTCGGGGCGGTGAGCCCGTTGGACGCGCCGTCGGAGTTGACCGCCGACCCGCGCACCACGGCGAGGACGTCGTGGCCGAGCTCCCGGGCGCGGGAAAGCCGTTCGACGACGACCATGCCGACGCCTTCGGCCCAGCCGGTGCCGTCGGCGCCGTCGCCGAACGCCTTGCAGCGGCCGTCTTCGGACAGCCCGCCCTGCTTGGCGAACTCGACGAAGATGCCGGGTTCGGCCATCACCGTGACGCCGCCCGCGATGGCCAGCGACGTCTCGCCGGACAGCACCGACCGGACGGCCAGGTGCAGCGCGACCAGCGACGACGAACACGCCGTGTCCACCGTCACGGCGGGGCCTTCGGTGCCCAGGACGTACGCGAGCCGGCCGGAGACCAGGCTCGGCGAGGTGCCGGTGAGGACGTACCCCTCGGCGTCGCCGGTCGCTTCGGCGAGTTTCGGGCCGTAGTCCTGCGCGGTGGCGCCGACGAACACCCCGGTCGGCGTACCGCGCAGGGACAGCGGTGCGATGCCGGAGCGTTCCAGGGCCTCCCAGGCGACTTCGAGGACCAGCCGCTGCTGCGGCTCCATCGACTGCGCTTCGCGCGGCGAGATGCCGAACAGGCCGGCGTCGAAACCGGCGACGTCATCGAGGAAACCGCCGGGACGGCCGGTGTCCAGGACGGCGGCGGGCCAGCCGCGGTCACCCGGCATGGCCGCGATCGCGTCGACTTCGCCGTCGACGAGGCGCCACAGGTCTTCGGGCGAGCGGACGCCGCCGGGGTACCGGCAGCCGATGCCGACCACGACGACCGGGTCGGCCGCGCCCCCGGTGGCCGGCGCGGGCGCGGCGGCTTCGGGCAGCACGCCGGCCAGGTACCCGGCGAGGTCGCGGGCCGTGGGGTGGTCGAAGACCTCGGTCGTGGCCAGCGTCCGGCCGGTGGCCGCGCCGACGCGGACCGCGAGGTCGACGTTCATCGCCGAGTCGAAGCCCAGTTCGCGGAAGGAGGTGTCGGGGTCGACGCCGCCGGTGACGCCGAGGACCGCGGCGGCCTCGCCGCGCACGAGCCGCAGCAGGTCGCGATCGGCCGGCGGCGCGGGTGCGGTCCGGGCGGGCTCGGGCGTGTCGAACCAGTGGCGCTCCCGGTCGAAGGCGTAGGTCGGCAGGTCCAGCACCGCGCCGCCGCCGGTCACGGCGGTCCAGCCGACGTCGATGCCGTGCACGTACAGCCCGGCCAGGGCCGTGACGACGCCGTGCTCCTCGGAGCGGCCGGACAGCGAGGCCCGCACGGTGACGGGTGCGCCGTGGCCGTCGAGGGACGCGCGCACGAGCGAGGTGAGCGTGCCGTCCGGGCCGAGTTCGAGGAACGCCGTGACGCCTTGGCGCCCCAACGTCGTCACGGCGTCGGCGAACCGGACCGTGTCGCGCGCCTGCCGCACCCAGTAGTCCGGCGACTGCAGCTGCGCCGCGCTCAGCGGACGGCCGGTCACGGTCGAGACGACCGGCAGGGTCGGTGGCCGCAGGTCGAGCTGGTCGACGACGCCGCGGTACTCGGCCAGAATCGGGTCCATCAGCGGCGAGTGGAACGCGTGGCTCACCGGCAGCCGCGTCACCTTGCGGCCGTCGGCTTCGCACCGCGCGGCCAGCGCGAGCACCGGCTCCTCGGGCCCGGCGACGACGACGGACGCGGGCCCGTTGACCGCGGCCAGCACGACGTCACCGGTCAGGTGCGGCTCGACCTCCTCGGCGGCGGCGCGGATCGAGACCATCGCGCCGCCGGCGGGCAGCGAACCCATCAGCCGGCCGCGGGCGGTGACCAGCATGCAGGCGTCGTCCAGCGACAGGACGCCGGCGACGTGCGCGGCGGCGAGCTCGCCGATCGAGTGCCCGGCGACGAACGCCGGGGCGACACCCCACGACGCGAACAGCCGGTACAGCGCGACCTCGAACGCGAACAGCGCGGGCTGGGTGTGCCCGGTCTCGTCGAGCACCGCGGCCTCGGCCGAGCCCTCCTCCGCGAACAGGACGTCCCGCAGCGGGCGTTCGGTGTCGCAGCGCGCGCAGATCGCGTCGATCACGTCGGCGAAGACGGGGAACCGCGTGTACAGGTCACGCCCCATGCCGGGCCGCTGGGCGCCTTGACCGGGGAAGAGCACGGCCAGGCGGGGAGCGTCGGTGGCCGTGCCCGAGACGACGTCGGCGGCCGGATCGCCGGCGGCGAGGGCGGCCAGGGCGGCGGCCCGGTCGGCGGCCAGGACGACGGCGCGGTGCGGGAAGGCGCTGCGCGTGGTGACGAGGGAATGCGCGACGTCGAGCGGGGCCGCGTCGAGGGTGCTCAGCTCGGCCGCCTGGCCGCGCAGGCCGCCCGGCGTGCGGGCGGACAGGACCCACGGGACGACCGAGCCGTCCGTGCGGGTGCGTCCGGTCGGCTCGACCCGCTGCGGCGGGGCGGACAGGACGAGGTGGCAGTTCGTGCCGCCCATGCCGAAGGACGAAACACCGGCGTAGGCCGTCGCCTGGGGCCACGATTCGACGTCGGAGGTGACGCGCAGGCGCCACTCGTCGAACCGGATGGCCGGGTTCGGGTGTTCGTGGTTGCGGCTGGGCGGTACCTCGCCGTGGGCCAGGGACAGCGCGACCTTCAGCAGGCCGGCGATGCCCGCGGCGCCTTCGAGGTGGCCGATGTTCGTCTTGACCGAGCCGACCCACAGCGGGTCGTCGCCGGGCCGGCCGGGCGCGAACACCGCGCCGAGCGCGGCCGCTTCCAGGGGGTCGCCGACGCGGGTGCCGGTGCCGTGCAGTTCGACGTAGCGCACCGCGTCCGCCGGGACGCCCGCGCGGCGCAGCGCGGCCCGCACGACGGCTTCCTGCGCCTGGGCGCTCGGGGTGGTGAGGGTGTCGCTGAAGCCGTCGTTGTTGACCGCGCCGCCCTCGATGACGCAGTGGATGCGGTCGCCGTCGGCCAGCGCCGCGGCCAGGGGCTTGAGGACGACGAACCCGCCGCCCTCGCCGCGGACGTAGCCGTTGGCGCGCTCGTCGAAGGTGTAACAACGGCCGTCGGGCGAGAGGCCGCCGAACCGGTCGGCGGCGACAGTGCTCTCCGGGGCGAGGTTGAGCTGGACGCCACCGGCCAGCGCCAGGTCCGCTTCGCCGCTGCGCAAGGCTTCGCAGGCGAGGTGCACGGCCACGAGCGAGGACGACTGCCCGGTGTCGACGGACATGCTGGGCCCGCGCAGCCCGAACGTGTAGGAGATGCGGTTGGCGACGACGGCGCGGCTCTGGCCGGTGAGCGTGTGGTGCCCGATGGCGGCGGCGCCGCGCTGCTTGAGCAGCGTCGCGTAGTCGTCCGCGCTGGACCCGACGAACACGCCGGTCGCGCTGCCTTCGAGGCGGGCGGGGACGATCCGCGCGTCCTCCAGGGCCTCCCAGCCCAGTTCCAGGGCGAGGCGCTGCTGCGGGTCCATCGTCGCGGCTTCCCGCGCCGGCACGCCGAAGAAGGCGGCGTCGAAGGTGTCCACATCGGACAGGAAGCCGCCGCGGCGGGTCTCCGGCGGCACCGAGGACCGGCGTTCCGGCGGGACTTCGGTGGTGCCGTCGGCGCCTTCGCGCAGCAGCGTCCAGAACGCGCCGGGCCCGTCGGCCGACGGCAGCCGGCAGGCGAGGCCCACGACCGCGACGGCACCTGCACGGGCAACGGCACGCTCGTCAGGCACGTGCTCGGATCGTTCCACCGCGGCGCTCCCAAGGGTTCGGACGGGGTCCGTTCCGGCGGGCGCTGGGAAGCCGCGGTGCGCCGCCGCCCGAACCACCGCCGACACGGAGGTCAGGCAGACTATGCCGTCACCCGGACCCTGTTTTCCCTAGCTGTTGCGGCCGATCCGGCCCGGCGGAGAGCGAACTCTACGGTTTTCCCCACTGTCTTCGCGCCACACTCTTCGCGCCGGTTCCTCCCACGGAAGGCCCACCATGTCACGCATCGGAACGGCGCTGAGACGCCCCTGGATCGTCCCCTTCTACTTCCTCGCGTTCGGTTTCCTCGCGTTCCGGCTGCCCAACTACGTCGGCTTGGATCCGAGCAAGTCGACGGCGGCGACCCGGCTGGACGTGCCGTTCTACTACCCGTTGCTGGTGGCGCACATCTTCTTCGGCTCGGTCGCGTTCGTGACCGCGGCGATCCAGGTGTGGCCCAAGCTGCGCAACAAGTACCCGAAGCTGCACCGCGTGTCCGGCCGGATCTACGTCTTCGGCGGCGCGCTGCCGGCCGGGATCGCGATCCTGACGATCACGCCGCTGCTCACGCACGGCCCCGGCCAGAAGGTCGGCAACGCGATCCTCGGCCTGCTCTGGCTGATCACCACGATCACCGGCTTCCGCCGCGCCCGCCAGGGCCGCATCGTGGAGCACCGCGAGTGGATGCTGCGCAGCTTCGCGCTGTGCTTCTCGATCCTGGCGTCCCGCTTCTGGCTCGGCCCGGCGATCCTCTGGCTGGAGCCGGAGGTCTTCACGATGGGCGTCGACGGCCCGGCGGCGGTGCAGGACCAGGTGTCCACGCTGACGTCGTGGGTGCCGTGGGTGGTCAACCTGCTGATCGCCGAGTTCTTCATCAACCGCGCCCGGTACAAGAAGCTGGGTGAGCAGGCCGCGAAGCGCAAGGCGGCCCAGGCCCGCGCCGTCGCGTCGGAGACGGCCGATGTCACTCCCACTGAGGCGACCCTGGTCCCGGACGCGAAGACGCCGCTGCTGGACGCACGGCCGTCGCCCGATCCGGTGGCCTGACCCCGAGAACGCGCCTTCCCCGGCGGCGGACGAGCCCGGCACCATCCCCCGGTGCCGGGCTCGTCCGCGTGTCCCGTCAGACGAGGACGACGATCTTCCCCTGCGTGTGGCCGCCTTCGGACTCCCGGTGTGCCTCGGCGATCTCGTCCAGCGGGTACGTCGCGGCGAGGTGCGGTGTGTAGCCGCCACGGGCGCCCAGCGCGGCGCCTTCGGCGAGCAATGCGGAGTTGTTCTCCGAGTTGCGGGCCCGGACTCCGAGTCCACCCGCACGGGCCGCGTCGGCGACCGTCACGACCCGGTCCGGGTCGCCGGCGATGGCGACGAGGTCGGCCAGCGAGCCGGAGGCGGCCGTGTCGAGCACGGCGTCCACCCCGCCGGGGGCGAGCTCGCGGACGCGGTCGGCCAGACCCTCGCCGTAGGTGGTGGGCAGCGCGCCCAGACCGCGCAGGTACTCGTGCTTGCCCGCGCTCGACGTGCCGATGACCGTCGCGCCGCGCGCCACGGCCAAGGCGACGGCGGCACTGCCCACCCCGCCGGCCGCGCCTTCGACCAGCAGCGTGCGGCCGGCCAGGTCGCCGAGCGCGTCGAGCCCGCTGCCTGCCGTGTCGACGGCCAGCCCGGCGGCAGCGGCCTGCGCCAGGGTCCACCCCTCCGGCACCGGCGCCCACGCGGACAGCGTGGCGTACTGCGCGGACGCCCCGAACACGCCGCCGAGCCCGAACACCCGGTCACCCACGGTGACACCGGTGACGCCTTCGCCGACCTCGTCCACCACGCCGGCGGCGTCGCGGCCGGGGATCGCCGGGAAGCCGACCTCGAACATCGCGCGGGCCGCCCCCGAGCGCACTTTCCAGTCGACCGGGTTCACACTGGCGGCGGCGACGCGGATCCGGACCTCGCCGGGCCCGGCGTGCGGTTCCGGGACGTCCTCGACGACGAGCACGTCCGCCGGGCCGTAGTCGTGGTAGCGGGCTGCGCGCATGGTGACTCCTCGATCCGCGGATGCTTTCCTTGGAAACTAACTTAAAGTCAGTTACTTTCCATGGCAAGGGTCTCGCAGATCACTTTCCGCGGAAAGTGACTGCGTGTACAGTCACGCCCGTGGAAGCGGATGACAGCTTCGCCCCGGCCGAGGCGGACACCTGGGAGTCGCTGCTGTCCGTGATCCTGTGGCTGCCCGCGGCGCTGGAGGGGCGGCTCAAGCAGGAAGGCCTGAGTCACGCCGAGTTCCTGATCCTGTGGTGCCTGTCGCAGCACCAGGACCGCACCATGACGTCGCTGGCGGAGATGTCCCGGGTCACGCCGTCGCACCTGTCCCGCATCGCGTCTCGGTTGGAGAGGCAGGGCTGGCTGGTCCGCAAGTCCGACCCGGCCGACACCCGCTACACGATCGCGTCACTGACCCCGGCGGGGTTGCGGAAGTACGAGGAGGCGGCGCCCGGCTACTACGCGACCCTGCGCAAGCACGTCTTCGGCTTGCTGACCGAGGAGCAGCTCGATCAGCTCGGCGGCATCACCGGAATCGTCGCGCGGTCCCTCGACCCGACCGCGACCTAGCGGGCCGGCCCGCGGCCTGGTGAGTCTGCCGCGGCTTGTCGTGAGTGTTTAGGGCGGTTCTAACCGCCCTAAACACTCACGACAAGTCTGGGCGCTGTCAGCCGTCAGCCGACGTCCGGGAGCCAGGCCCGGACCGCCGCCACCGCCTCGGCGATGTGCTCCTCCACGATCGTGAAGTGGTTGCCCGGCACGTCCGTCACCGTGTCCGCGTGGGCCCAGGCCGAGCGCCACTCGACTTCCGCCTGCTCGGCCACGATCGGCTCCGACGCCCGGACCAGCAACGTCGGGCACGGCAGCGGGCCCAGGTCCCAGCCTTCCATCAGGTCGAAGCACCACGCCATCGCCGACAGCCCGGCGCTCGTGACTTCGGTGTACTGCTGGTTCCGCTTGTACAGCCCCGTCATCAGGCCGCCGCCCGCACTCGCGACGAACTGGCTGTCCACCGCGTACGGGTCCAGCAGCGCCACCCCGGCCGGCGGCGTGCCGCGGCGGGCCAGTTCCGTGGCGATCGCGTGGACCAGCAAGCCTCCGGTGGAGACGCCGAGTACCACGAACGGCTCCCCCGCCGCGTAGGCGAAGATCGCGTCGGCCTCGGCCGCGACCAGCGCGTCCCGGTCGGCCGGCAGCGCTTCGCCGTCGGTGAAGCCCGGGATCGGGACCGCCGAGACGTCGTACTGGCCGCGACACGACGCGGCGAACAGCGAGTACTGCTGCACCCCCGCCATCGCGACCAGAGCCGGGACGCAGATCAGGTGCGGGCCGGGTGCGGCGTCCTGGTCGCGGCGGGCCAGGCGCAGCGGGCGGATCGGCCGGGTCAGCTCGTCCGACGTGCGGAACTTCGGACGCAGGGTCGCCGCGGCGCGCAGGAAGTCGATCGCGTCGGCTTGTTGGCCGTTATACAGCGCCTGCGTGAACAAGCCGGAGATCGTCTCGTTCGCTTGCGCGGACACGGTTTCCGGCGCCGTCGAAGACTCGGCGGGCCGCGAAACGCGCTCCAGCTCAGCGCCCAGGTGGCCGGCCAGCTCGAGCGGGGTCGGGTGGTCGAACACCACGCCGACCTGCAGGATCAGGTCCGTCGCGGCCTGGAGGCGGTTGCGCAGGTCCATCGCGGTCAGGGAGTCGAAGCCGAGTTCGGGGAAGCCGCCGTCGACGGCCACCGCGGCCGCGCTCGGGTGACCGAGCACCGCGGCGGCGAGCGTGCGGACCAAGTCCAGGACGGCCGCGGGACGGCCCTCTTCCGGCAGGTCGGCGTACGTCTTGGCGAACGAGCCCACCGCTTCGGCCGAGACCGCCGAGCGGCGCGACGGCGGCGGGACCAGCACCCGCATCATCGGCGGGACCTCGCCCGACGCGCGCATCGCGGCCAGGTCCAGCCGGATCGCGGCCAGCACCGGGTCGGCCGGGCGGGCCAGCGCGGCGTCGAACAGCGCGACGCCCTGCTCCCCCGTCAGTTCCAGGGCCCCGCCACGCGCTTGGCGGCGGCGGGCGGCGTCGTCGAGCTGCGCGGCCATGACGCTGTCGTTGCGGACCCAGCTGCCCCAGGCCACCGACGTGCCCGGCAGGCCGAGCCCGTGGCGGTGCCGGGCCAGCGCGTCGAGGAACGCGTTGGCGGCGGCGTAGTTGCCCTGCCCGGCGGTGCCGGCCAGGCCGGCGAACGACGAGAACAGGACGAACGCCGCCAGGTCGCGGTCGCGGGTCAGCTCGTGCAGGTGCCAGGCCGCGTCGAGCTTCGGCGCGAACACCGTCTCGAGCTTCTTCGGTGTCAGGGAACCGAGGACGCCGTCTTCGAGTGCGCCGGCGGTGTGGACGATCGCCCGGACCGACGGCTCGGCGTCGAGCAACCGCGCCAGTTCGTCCCGGTCGGACACGTCGCAGGCGCGATAGTCCACCACCGCGTCGAGTTCCGCGGCGAACTCCGCCGCGCCCGGGGCCGTACCGCCGCTGCGGCTCACCAGCAGCAGCTCGCGGACGCCGTGTTCGGTCACGAGGTGCCGCGCGATCGTCCGGGCGAGCGCGCCGGTGCCGCCGGTGATGAGGACCTTGCCCGCGTCGCGCCAGACCTCCACCTCAGCGGCCTCACCGCGTACGCGGGCCAGGCGGCCGACGTGCGGGACGCCGTCGCGCAGCGCCACCTGGGGCTCGCCCGAGGCGAGCAGGCCGGGCAGCATCGGGAGCAGGTCGCGGATGGACTGGTCGCCGGACTCGTCCAGGTCGACGAGCACGAGCCGGCCCGGGTT
This sequence comes from Amycolatopsis sp. NBC_00355, assembly GCF_036104975.1. Taxonomy (GTDB): domain Bacteria; phylum Actinomycetota; class Actinomycetes; order Mycobacteriales; family Pseudonocardiaceae; genus Amycolatopsis. The sequence goes on along the minus strand of NZ_CP107982.1, from coordinate 1,277,391 downwards.
CTCGGTCTGCGCGGAGCGCAGCAGGCCCCAGGCGGCCGCGGCGGACAGGTCGGCGCCCTCGGTGGCGCCGCGGGTGACGAAGACGAGCCGCGTGGTGCGCAGCCGGTCTTCCTCGAGGAAGGCCTGGACCTGGCCCAGCACCCACTTCGTCAGCAGGTGCGCCGATTCCCGCGGGTCCTCGGGCCGCACGTGCACCAGCGGCACCAGGATCAGCTCGGGCGGCTCCAGGCCGTCGTCGAGGGCGGCGGACAGCGTGCCGATGCCGAGGAACGTCTCGACCGCGCGGCCGAGGGTGTAGACGGCGCCGGTGAGGCCGAACTCGTCGGCGCCGGCCACGACCCAGCTGCCGTCGGCCAGGCGGCCGGGCTCCGGCGCGGGCACGGCCTGCCACTCCCAGCGGAACAGGCTGTCGCCGAAGGTGGCCGGAGCAGCATCGACGGCGGCCGCGCGCAGCAGCAGCGAGCCGACCGATGCCACGGGTGCACCGGTCGCGTCGGCGAGGTCGATGCGGACGCTGCCGGAGCCAGAGGGCGCGATCCGGACCCGGGCCCGCGACGCGCCGACCGCGTACAGCTCGACGTCGGTCCACGAGAACGGAAGGCGGCTCTGGCCGCCGTCGCCGGTGAAGGACGTGGCGTGCAGGGCGGCATCGAGCAGCGCGGGGTGCAGCGCGCACGCGGCCGCTTCGGCGCGGTTCGCCTCGGGCAGCGCGACTTCGGCGTAGACCTCTTCGCCGAGGCGCCACACGGACTCCAGGCCGCGGAAGAGCGGCCCGTATCCGAAGCCGTTTTCGGCGGCCTGGTCGTAGAAGCCGGTGAGGTCGACGCGCTCGGCGCCCGGCGGCGGCCACTCGGCGGGGAACTCCCCCGCCGCCGGCTGCTCGCCGGCGCGCAGGACACCGTTGGCGTGGCACGTCCACGGCTCGTCGCCGTCGGTGTCGGGCCGGCCGTAGACGGCGAGAGTGCGACGGCCCGCCGGCGTCAGCGGGCCCAGCACGAGCTGCGTTCGGACGGCCTGGCCGGCCGGGACGACCAGCGGCACGGCGAGGGTCAGCTCTTCGACGACCGGGCAGCCGGCCTCGTCGCCGGCGCGGATCGCCAGCTCCAGGAACGCGGTGCCGGGCAGCAGCACCGAGCCGCCGAAGGTGTGCTCGGCCAGCCAAGGGTGCGTGGAGACCGACAGCCGCGAGGTGAACAGGAAACCTTCGGTGTCCGGCAACGCCGTCACCGCGCCCAGCAGCGGGTGGTTCGCCGCGCCGAGACCCAGCGCCGAGATGTCACCGGCCGGCCGCAGGCTCGTCTGCGGCCAGATGTTCGTGCGCTGGAAGGGGTACGTCGGGAGCGCGACGCGGCTGCCCGCCGGCAGGTTCCAGTCGACGTCGGCGCCACGGGCGAACGCGGCGCCGACGGCGACCAGGAAGCGGTCCAGGCCGCCGTGGCCCAGCAGCAGGGTGGCCGACGCCGTCGCGCCGGTGCCCGACTCCTCGAGGATCGCCTGCAGCCCGAGGCTCAGCACCGGCTGCGGGCTGACCTCGACGAAGTGCCGGCCGCCGAGCTCCAGGGCGGCGTGGACGCCGGAGTCGAACCGCACCGTGCGTTCCAGGTTGCGGTACCAGTACTCGGCGTCCAGCTCCGAGCCGTCGAGCCACTTCTCGTCGGCGGTGGAGAAGAACGGGATCGCGGACGTCGCAGGGTGCAGCTCGCCGAGGAGGGCGACCAGTTCGTCGTGCAGCACGCGCACCTGCGGGCTGTGCGCGGCGAAGTCGATGCCCTCGACGCGCCAGCGCATCAGGCCGGCCGCCGAGAGGCGCTTTTCGAGGGTGGTGAGCGCGCCGGGCTCACCGGCGACGGTCACCGTGCGGGGGCCGTTGACGGCGGCGATCGACAGGGTGCCGTCGAAGTCGCCGAGCAGGGCGCGGACGTCCTCTTCGGACGCCATCACCGAGAGCAGGCCGCCGTGGCCGGCGAGCCGGTCGCCGATCAGGCGGCTGCGCAGGGTCACGATGCGCGCGGCTTCGGGCAGCGGCAGGGCGCCGGCGAAGCAGGCGGCGGCGATCTCACCCTGGGAGTGGCCCAGGACCGCGGCCGGGCGGACGCCGTAGGAGCGCCAGAGGTGCGCGAGCGACACCATCACCGAGAACAGGACCGGCTGCACGACGTCGACCCGGTCGACCGACGGCGCGCCGTCGGCGCCGCGCAGGACGTCGAGCAGCGACCAGTCGACGTACGGGGCGAACGCCTCGGCGCACTCCTCGATGTGGCGGCGGAAGACGGGTGCGGTGTCGAGGAGGCTCGCGGCCATCTCCGGCCACTGCGAGCCCTGGCCGGGGAACACGAACACCGGTCCGGTCCCGGCGGTCGCGGCGCCGGTGGCCGCGTATGGCGACGGCACGCCGGCGGCCAGTGCGGAGAGGCCTTCGCGCAGGGTGGCGACGCCGGTGCCGGCCACAACAGCGCGGTGGTCGAAACGGCTGCGGGCCAGCAGGGTGCGGGCGATCGCGGCCGGGGGCTGCCCGGTGTGCTCGTCGAGGTGGGCCAGCAGGCCCGCGGCCTGGGCGGCCAGCGCTTCCGGCGACTTCGCCGAGAGCACCCACGGCACGGCGGGCGGTTCCGCCGCCGCGGCCGGCGTCTCGGCGGGCGGGGCTTGTTCGAGGACGACGTGGGCGTTGGTGCCGCTGACGCCGAACGACGAGACGGCGGCCCGGCGCGGAGCTCCGGTGCGAGGCCACGGCCGGGACGTCGTCAGCAGCTCGACGTCACCCGCGGCCCAGTCGACGCGCGACGACGGCGTCTCGGCGTGCAGGGTGCGCGGCAGGACGCCGTTGCGCATGGCCAGGATCATCTTCATCACGCCGCCGACACCGGCGGCGGCCTGGGTGTGCCCGATGTTCGACTTGAGCGAGCCCAGCCACAGCGGCCGGCCCTCGGGCCGGTCCTGACCGTAGGCCGCGATCAGCGCCTGGGCCTCGATCGGGTCGCCGAGCGACGTGCCGGTGCCGTGGGCCTCGACGACGTCCACTTCGGACGGTGAGAGTTTCGCGTCGGCCAGCGCCTGGCGGATCACCCGCTGCTGCGACGGGCCGTTGGGGGCGGTCAGGCCGTTGGACGCGCCGTCGGAGTTGACGGCCGAGCCGCGCAATACGGCCAGGACCTCGTGGCCGTTGCGCCGCGCGTCGGACAGCTTTTCGAGCGCGAGCATGCCGACGCCTTCGGACCAGCCGGTGCCGTCCGCGCCCTCGGCGAACGCGCGTGAGCGGCCGGTCGGCGACAGCGCGCCCTGGCGGCTGTACTCGATGAACACCATCGGCGTCGACATCACGGCGACGCCGCCGGCCAGCGCCAGCGAGCACTCGCCGCGGCGCAGCGCCTGGGCCGCGAGGTGCATGGTGACCAGCGACGACGAGCACGCCGTGTCGACGCTGACGGTCGGGCCCTCGAAGCCGAACGTGTAGGAGATCCGGCCGGAGGCGACGCTGCCGGCGCTGCCGTTGCTCTGGTAGCCCTCGAGGTCTTCGGTGACACCCTGCAGCGCGATCGCGTAGTCGTTGTACATCACGCCGACGAACACGCCGGTGTCGCTGCCGCGCAGCGTGTGCGGGTCGATCCCGGCGGATTCGCAGGCCTCCCAGGAGGTTTCGAGCAGCAGCCGCTGCTGCGGGTCGGTGGCCAGCGCCTCACGCGGGCTCATCCCGAAGAACGCCGGGTCGAAGCCGCCGGCGCCGTGCAGGAACCCGCCCTCGGCGGTGGCGGACGTCCCGGGGGCGCCGGGTTCGCCGAGCAGGTCGGCCAGGGGCCAGCCGCGGTCCTCCGGGAAGCCGGAGATCGCGTCGACCCCGCCGTCGACCAGCCGCCACAGCGCTTCGGGCGTGTCGACGTCGCCGGGGTAGCGGCAGCTCATGCCGACCACCGCGATGGGTTCACCGCCCGCGGATTCCGCCTCCACCAGCCGCTCGCGCGTGCGGGTCAGGTCGGCGGTCACCCGCCGGAGGTAGTCGAGGAGTTTGGCCTCGCTCATCGAACCATCCGTTCGGTCCGGCTGCGGCGTCTCGGTCGCCACTGGTCACCTCACACCCAGGTCGTTGTCGATGAACGCGAACAGGTCGTCGGCGGTGCTGAGCTCCGGGACCGACGAGTCGCCGGCGTCGCGGGCGTCGCCCGAGCCGGTCCACTTGACGAGCAGGGCCTGCAGCCGCACGGTGATCGCGGCGCGGGCGTCGTCGTCGGCGTCGACCGCGGACAGCAGGTTTTCGAGCTTCTGGAGTTCCGCCAGTGCCGGGCGGGCGGCCGCGCCGTCGCCCAGCGCGGACGTGACGAGCAGGTCCGCCACCCGCGTGATGGTCGGGTGGTCGAAGACGAGCGTCGCCGGCAGCCGCAACCCGGTGCGGGCTTCGAGGCGGTTGCGCAGTTCCACCGACGTCAGCGAGTCGAAGCCGAGTTCGGTGAAGCTGCGGTCGGGCCCGACGGCGTCATCGTGGCCGAGCACGGCCCCGACCTGCTTGCCGACCAGGCCGATCGCGAACGGCAGCCGGTCGTCCTGGGGCAGTTCGGCCAGCCGGGTGGCCAGGTCCGCTCCCCCGGATTCGAGGGCCGCGGCCGCGGCACGCCGCGGTGCGGTGGTGACCAGACCGCGCAGGGCCGGCAGGAGCGGGTCCTGCCCGCGCAGCACGGCGAGGTCGAGCCGCAGCGCCGCCACCGCGGGTGACGTCGTGGCGAGGGCGGCGTCGAACAGCGCGACGCCCTCTTCGGTGGCCAGCGGGGGCATGCCGGACCGCTGCATCCGCGCCAGTTCGGCGTCGGTGAGCGCGCCGGTCATGCCGCTGCCGGCGTGCCAGGCACCCCAGGCGATCGAGACGGCCGCCTGGCCCGCGGCGGCCCGCTGGTGGGCGAGCGCGTCGAGGAAGGCGTTGGCGGCGGCGTAGTTCGCCTGCCCGGCCGCGCCGAGCGTGCCCGCGATCGAGGAGAACAGGACGAACGCGCTCAGGTCGCGGCCGGCCGTGAGTTCGTGCAGGTGCCAGGCGGCGTCGACCTTCGGCGCGAACACCGTGCCGAGCCGCTCCGGCGTCAGGGCGCCGAGAACGCCGTCGTCGAGGACGCCGGCGGCGTGCACGACGGCGGTCAGGTCCGGCACCGTGCCGAGCACGGCGGCGAGCGCCGCGCGATCGGCGGCGTCGCAGGCCGCGACGCGGACGTCCGCGCCCAGCTTGGCGAGTTCGTCGACGAGGTCGGGGACGCCGGGGGCGGCGTCACCGCGGCGGCCGAGCAGCAACAGGCGCCGCACGCCGCGTTCGGTGACGAGGTGCCGGGCGAAGGTCGCGCCGAGCCCGCCGGTGCCGCCGGTGATGAGGACGGTGCCGTCGGGGTCCCACAGTGCGGGTTCGGCGGCGGGTTCGGCGGCGGGTTCGGCGGCGGCCAGGCGAGCCGTGTGGAGGTGACCGTCACGCAGCGCGACCTGCGGTTCTCCGGCCGCGAGAGCGCCGGCGACGGCAGCCGACGGGACGTCGCCGTCGTCGAGGTCGAGCAGGACCAGGCGGCCCGGGTTCTCCAGCTGGGCCGCGCGCAGCAGGCCCCAGACGGCGGCCTGCGCGAGGTCGACGTCTTCGGTGCCGACCGCGACGGCGTGGCGCGTGACGACCACCAGCACCGCACCGGCGGCCCGGTCGTCGGCGAGCCACTGCTGGGTCTGGAGCAGGACGTCGGTCGTCACGGTGCGAACCGCCACGGGCACCGGCATGCCGGGCGGAGCCGCGGTGACCGGCAGCAGGACGACCGGCGGCACGGGCTCGGCGGACTCCAGCAGCGCCGCCAGACTCGGGTACTCGTCGGCGCCTTCGGCCGTCAGGCCCGGTCCGGCGATCACCGACGTGCCGGCGGTGACCAGCGTCGCTTCCGGCAGCTGCGGCCAGGTGAGCCGGTAGCCGGTCGTGGTGCGCGCCGGGGCGGCGATCCCGGTCGGGACGGCCCGCAGCGCCAGCGACTTCACCGCCACGACGGGCGTGCCGTCCACAGTGGACGCGGTGAGCGCGATGGCGTCGCCCTCCTGCGGCGTGATCCGGACCCGCAGGCCGGTCGCGCCGGCGGCCAGGAAGGACGCGCCGGACCAGCTGAACGGGAGCCGTCCGGCACCGTCCGCGGACAAGCGGGTGAGCGACGCGGCGTGCAGCGCGGAGTCCAGCAGCGCGGGGTGGACGACGAACGACGCGGCTTCGTCACGATCGTCCTCGGCGAGGGCGACTTCGGCGTAGACGTCGTCGCCGTGGCGCCAGGCGCGAGTCAGGCCCTGGAACATCGGCCCGTAACCGAGGCCGCGCTCGGCCATCGTGTCGTAGAAGCCTTCCAGGTCAACGGCTTCGGCGCCTTCTGGCGGCCAGGCGATCGGGTCGGTGGGTTCGACGCCGGCGGTGGGCACGAGCGTGCCGCTCGCGTTCCGGATCCAGGCCGCGTCCGGGTCGCCGTCGGCCCGCGAGTAGATCCGCAGCGAGCGACGGCCTTCGTCGTCCGCTCCGGCCACCGCGACCTGCAGGACCACGCGGCCCGCGTCCGGCACGACCAGCGGGGCTTCGAGGGTGAGCTCGTCGACCTGCGGGCAGCCCGCCTGGTCGCCGGCGCGGACGGCGAGTTCGAGCAACGCCGTGCCGGGGACCACGACGGCGCCGCCGACGGTGTGCCCGGCCAGCCACGGCTGCGCCGCGACCGACAGCCGGCCGGTGAACAGCAGCCCACCGGTGTCGGGCAGCTCGACGGCCGCCCCGACCAGCGGGTGCCCGGCCGCCCACAGCCCGGCGGCGGAGACGTCGCCCGCCTGGGCGAGCAGGCCCTGCGGCCAGATGTGCTGGTGCTGGAACGCGTAGGTGGGCAACGGGACGGTTCGCGCGGGGCCGAACACCGCGGGCCAGTCCGCGGCGACGCCGGCGACGTGCAGCCGCCCGAGTGCCTCGGTCGCCGCGGTGGCTTCGGGCCGGTCGCGGCGCAGGAGCGCGACGGTGGTCTGACCGGCGTCGAGCGACTCGGCGGCCATGGCCGCCACGGTGCCGTCCGGGCCGATCTCGGCGAAGACGGTGACGCCCAGCTCGGCCAGGCGGCGCACGGCGGGGCCGAACCGCACCGGGCGGCGGACCTGCTCGACCCAGTGGTCGGCGGACGCGAGGACTTCGGCGGTGACCAGGTCGCCGGTGACCGTGGAGACGATCGGCACCGACGGCGTAGCGGCTGTCAGCCCGGCGACGACCTTGCGGAAGTCGTCGAGCATCCCGTCCATGCGCGGCGAGTGGAACGCGTGGCTGACGCGCAGGCGGCGGATCTTGCGGCCGTCCGCGGCGAACCGCGCGGCGATCTCCTCGACGCGCCCGGCCTCACCGGACAGGACGACCGACGACGGCCCGTTGACCGCGGCGAGGGCGACCTCGTCCTCGCGGCCGTCGAGCAGCGGCCGGACCTCGTCCTCGGTGGCCTGGACGGCGATCATCGCGCCGCCCTCGGGCAGCTGTTGCATGAGCCGGCCGCGCGCCGCGACCAGCGTGCAGGCGTCGTCGAGGCTGAAGACGCCGGCCACGTGGGCGGCGGCGATCTCGCCGACCGAGTGCCCGGTCAGGTACTGCGGCTCGACGCCCCAGGAGCGGACCAGCCGGTAGAGCGCGACTTCCAGGGCGAACAGCGCCGGTTGCGCGTACCGCGTCTCGTCGAGCGCGGCCGCGGCCTCGGTGCCCTCCTCGGCGAAGAGCAGTTCCCGCAGCGGGCGGTCGAGTTCGCGGTCGAGCCGCGTGACGACCTCGTCGAGCGCGTCGGCGAACGCCGGGAAGGCGTCGGCCAGCTCGCGGCCCATGCCGGCCCGCTGGCTGCCCTGCCCGGCGAACAGGAACGCCGGCACGGCTTCCCCGGACGTCCCGGTGACAAGACCGGCCGAGGAGCCACCACGGGCCAGAACCTCAAGCCGCGCTTCGAGTTCTTCGCGGGTGCTGCCGACGATGACAGCCCGCTCGGCGAAGTGCGTCCGGGTCGTGGCGAGCGCGAGGCCGAGGTCGGCGGCGGACGCGGGGTGGGCCTTGGTGTGCGCGAGCAGCCGTTCCGCCTGGTCGCGCAGGGCGTCCGGGGTACGGCCGGACAGGAGCCACGGCACGACCGCGGGTTCCGGCCGGACGTCCACCGGCGCCGCCGCGACGGTGGGCGGCTGCTCGATGACGGTGTGGGCGTTGGTGCCGCTGATGCCGAACGACGAGACGGCCGCGCGGCGCGGGCGGCCGCGGTCGGGCCAGGCGCGGGACTCGGTGAGCAGCGCGATCGTGCCGTCCGACCAGTCGACGTGCGTGGACGGCTCGGTGACGTGCAGGGTGCGCGGCAGCGTGCCGTGGCGCATGGCCTGGACCATCTTGATGATGCCGGCGACGCCGGACGCGGCCTGCGTGTGGCCCAGGTTCGACTTGATCGACCCGAGCAGCAGCGGGTCGGCGTCGCCGCGTTCCCGGCCGTAGGTGGCCATCAGCGCCTGGGCCTCGATCGGGTCACCCAGCGTCGTACCGGTGCCGTGCGCCTCGACGACGTCGATGTCCGAAGTGGACAGTCCGGACGCGGCGAGCGCCTGGCGGATGACGCGTTGCTGCGAAGGGCCGTTCGGCGCGGTAAGGCCGTTGGACGCGCCGTCGGAGTTGACCGCCGACCCCTTCACCACGGCCAGGATGTCGTGGCCGTTGCGGCGCGCGTCCGACATCCGTTCCAGGACGAGGATGCCGGCGCCTTCGGACCAGCCGACGCCGTCGGCGGTGTCCGAAAAGGACTTGCAGCGGCCGTCGGCGGACAAGCCGCGCTGGCGGCTGAAGCCGATGAACGTGCTCGGCGTGGACATCACGGTGACGCCGCCGGCGAGCGCGAGCGAGCATTCCCCGTTCTGCAAGGCGCGGGCCGCGAGGTGCAACGCGACCAGCGACGACGAGCACGCCGTGTCGACGGTCAGCGTCGGGCCTTCGAGGCCGAGCGCGTAGGCGACGCGGCCGGAGGCGACGCTCGGCGCGCTGCCGTTGCCCTGGTAGCCCTCGGTGTCCGGGCTGCCCTGCAGCAACATGCCGTAGTCGGAGTACATGACGCCGACGAACACGCCGGTCCGGGAGCCGCGCAGCGACGCCGGATCAACGCCGGTCCGCTCGACGGCTTCCCACGACACTTCGAGCAGCAGCCGCTGCTGCGAGTCCGTGGCCAGGGCTTCACGCGGGCTCATGCCGAAGAACGCCGGGTCGAACTCCCCCGCCTCGTGCAGGAAACCGCCGCTGCGGGTGTAGGACGTGCCGGGGTGGTCGGGGTCCGGGTTGTAGATGCCTTCGACGTCCCAGCCGCGGTTGGCCGGGAAGTCCGAGACGGCGTCGACGCCGCCGTCGACCAGGCCCCACAGGTCCTCGGGCGAGGTGACCCCGCCCGGGTAGCGGCAGCCCATGCCGACGATGACGATCGGGTCGTCGTTGACGGCCTTCGCCGGGACGACCACCTGGGCGGGCACGTCGGCCTCGCCGGCGATCTCGCCGATCAGGTACGCGGCCAGCGCGGCGGGGCTCGGGTAGTCGAAGGTGAGCGTCGCGGGCAGGCGCAGGCCCGTCGCGGCGTCGAGGCGGTTGCGGAGTTCGACCGCCGTCAGCGAGTCGAAGCCGAGTTCGCGGAACGGGCGGTCGGCGGAGATACCGGCGGACGTGCTGTGCCCGAGCACCGCGGCGACCTGCCCGCGGACCAGGTCGAGCACCGCGCGGGCCCGTTCGGCGGGGTTCATCCCGGCGAGGGGGTCGTCCAGCCGCGGCAGGTTGGCCGCAGTCTGGCGGACCGGCGTCCGGACCAGTCCGCGCAGCAGGTGCGTGACCTCGGGCTGGACGCTGAGCGCGGCGAAGTCCAAGCGGACCGGCAGCACGGTGTCGAGACCGGTGGCGCAGGCCGCGTCGAACAGCGCCAGGCCCTGCTCGGGTTCGAGGGCGGGCATACCGGACGCGGCCATCCGCCGCAGGTCGGTGTCGGTGAGCGTGGCGGTCATGCCGCCGGCGCGGGACCACGCGCCCCAGCCGAGCGACAGCGCCGGGAGGCCGGCCGCGCGACGGCGCCGCACGAGGGCGTCGACGGCGGCGTTGGCCGCGGTGTAGTTCGCCTGGCCGGCCGCGCCGAAGGTGCCCGCGACCGAGGAGAACACGACGAACGCGTCGAGGTCCGCGGTCAGTTCGTCGAGGTGCCAGGCGGCGTCGAACTTCGGCGCGAACACCGTGTCGAGGCGCTCGGGGGTGAGGGAGCCGAGGATGCCGTCGTCGAGGACGCCGGCGGCGTGCACGACCGCGGTCAGCGGATGGGTCTCGGGAATGTCGGCAAGGACCCGCGCCAGGTCGGCGCGGTTAGCGACGTCGGCCGCGGCGGCGGTGACCTCGGCACCCGACTCGGCCAGCTCGGCGATCAGGTCCGCCGCGCCCGGGGCGTCCGGGCCGCGACGGCTGACGAGCAGCAGCCGCCGGGTGCCGTGCGTGGTCACGAGGTGGCGGGCCAGGGTCGCGCCCAGTCCCCCGGTGCCGCCCGTGATCAGGACGGTGCCGTCGCCGTCCCAGGCGATCGGCGTGACGTCGTCGCGGCGCGGGGCCCGGGCGACACGGGCGGCGGTGATCTCGCCGGCACGCACGCGCACCTGGGGCTCACCGGTGGCGAGGACGGCTGCGAGGGAGTCGGTGTTGTCCACGTCAGCCAGGACGAACCGGCCCGGGTTCTCCCGCTGCGCCGAGCGCACGAGGCCCCAGACGGCGGCGGACGCGAGGTCGGTGTCGGCCTCGGCAGTGACGAAGACCAGCCGTGAGCCGGTCAGTTCCGGCGCCGCCGACCAGGCCTGCAGCAGGGCGAGCGCGTCGACGGTCGCGGCGCGGACACCTTCGGGGTCGCCGGTGCGGGCCGGGACCGGGTAGATGACGACCTCGGGTGCCGCCGCAACGACTCCGGCGAAGTCCGGCAGGTCGGCGCCGAAAACGGCCCAGTCCGGGCCTGCTTCGACGTCCGGGCGGGGCACCGGGATCCAGTCGAGGTGGTAGAGGGAGTCGGTGTCGTGGCCGACCTTGGCCACGGCCGCGGGGCGCAGCACCAGCGAGTCGATCGTGGCGACCGGGTCGCCGGCCGCGTCGCGCAGTTCGATCGCGACGGAGTCCTCGCCGCGCCGGGTGATCTTGGCCCGGACGACGGCGCCGCCGCTCGCGTGCAGCGTGACGCCGCTCCACGCGAAGGGCAGCCGGCCACCGTCCACATCGGTCAGTCCGGCGTGTTCGGACGCGTGCAGGACGGCGTCGAGCAGCGCCGGGTGGACGCCGAACGCCGCCGCGTCGCGCTCGGCTTCCTCGGGCAGGACGACGTCGGCGAAGACCGCGTCCTGGCCGCGCCAGACGGCCTTGAGGCCGCGGAACAGCGGGCCGTAGGCGAACCCGCCGGAGGCGAGGCGTTCGTAGAAGCCGTCCAGGGAAACGGGTTCCGCATCGGTCGGCGGCCACGTGCGGTCGCCGTCGGCGGGCTGGGTCGTGCCGGTGCCGAGGCGGCCGCTCGCGTGGCGCGTCCACGGCTGTTCGCCGCCGCCGGCGGGGCTGGAGTAGACGGCGAGGTCGCGGTCGCCCGCGGACCCGGCCGGGCCGACGACGACCTGCAGGCGCACGCCGCCCTCGGGCGGCAGGACCAGCGGGACTTCGAGGGTGAGTTCGTCGACGCGGGCGCAGCCGACCTGGTCGGCGGCGCGGATCGCGAGGTCGAGGTAGGCGGTGCCGGGCAGCAGGGCCGCGCCGAGCACGAAGTGGTCCGCCAGCCACGGGTGCGTCCGCAGCGAAAGCTGGGCGGTGAACAGGAACCCGCCCGAGCCGGGCAGTTCGACGCCGGCGCCGAGCAGCGGGTGCCGGGCCGCGGTCAGGCCGACCGAACCGAGGTCGCCCGGGACCGCGCCGGTGGTGCGGGGCCAGTAACGCTCCCGCTGGAACGGGTAAGTGGGCAGGTCCGGGCCCGGCCCGGCGGCCGGCCCGAAGAAGGACGTCCAGTTCACGGCCACGCCCGCCACGTGCAGGCGGCCCAGCGCCCGGACGAACGCGGTTTCTTCGGGCTGGTCGCGGCGCAGCAGCGGGACGCACGCGACGTCGGCGTCCAGGGACGCGGCGGTGGCGGCGGACAGCGAGCCGTCGGGCCCGAGTTCGACGACGGCGCCGGCGCCGTACTCGCCGAGCGCGGCGACGGCGTCGGCGAACCGGACGGGCCGGCGCACGTGGTCGACCCAGTACTCCGGCGAGCGCAGTTCGGCCGCGTCGGCGAGGCGGCCGGTCACGGTGGACACGATCGGCAGCCGCGGCTCGCCGAACTTCAGGCCCGCCAGGACGGCGGCGAAGTCCTCGAGCATCGGGTCCATCAGCGGCGAGTGGAACGCGTGGCTGACCGAGAGCTGCCGGACGCGGTACCCAGCGGCGGTCAGGGCGGTGCTGCTGAGCTCGACGGCGTCGGCCGTGCCCGCGATGACGACGGCGTCCGGGCCGTTGACGGCGGCGATCGACGTGCCGTCGGCCAGGAGCCCGCGGACGTCGGCCTCCGGCGCGCGCACCGAGGCCATCGCCCCGCCCGTCGGGAGCGCGGCCATCAGGCGGCCGCGGGCGGCGACGAGCGTGCAGGCGTCGGCCAGGGACAGGACCTCGGCGACGTGGGCCGCGGCGATCTCGCCGACGGAGTGCCCGACGAGCCAAGAAGGCTTGACGCCGAAGGATTCCAGCAGCCGGTACAGCGCGACGCTCAGGGCGAAGGTGGCGGGCTGGGTCCAGTCGGTCCGGTCGAGCAGCGCGGCCTCGGGGGTACCCGGCTCGGCGAACAGGACTTCCCGCAGCGGGCGGTCCAGGTGCGGGTCGAGGTGGGCGCAGACGGCGTCGAGCGCGGCGGCGAACACCGGGAACCGCCGGTACAGCTCGTGTCCCATGCCGGGACGCTGGGCGCCCTGACCGGCGAAGACGAACGCGCTCTTGGCCCGCGAGCGCGCGGGCGCCGTGGCCGGGGTTTCCCCCGCGGCGAGGGCGGCGAGTTCGGCCAGCGGGTCGTCGCCGACGATCGCGGCGCGGTGTTCGAACGCCGTGCGCGTGGTGGCCAGCGCCCGGGCGAACCCGACGGGTGCGGGCTCCGCGGACAGGAGGTCGTGCAGCTGCCCGGCCTGCGCGGCGAGGGCCTGCGGGGTGCGCGCGGACAGCAGCAGCGGCACGGTCGCGGGTTCGGCCGCGACGGGAGCTTCCGGCGCGGGAGGGGCTTGTTCGAGGATCGCGTGGGCGTTGGTGCCGCTCAGGCCGAACGACGAGACGCCGGCGCGGCGCGGGCGGCCGGTCTCGGGCCAGGTCTGGTGCTCGGTCAGCACCTTCACCGCCCCGGCGGTCCAGTCGACCCGGCTCGACGGCTCGTCGACGTGCAGCGTCCGCGGGAGTTCGCCGTGGCGCAGGGCCAGGATCATCTTGATGACCCCGGCGACGCCGGCCGCGGCCTGAGTGTGGCCGAGGTTGGACTTGACCGCGCCGAGCCAGAGCGGCTCGCCGTCGCGGTCGCGGCCGTAGGTGGCCAGCAGCGCCTGCGCCTCGATCGGGTCGCCCAGGACCGTGCCGGTGCCATGGGCCTCGACAGCGTCGACGTCCGATGTGGACAGTCCGGCGTCGGCCAGGGCCTGGCGGATGACGCGTTGCTGGGCCGGGCCGTTGGGGGCCGTCAGGCCGTTGGACGCGCCGTCGGAGTTGACGGCCGTGCCGCGCAGCACCGCCAGCACCGGGTGCCCCAGCTCGCGGGCGGTGGAAAGCCGCTCCACGACAAGCATGCCGGCGCCTTCGGACCAGCCGGTGCCGTCGGCGGCGTCGGCGAAGGGCTTGCAGCGGCCGTCGGCGGCGAGGCCGCCCTGGCGGGCGAACTCGGCGAAGGAGTTCGGGGTGGACATCACGGTGACGCCGCCGACGAGTGCGGCGCCGCACTCGCCGCGGCGCAGGGCCTGCGCGGCCCAGTGCAGCGCGACCAGCGACGACGAGCACGCGGTGTCGACGGTGACCGACGGCCCTTCCAGGCCGAGGGTGTAGGACAGCCGGCCGGACATCACGCTCGCGGTGTTGCCGGTGGCGAGGTGGCCCTGGACGTCCTCGCTGGAGGTGGCGAGCAGGTTCACGTAGTCCTGGCCGTTGGTGCCGACGAACACGCCGGTGTCGCCGCCGCGCAGGGTGGCCGGGTCGATGCCGGCGCGCTCCAGCGCTTCCCACGAGACTTCGAGGAGCAGCCGCTGCTGCGGGTCCATCGCGACGGCTTCCCGCGGCGAGATACCGAAGAAGTCCGCGTCGAAACCCGCCACGCCGTCGAGGAAACCGCCGGTCAGCGCGTATTCGTAGCCGGAGGCCAGCATGCCCAGGTCCCAGCCGCGATCGTCCGGGAACGCGGAGATGCCGTCTTCGCCGCCGGCGAGCAGGCGCCAGTAGTCCTCGGGACCGTCGACGCCGCCGGGGAACCGGCAGCCCATGCCGACGATGACGATCGGGTCGTCGTCCGCCGCCGCGGCGCCCGTGACCAGTCGGACCGGCGTTTCGAGGGTGCCGGCCAGCTCGCCGAGCAGGTACTCGGTCAGGACTTCCGGGGTCGGGTGGTCGAAGACCAGCGACGGCGGCAGGTCGAGCCCGGTCGCCAGGGTCAGCGTGTTGCGGAGTTCGACCGCGGTGAGCGAGTCGAAACCGAGGTCGCGGAACGCGCGGTCGGCCGCGACACCGCCGGTCCCGGCGTGCCCGAGGACCAGGGCGACTTGTTCCAGCAGCAGGCCGAGCAGGAAGTCGAAGCGGTCGTGCTCGGGCACGGCCGCCAAGCGGGCGCGAAGGCCTTCGTCGCCGCGCGGCGACGAGCCGCGCAACGCCGCCAGGACGTCTTTCGCGGCCGGGATGCCGCTGAGCAGCGGGCTCGGCCGCAGCCCGGAAAGCACGGGTGCGTACCGGGTCCAGTCGATGTCGGCGACGGCGACCGTCGTGTCGTCGTGCCCGAGCGCCCGCTCCAGCGCGGCGCTCGCGCGTTCGGGGTCCATCGGTGTGAGACCACCGCGGCGGGCGCGCTCGGCGACCCCGGCTTCGAGCATGCCGTCGCCCGCCCACGGGCCCCACGCGACGGATGTCGCGGTCAGGCCGAGGCCGCGGCGGTGCTCGGCGAGCGCGTCGAGGGTTGTGTTCGCGGCCGCGTACCCGGCCTGGCCGGCGGACCCGAAGGTGCCGGCGACCGAGGAGAACAGTACGAAGTTCGCGAGGTCGGCGGTGCGGGTCAGCTCGTGCAGGTGCATCGCCGACGTGACCTTGGCGCGGTGCACGGCGGCGAACCGCTCGGGGGTGAGCGAGTCGAGGACGGCGTCGTCGAGCACACCGGCGGTGTGCACGACCTCGGTCAGCGGCCGGTCTTCGGGGATGGTGGCCAGTACGGCGGCGAGGGCGGCGCGGTCGGCGACGTCGCACGCGGCGATCGTCACCTCGGCGCCCAGCTCGGTCAGCTCGTCGCGGAGTTCAGCCGCGCCTGGTGCGTCGGCCCCGCGGCGGCTGAGCAGCAGCAGGTGGGTGCGGCCGGCGCCGGCCAGGAGACGGGCGGTGACGGCGCCGAGCGCTCCGGTGCCGCCGGTGATCAGGGTGGTGCCGCCCGTGACGTCGGCGCGCGACCGGCGGGTCGTGACCGGAGCGGCGACGACGCGGCGGCCGAACACTCCGGCGGGGCGGATCGCCAGCTGGTCCTCGCCGTCGGCACCGGCCAGCGCGGCGGAGAGACGTCTAGGCACCTCGGTGTCGAGGTCACCCGGGAGGTCGATGAGGCCGCCCCAGCGCTGCGGCAGTTCGAGCGCGGCGGCGCGGCCGAGGCCCCAGACCGCGGCCTGGGCGGGCCGGGCGACCGGCTCGCCCGGCGAGACGGCGACGGCTTCGCGGGTCACGCACCACAGCGGCGCGCCGATCCCGGCGTCGCCCAGGGCCTGCAGCAGCGT